>JAHFDZ010000119.1:0-10261 GCA_023248745.1 Myxococcales bacterium | reverse complement strand
GAGAGTGCACGCTGCCCTCGGTTGCCCCCAGCCAGCACGGCCTTTAGGTTCGCAACCACAGACGGCGCGTACGGAGAGTGCCGTGCGGTCGTTACGTAACGTGTCGGCGCGTTGGATGTTGCGGCATCTGTCGGTGGTGCATCGGTTGCAGCATCGAGTCGCCCGCCGTCGGCGAGGTCAGCATCAGCGCCACTGCCGCTCCCATCGACATTGGCAACGTCGATGATGCCTTGGCCGCTACACCCGATCGCAGCGATGACCACCCACCCCCGAATCCGCATCCGCGCCAGCATAGCGCCGAGGAATCGACGTGCACGTCGCAGTGGCCCACGATAAGGGGAATGAGATGGCGGATTTGGCAGCAACCGAACCAGATAACCGCCTTCCTTGGTTTTCCAGAAGTGGTGCGGCAGAGCTGCTTGCGCTCGCGTGGCCCATCATCCTGGCGATGCTCGGCGACAGCACGATCTTCCTCGTCGATTCGAAGATCGTCGGCAAGCTCGGTGACAACGAACTCGCGGGCGTCAGCGTGGCGCAGGTGTTCATGTATCTGAACTACGTCACCGTGTTCGGCTACATGCGTGGCGTTAAGGTGCGCACCGCCTACGCCGTCGGTCGCGGCGAGTCAGAGCATGGCGTTGCCTATGCAAAGGCCGGCGCGTTCATCGGCGCGTTCGTCGGCGTGCTCGTGTGGGCGGTTGGTCGTGATCTCTCGTGGGTGTTTCGCCTGGTGGGCATCGCGGAGGCGATCATCCCGATTGCCACCGAGTTCTACTCGGCGGTGACGTGGGGCGCGCCGGGCATCTTTGTGATGAGTGCACTCATTCAGCACCGTCAAGCGATCGGCGATTCACGCACACCCATGATCGTAACGATCGCCGGCAACATCGCGAACGCGGTCTTGGCGTACGGGCTTGCATTTGGATCGTGGGGTCTGCCACGGCTCGGCTTGCAAGGTGCCGGCTATGCGACCGCAATCGTCACGACTCTTAACGGTGTGGTGCTCGTTGCCCTACTTTTTCGGCATACGAAAAATGTGCAATCTAAGTTACCTTTGACCAAGGCTGCGGCAGAAGTGACGAGTCTCGGCGCCCCGACTGGCTTGCAATTTGGACTCGAGCTTCTCGCCATGACGACATTTACGTCGTTGCTGGGCGCCATGAGTGCCGCCGAAGTCGCTGCGCACCACATCGCACTCGGCGTCATTCGATTCTCGTTCTTGCCCGGCACCGCGATCAGCGAAGCAACGAGCGTGCTGGTTGGCCAAGCGCTCGGTCGCAAAGCGCCGCGCGATGCCGAGCTCGCGGCGCGCACAGGCATTGTTCTCGCGCTTCTCTTCATGGGCGGTTGTGGAATCGTGTTCGCGTTTTTTGGTAGCGGCATTGCGAGATGGTTTCGTGACTCCGACCAAGTGGTGGCGATTGCGACCAAGTTGCTTCTCGTCGCCGCGGTATTTCAACTTGCAGATGCCGTGAACATCGTTCTTCGTGGAGCCCTTCGCGGTGCGAAAGACGCCCGCTACAGCGCTGTGCTCAGCGTGACCGCCGTGTGGGTTTGCATCCCGACGGCAGCCTATTTTCTCGGCCGCAAGATGGGTCTCGGAGCGCTCGGCGGATGGTACGGATTTCTCGCCGAGACGACACTCGCCGCTGCGCTTCTCTATCGGCGGTGGTCTTCGGGCAGCTGGCGACAAGCGCACAATATGCCGTGAGAGTTAACGGTGTGCTGGTTAAGTTACTTGACTGTGGTTCGCGGTACTTCGGCAATGAGCGGATTGGTCTCGTGGCCGTGCTAGGCTCCCGAATGCTTTCATATCCTATTTCATCGCGGCGACTCGGCATGCCGTTCTCACTCTTCACTTGCCTCGCGCTCACGACTTCCATCGGCGCGCAAGCGCAGCTTCGCATCGGTGCACAAGTTGACGGTGCGTTGCTGACGCAGAGGCCAACATCAGGTGGCGTCGGACTTACGGGTTCTCTCGGATACGAGATACCCATCGGAGGTCTTTCGCTTGCGCCCGAGCTGACCGTCGGTCACTCGTGGTTTGCCAACAGATACAGCACTCGCCTTCTTCGCGCGGCAGCTGGCGTCAGACTAACGCTCTCGTCCCAGACACTAGCCCCTTTCGTCTTCGCGCACGTGGGGTGGGGTTATGCGAATGGTCTCGACTTTGACGCCGAGCAGAGCGATCACGGGGTCGCGATCGACGGCGGGATCGGCGTTCGATACGCCGCGACGAAGAACTTCGCGCTTGGCGTTCAGGTTGCGTACAACGTGCTCGACGCGGCCGTGGAGAGCTCTGACCCTGCGCATTGGTTGAGTCTCGGTCTGCAGGCAACCTTCACGCCCTAGCAAAGTCTATCACTGTACGACTTGCCCACTTGGCACGAGCACCGCGCTCGTTTGCGCAGGCAGCGACACATAGAGCGTTCCGTCCGCTCCCACTGCGAACGTTGGGCGCTGTGGATCAAGTACATTGACCAATGTTGTGCCAGGCGGCGCGGTCACAGCCATTGTTGTTCCATCCGCACGCGTCTCGCTCGTTTTTCGTGCATTCGTGTTCATGACAATGAGCGCGTAGCTTGTGGCTGCGTCGCCGCCAGTTCGTTCGAATGCGAAGATTCCGGCGTCGGTTTCGTCGTTCGTATGGTGACTTGACCATCGGACGCTCGTGTTTCCCCGTCGTAGCGCGACGTAGGCCTTTCGCAGCTTTGCAAGGTTTGCGAGGTGAGAAAACGTGTATCCCGATGTTGCGAAGTGCTTGTCCCAGAGAATTTCGCGGTTGCCAGGATCGTTGCCGCCCGTGAAGTCTTGCTCCGTGCCGTAGTACACGCAGGGAATGCCCTCTTCGGTGAAGATGAACGTCAGCGCATTGCGAAGCGCTGCCGTGTCTCCCTTCGATTCGAACAAAAAGCGCGCGACGTCGTGATTGTCTAGAAAGTTGACGAGTGCCTTTTGAGGTGCGACTCCGATGCCGTTCTCTTGCGGCGATGTCCCGTAGAGCGTTGCGCGCTTGTTCCACAAGTCGGCGATCTGCTGCGTGCCTTTTTGCTGAGTCTTGTCGAACGCGTACTCAAACACGTCGCGCACCGCCATGTAGTGCTGCGAGAAATAGAAGACGCTATCGAGCTCGCCAGGTGCCGTGTAGGTGCTGAGCAACTCGTCTCGACCATCGAACGCTTCTCCAAACAGGAGGAATTTCTTCTTGCCCTGCGCAGCGAGTCGTTCGCGAATTCCTTTGCCGAATACCTTCCAAAAGTCATGTTCAACATGCTTGACGGTATCGAGTCGTAGCCCATCAAAATCGACCTCTTCGACCCACTTCGCGTACACGTCGACCAACGTCGCGCGCACTTCAGGCACCTCGGTCGCTACGTCTTTGAGGCCGCCTGGAAAATCGCCGAGTAACCGCTGCGCATCTTCCTCGTAGTTCAAAACACGACCAAACCCGTGGTACGCCTCGCCGCGTCCCATGATGAAGGGCCTTGGTGGCACGCGGTTGATGCTCGGATCGTTGATGAACACGATGGGCGCGCGGCCTGCGATGCCGAGTGACGTCGATGCCTGGACGCCGCGCGAATCCCAGTCGGGATCGAACTCGGTGCTGCGCAGCACTGGCGACGTGCCACCCGTTCCGCCAAGGTAGATGTCGGCGGTGCCGTTGAGATTCATGTCGTAGAAAAAGACCTGGCCCATGTGGTTGACCACCACGTCGAGCACGACCTTCATGTTGCGCGCGTGCGCGGCCTTCACGAGCGATCGCAGTTGTGCCAGATCGCCAAAGTGCGGATTGACCTCGGTGAGGTCTTGCGCCCAGTAGCCGTGGTACGCGTCGACGTCCGCGTCAGTCTCAACATTCTTGACGATGGGTGAGATCCAAACCGTCGTGATGCCAAGCGCCTCGAGGTAGTCGAGGTGATCCAGCATGCCCTTCCAGTCTCCGCCTTGGTAGCGCGCGAGCTTTCCTGGCTTGACGCGAAAATCATTGTTTATGTCACCGTTGGCAAAGCGATCAACGAGGGCTTGATAGATGACTTCGTCACGCCAGTCGTCCACGTGCGTTGCAAGGATGGGTTTTTGGCCATCCTCGGGAATCGATACGCACGAGCCGCACGCCGCGGCGATCGCGATAAATGTAGCAATACGAGATACCAATTTGCGCATGGTCTTCACGGGTACGAGCTGAAGTTGAACCACCATTCGGCGCCCGCACCGAGAAAGTGTTCGACAGCGCGCGAGGCGAAAGCGTCGTCTTGCGGATAGAGGGATCGAGCACCCTCGTTGCGGGAAGTCACGTTGTAGATGAGGCGAAATTGCGGTCGCTTAAACGTGCCGCGACCGGCTGGAGAGAAGAAAGGGATGATGCCGCCCTTGAGGATCGAGCTAGTGAGGGGCCCACCTGATTTTGTGTCAAGGAACGCGTGGCGCCGTAATTGGTAACTGCCTTCGATCGCAATTCCCCAATGGTCTGAAAAAAACACATGAGGCCGCGCAACGATCGCCCCTTCGTCGTACTTGTAGAGCGAGGTTTCGGTTGGGCTCGCGTCTCGAAACCACCGCAAGTACGCGGCCATTGGTAAAGTAATTGGACCAAGTTCAATATTGGTCGCCAAGGCCACTTGCGTTTCAGCGGTGCCTTGCGTGGTTCTATCGAATGCGAACGTCGATGGAACGGCAAGTGGATCGTACGCAGCCACACCACGCGCGTGCCTAACAAAGAGCGATGCGTAAGTGTCGCGCTTGCCCGTGTAGAACGTCACTTGTCCGCCGACGAGAAAGCCCCAATCGCTCGGTAGGGGCTTGTCTTGTTGCAGCGTTGTGTCGCGAAACGAACCTGCCGGAAGTTGATGCGCCTCTACGTAGCCAATGAACTTGAGGCCACCGTTTGCATTGCCAAGCACAGGGCGAGCGTCGCTGCCCCGCATCACGTGCGTGAATTTGAACGTTTCGATCGTACGTGGGCGGTCGAGCACGGTGACCGCCATCGACGTGATGCCGAAAGGAATGGGCGACTGAATCTGTTGCGCCTGAAATGCGTTGTCGAGGCGCTGCATGCCCGCGTGAAGCGCAATTGTCGTATCGCTCTGGCCGTGATCGATGCGGTAGCTCCCGCCCGCACCCATTGTGTTTTGGTTGTCGAGCGGCCACCAATTGAGGAGGTAGATGTCGTCGCCGCGATACATGCGCGAGCCGGCCCAAAGCGACCAGTTTTTTGCCGATGCTTGTGCGTACAGGTTGCGTACGCCGACGCGTTGATCGAGCGACCCGCTGAAGTGAAAGAACGGCGCAAAGAGTGCGAGCGACGTGACCACACGGGTATGAAAGCCGCTTGACCATTCGTCTTCGCGTCTCAGCTCAAACTCCGTGTAGCTCTCTTCGTCGATGCGGGGCCCATGGCTCACGATGTTTGTGGAGCGTCCGGTGCCGCCGCGAAGGTCGCTTGCGACCGACACGCGTCCGTAGGAACCGAACTCGAACCGGCCCTTGCCTGTTGGCTCGTTCGGATCCGCGAGTCGGATTTCGGGGCGCGCTTCTTTTGCGTACGCCTTTGGCGGAACGGGCGATGGCGGGTCTACTTTAGGGGGCTCTTCTGCGTTCGCTGTGGCGCAGAGAGCAGAAAAGCCGAGGACAAATAGCAAACGCATGACGAGGTCACTCTGCGTACACCGCTGCTGACCGCGCCGCGAGGGTGATCGTGACCGACGCCGACGTGACCGTTGAGACGCTTGAACCGAGTTGATCGCGCAGTTTGACGCCATCCTTGATGCCTGCGAGCGGCGGAAACGCGACCGATAATGTAGCTGACGCGGTTCCACGATTGAGGCCCACGACTGCAAACTCGCCCGAAGGCGCCTGCCGCAGCACCACAAGCGCGTCGTCGCTCACCGACAGGGGAACGTAGCTGCCAATTTGTAACGCAATCAGTTGCTTTCTCAAGGTGCCAAGTTTGCGCGACCATGCGAGCGTCGCTTGCTCTTCGGCGCTAAGCGCGCTCTCACGCTTCATCATGCCGCGGTTGTTCGGATCTGCGCCGCCCCAGGCTGCGTATTCGTCGCCGTAGTAAACGAGTGGCGCACCTGGCAATGTGAGAAGCCACGCAAGCGCAAAGCGATGTCGAACGTAAGCTTCCGCATCTGGCGGCCGCGTAGCCGGCGCGCTCCACTTGTTGCTTGCGGCGTTTCGGTCACCCTCGCGATACGTCGACCACGTCACGAACCGAGGCGTGTCGTGGCTGCCGATGTACGGCGTCATGATGCTGCCGGGTGCGTACTGCCACTGGCTCGCCTGCGTCCAGTAGGCAGCGTGGGCCAATCCGCGATCGTGATACGCGAACACGCGGTAGCTTGCCGCGTGATGAAGTACGAAATCAAATTGACCATCAAGGCCACCGTTGCCTAGGTAACGATTGATCGTGCCGTACTCTTTTGCGTTCTCGGCCAGGGTGTCGCCGTTCCAGCCCATCGCGGTTTCGCCCGTAAGAAAAAACCGCGTGCCGGCTTTTTCGTACCTATTGCGAACACGGTCAACCAAGTTGAATATCGCAACATCCTCAACATGCTTGACAGCATCGATGCGCATACCGTCGAGATGAAATGTGTCGATCCACCACACCGCATCTTGCACAAATTGTTCAGCAGCTTGACTGTTCGTCCAGTTGACGTCTGGCAAGTAAGACGTGAACAAGCACTCGAGACGCTTTTCGGTCCAATCGCAGCTCGCGGTGCCGCATACGCACCCTGTGCGAAACCAGTCTGGATGCGCTTTGACGTAGTCGTGCTCTTGATGCACGTGGTTCACCACGAAGTCTTGCATGACGCGAATGCCGTGCTTGTGCGCTTCGGCCACAAGAGAAAGAAGGGCTTCTTTTCCGCCGATGCGCGGGTCGACCTCTCGCGGCCTGATGGGCCAGTATCCGTGGTAGCCGGCGACTTGCGCCGTGCCGTCGTCAGACGGAAAGCTGCCCGCAGGGTTGGTGTGAAACGGCGAGAGCCAGAGAACATTGACGCCCAGCTTGTCGAACGTTCCTTCGGCAATCGCTTGCGTCACGCCCTGAAGATCGCCACCAAGAAATTGCGCACGCGAATCGACGCCCGCAATGGCCGCGGCGTTGTTGGAGGCCACGCCATCTCGAAAGCGATCGGTCATCACCATGTAGAGGAGCGCGCCGTTCCACGAAAAGGTCTTCGGCTCTGCCCAAAATACGAGTCGCAGCGGTTCACTTGATCCAAGGCTGTTCGTCGCTGAGACGACAATGGTGTACTTTCCATCGGTCAAGTTGCTTGCCGATAGCGCAAAAACGTCAGCCTCAGCCGTGGCCTCTATGGTGAGAGGACCCGTCGCTGCGTCACCCCGAATGCTCGCGCTTGGCGTCGCGCCACCTGTCACGCGAACGCGCGCCATAAAGGTCGTTGACGACGTCCGCGTCGTTACATGATCGAGCAGCGCGAGGGACGGAGCGGCTGTCGCAAAAACGCCGCCTCCGTCATCGCTGGGCAACGGTGGCGGAACGTATGCGGGCTCACTGACGTCACAGCCAGCGAGCCCGAACAAGATTGCAAACACGACCTTACGCACGACCTCCACGCGCTAGCACGGGGCTGCGCACGTCGCGAGCCCTCTAAGTCTCGTGGTAAATCGGCGTTCGCTTGCCGAGGAATGTGCTGATGCGTGCCTCGTCGATGGCGGCGAGATCGATGAAACGAATGCCCATACCCGGTGGCTCGTTCATGCTGTCGCGATATTTGCGCACCCAGCGTACTTCACCGCGAAGCCAGAGCGGTTCGCGCGAATCGGGAAGGGTGAGCGACACATCGATGAGCGTGCCGATCGGATGCGCTTGGTGCGAGGCGATAAACACGCCGCTCTCTGAAAGATTTTCGGCGAGGCCGGTGTAAAAGTTCGATTCGCTGTGAAGCGTAACGGCGAGCTCGACTTCGAAGCGATCGTTGTTACGATTTTCAGAGCCTTCGGGTGTCGGACTTGGAACGGGTGCCGCGACCCGCTGAATCGAAGAAGTAAATTCTCCTGACGGCATAGCTCCTGGGGCGCGCGATAGTCTTGGCTTTGGCGAAGACAAGCCTCCCTCAGGCAGCCATGCCGAGCGCGTTCGTGCCGCGCGTGGGATTTGTGGGAGCAGTTCGAAACGACGTTGACTCTCTGCATCCTCGAAGAGGTAGCGCGAAGCACGACACACGTCGGCGTACGCGGTCGCGAGTGCAGTCCACGCGCGCTGAAGCCACAGGGTCCAATCTTGTTGTTCGAAGGTCACGGGCGAACTTGCACGCAACGCTCTTGCCAGCACACGTGCCCTCGCGCTGTCGTCGAGGCGATAGCGACGGCGATCGTTCGCGAGCATCATGTCGTAGGCGGAATACGCGTCGGCTAGCTTTTCGAGATCCGCGACAAGGTTCAGATGCTCGGGGTTCTTCATGCGATCGAGCATCGCAATGACGCCGCGTTCGCGGTCGAGGTGGTATTCGAGCACGCGCATCATTTCGGATCGAAGCTTCATCGCGTCTTCGATGAGTGTCTCGATGTGCTCAGCCGTCTCTTCGCGACTTCGGCTCAAGATGTAAAGCACCGCACGCGCAGCAGGTGCGAGCACCTCGAGCGAATACGGATCAAACGCGCCCGATCGCGCGAACGCGGTCAATGCAGTTTTCGCATCGGTGCGATCGATCGTTTCGGCAACAATGAGCGCCGCAAGCGCAACCGATCGCGCGTCGTACGGCAACGGAAGGACGGCGTGTTGCGGATAGGCGTCAAGGTGCGCGCGTATCTCCTCAAACGGGTTGCCCGTCGGCTTGGCGTACGACACTTCGGGTGTTTGTGCGCTCAACTTAATTGCCATGGTCACGTCCTATGGGAAGGTGAACGGCTCGGGGGTGAAACGCGTTAAGCGCGAGCGGAGCTTGTGGAGCTGCTTCAGGGCGTTGCGCGCATCGAAGCGAGGTTTGTGCACGCGGTTAGATTGCCCGCGTTGCAGGCGCGCTCGTACAACCCAGCCGCCTTCTTCGGATCGCGCGCAACGCCAGTACCCGTATCGTACAACCATCCCAAGCTCGTGCAGCCACCCATGTCGTTGGCGTCACAGGCGCGCTCGTACAACGCGACGGCCTTGGCTAAATCTTGCTTCAAGCCGCGTCCCTTTTCGTAGAGCCGCGCAAGGTTATTGCAAGCGTACATTTCGTTGCCGTTGCAGGCTTGCTCATACAAGGCGGCAGCTCTCACCCAGTCCTGACCTACGCCGTCGCCAGTTTCGTGAAGCTCCGCGAGATTGCCGCACCCCCACATCTCTCCGCCGTTGCAGGCCTGCCTGAACAGGCGCGCGGCTTTTTCGCGATCTTGCTTTACGCCTTTGCCGTTCGCGTAGAGCCAGCCGAGTCCTTGGCAAGCTGCGGCCAACCCGCCATCGCAAGCTTGCTTATGCAATGCGGCCGCCTTTGCTAGGTCGACGGTGACGCCTTTGCCGTTCGCGTAGAGCCAGCCCAATCCGTAGCATCCCTTTGGACTATCGCCGTTGCAGGCTTGCTCATACAACGCAGCGGCCTTTTCCCAGTCTTGCCGAACGCCCCGCCCTTGGTGGTACAGAAAGCCTAGACTGAAACACCCGTGCATATTGCCGCCGACGCAGGCGTGCAGATAGAGAGTCGCCGCCTTTGCGGCGTCCTTCTTGCCCTGCCCTGTCGAATACAGGAAGCCCAGGCTCGTACACCCAGACATGTCATCGCCAGAGCACGCTTGTTGAAACAACGCAGCAGCTCT
This sequence comes from Myxococcales bacterium, assembly GCA_023248745.1. Classification (GTDB taxonomy): domain Bacteria; phylum Myxococcota_A; class Polyangia; order Polyangiales; family Polyangiaceae; genus JAHFDX01. The sequence goes on along the minus strand of JAHFDZ010000119.1, from coordinate 496 downwards.
CGCCAGATCCTTCTTAACGCCGCGGCCATTTTGGTGGAGACGGCCGAGATTGCGACAACCCGACATGACGCGACCGGTGCATCCTTGCTTGTAAAAGCCGATCGCCTTCGCCCACTCACCGTCGTTCTCGCTGATCACGCCAAGCTTGACGCATGCCTCAAGCTTGCCCCTATTGCAGGCTTGTTCGTAGGAAACAGCCGCTGTTGTGTTTGCCGTTACTGCTTCACGCTTTTGCCCACACGCAACACCCAGCAGGGCCGCTGCAACAAGCAACTGGCGCATCACGCTTCTCCGAGCAGCTTATTCATCGATGCTTCGTCGGCAGGTGTGAACGGGTACTTCTCGAACGCGTCGCTCGCGACCCACTGAAAGTCGTTCACCATACGTTTCTCGAGCGCATCGTTTTCGAGTTCGCAGCTGTAGAGAAACAAGTCGACGCCGTAGCGTTCGTAAGGATGGTTGACGAATGAGATCAGTTGTCCGACCTTCACGCTTA
>JAHFDZ010000118.1 GCA_023248745.1 Myxococcales bacterium | reverse complement strand
CAGCAAGCGTTTCGCTTCATCGACACCGACAAGTTTCTGAAGGCGTTCAATGGATCGAACCACGTCGTCAACATCTGCAGGTCGATGTGCATCAGAACACGCGGCTTCGTAGGCGTCTTCGCCCAAAAGCTTCTCGGCTGCCTTCTGGGGCGCCTTGCCATATTTTCCTACCAAAGCGCACAAATCAAGGAGCAGGTGCACGCCTACGTCGAGCAAATCGTCGAGGCACTGATCGTTTTCCCAAACGGGCTGATAGCGCTCCGGATGGGCCAGAACGACACTCAAGCCTTTTCGCTTCAGATCGACAAAACGAGCGGCCACGCGCTGCGGGAAGTGCGCTGGTGGGAATTCGATGAGAACGCTTCTCTGCGAGCGGTAAGGTAACCCTTGATGTTGCAAAAGGCGTTCGAAGACGACGTCGTCGAAAAAGTGTTCGCTTGCGAGCGAGTACGTAGGCAGCGGTCCTGGGTGATGAACGAGCTGCGCGACGGTCTTCTCATATGCGGCTTCGAGCGCTGCTTTGTCGTTCTCAAACATGCCCGGTCGCATGTGAGGCGTTGCGACAACATGCGCGAAACCTGCCTGGTGGAGGAGCGAGAGCAAAGCGATGCCATCTTCGATCGTGCGCACACCATCATCGATGCTGGCCACCCAGTGGGAATGGAGATCGACAAACCCGCGCATGCGACCCAAGAGCGTACCGCGGAACGTTCACGCGCGGGGATGGGTCTTTCGGTGTGTGTTTCGGACGTGATCACCCGTAATGCGCGTGTAGATCTCGGTCGTGCCCAGGTCTGCGTGGCCCAACATTGTCTGCACGGCACGAAGATCTGCGCCGCGCTCAAGCAGGTGCGTCGCGAACGAGTGACGCAGCTTATGCGGCGAGAAGTTGAGCGTGATGCCAGCGACGACTGCGTAGCGCTTGATCAACTTCCAAAAACCTTGGCGCGTGAGTGGCCTCGCCCTTGAGGAGACAAAGAGCACGAGCTCACCGGCCTTGGCCCAATTTGGGCGCACCGTCCCCAGGTACGCTCGAACGTGATCAAGTGCGCGCTCAGCAGTTGGAACGATGCGCGTCTTGCCACCCTTGCCACGAACGACGAGAAGTCCGCGCGCGAGGTCCACGTCGCTCACGCGCAGCGACACGAGTTCGGTCACGCGCAAACCTGAGGCGTACATCAAATGGATCATCGCCGAGTGCAATTGCCCCACGGCTGTGTGAATCACGGGTGCAGAGAGCAGACGGTCAACTTCCTGAACCGACAAAACGCGCGGCAGTTTGCGCGGTATCTTTGGGCGATCGAGAAGAGAAGTTGGGTCCTCGGCGATGACATGTTCTTTCACGAGGAAGCGAAAGAACCCACGCACCGAAGACAAACGTCGTGCGCTTGATCGTGCAGACTGACCACGTTCGTGCTCCTTCGTAAAGAGCGACGCAATGTCATCCAACTTGACGGTTTCGACCGCTTTGTTGTCGGGCAGGTGCGCGAGCATGAGGCTCAAATCCTGCGCGTAGGCAGCAAGCGTGTTCGGCGATAGCGCTCGCTCTACCCTTAAATGATCGAGATAGGCATCGACCCAGCCGTGAAGATTCACGAATGGAACGATGCCTAACTCAGGTGGCTATCGCCAAGTTTCGGTCGGGTCTGTAGGCTTACTTGCCCTTCTTGCCGCCCTTTTTGCCCTTGCCACCCTTGCTGCTTTTGGGCGCGTGCTTGGCCTTGTTCTTCTTGGAGTCGGCGCGCGAGTTCTTGATGGCCTCGCCTGCGCCCGACTTGCCGCCGCCTTTGTCGGCATCGGCGTCTTGCTCGCTCACGAGGTTGAGCGGCATGTCATCGAACTGAAAGCCGGTGCAAGAGATCTTCATGTTCTTCTTTGTCGAGATGTCGCAGGTCATCTTCTGCACGAGGCCCTTGCCCTTGACCTGAAGCTTGTCCTGTCCTCCTTTGCCGCTTTCGGCAGAGGCTGAGCCGTCGTCTGGCCCCTTCGCAACAATCGGCTTGCCGAAGCTGCACTTTGACAGGTCGGCGCCTGGCATGGAGGCTCCTGCGAGATCGAAGATGATGCCGCTGTCGCTACCCGTGAAATAGGTGTCCTCGTTGATGTGCCCAAAGCCCTTTTTGCCGACCTCGGCAACCTTGAGATCCATCGACGCTTCGAGCTGCTTGCCCTTGGGCTTCAACTTGAACTTCGCGGTCACTTTGACTTTGTTGTTTCCGAAGTTGTCATCCTTACCGTGGCGATTGTTCGCGAAGATAGTGCCGGGGAACCCGTTCGCTTTCCAGTTCTCGAACTTGAGCGTGAAGCCTGTGCACGTCGAGGTGTAACGCTGCGGCAATTTTTCATACTGATCGGCCGCGTCCCACTTTTCCCACTTTGTGAAAAGGCTCTCGCACTTTGCGCTGAACTCCGTGTCGCAGCCTTTGGCGTCCTTGCGGAGAGCGTCGAGCGCTGACTCGAAATCGGAGGTCAACTTTTCGAGCTTTGCGAGGCTCGACTTGCGCGTGCTTTCCTGGCTGCCGAGAGCAAAAAGCTTCTCGTTGTGCTTCATGAACTTGAGATCGGTGATGAGCGAAATGTGCGCGAACGCGACGGTCGCAAGCTTGTCGAGCTTCTCGTCCGAAGTCATTGGCGCGAGCGGGTCCTTCATCGGCCAGTCTGCGACAATCTCTTCGTAAGGAACGGCAATGATCTTGACGATGTTCTTCTTTCCCTTGGAAGGGAACGCTTTGTATTCGGCCTCAAGCTCAGCAATCGTGGTTACGGGCGAGTTGCCACCCGTGCTGATCGCGTTGACAGTCAGGTTGAGGTTCTTGTTCGTCGACGCGTTTTTCCTCGCATAGTCGAGACCAAGGTTTGCGCTGTATGGCCCGTAGAAACCGCTCGCTTTCGTGCTGGTCGAGAAGTCCGTCAGTGTCGAGCTGTCTTTGATTTCATACTGCACTGTGCCGTAAAATTCTGACCCTTCTTGCATGCCAAGGACGAGGTAGTCGCCGCACTTTTGCTTGAACTCACTTGGCTTGAGGCTCTTGTATTCATCACGAAGCTTGATGTCGCCCTTGATGAACTTCGGTGCATCGAGGTTCTTGTAGACCGCGAGAATCGTCTGCGAGAAGAAGTTGGTCTGTGTCTTTTGAAGGAAGTTGACCTTTGAATCAACTTGCGCGCCCGCTACACCCATCGACACCTTGAAGCCAGCCTGGACTCCGAGGCTCATTTCGTCGGCGAGCTCTGAATTGTTCATGATCTGCTTGTAGTGAGCATCAGCTCCACCACCTTGACCCTGCTCGCGCTCCTCGCCGAAGCTGACACAGGTCTGCGGTCTGAACTCTTGTTCGACGCTGCTGTAGCCGCTTCCGAACGACGCGCGCGTCTTCGGAGGCGATAGCTCAAGCGTGCGATCAGTCGCGTGGGCCGAACCCGTCGCTCCTGTAAACGCGATCGCCGCAAACAGACCACTCGATACGAACTTTCTCATCGGCAAAATCCCCCTCGGAAAAATGAGCTCTCAATCAAAGTTAAGCGGTGGGGCGTGTACAAGGCACTTTTATCCTCGCGGTCTCCACACTTCATTAGACGGAGCCGGCGCAAAAATGCTTAAGGCATTTCATCGCGACATGCCCCACGAGCCCACAAAAGTTGACACCGCCCCATCGCATGGATCTTCGAAGAGCGTTCTGTGGCGCAAAAAGAAGGGTTATCGCACTCGAATGAGATCTGTCCTTCAGAGGCGGCGAATCGAGCCAGGGATCGTTTTTGCGGGAGCGGGGTTCTGCCCTTCAGTGAACGTGAATCCGGCCACGTGCCTTTTCGGCGAGCTCGTTTTCACGTCCACCGTGGCGTCGGCTTCAAGGAGGGTCTCCAGCCAACTTTGCGCCGAAGCATCGGACGCCGAAATCGGAATCCACACAGGTAGCCGTGGCTCAAGCATGAGCCTTCCCCATGCACCGTCGGAAAGCACAAGCCATGGCGCTCCAACTTGTACGGCTCCACCCGACGCGTACGCGAAGGCATTCCCGCGGGGCGCGTGCGCTTGATCGACGCTCAAGATCTTAACTGCGTAGCGGACAATCTCAGCAGTCCTTGGCTCGACGGCCGCGACAGATTCGACAAGAAACTTAACTTTCTTGCACGTGCCATGGATGGAGTCGATGTGTGCCCATTGGTCTTTTCGATCCATGCGAACGCTGACGCTCGCCCAATGCGTTCCTGCGTTGCATTCAGAAAATGCGACCCAACCCGATCCGTCACTTTTACCCTGAGCCAAATTGGCCTCGAAAATCCGGCCACTCGCGGCTGTACCGGCGCGCAGCAAGGGCAAGAGCGAGGGCCTATGGAGCGCTCGATGAACCTTCGTCGAGGGTGTGACCGTTTCAACCACAAATCGCGGCCGTACCGGTCGTTCGGAATCGAAGCTGACTCTGGGGCCAAATTCGTAACCCGCGTGGCGCACATTCATCACGAGTGACGATCCCAATACAGCGTCACCGCTCTCGACAAGCGCTTCGAGCTCCCGCTTGGCGCCGCTACTGAGCTCAACTTCCTCCGCGTTGTAGCTCCAGCCAAGGCGGATTCGCGCTCCACCCCATGCTCGAATTGAGTCGCGTATGTTGAACGTTGCGCCGATCGCTTGCGGCCCTTGCTTCTGGACCCAATTGAACACCTGACTAAAAGGGCCTGGCGTCGATGGCGCAACGCCATTCGAACCCGGCAAGCCATGGTCAATAATTTTTACCAACCTCAAGCGCGGCTTACTCGACAAATCGTCAAAGCCGTCGACGGCGACCCTCACTTTTGCGGGAGCCTCTTCACCCGTCCACGTGATTGACATGTACGGCGTCATCAGCGCTTTCGGGATCGCAAACGGCGCTTTGGCTTTGGACCGCACGAAGTTGTCGATGACAAAGGTGCGGCCCTTCGACTTTGGCCAGTCGATTCGAACATTCTTTAGCCACTCATTCTTGCGGCGTTCTGATGGCGTTTGATCGACGTCAGGCATCGTTTCGAGCGCACGGATTCCGGTAAGCTTGCCTGTCACGCGCACGCCGATCCCTAGCACGGTTGCTTTCACGGGAACGGGCGACGACGTGAGATCGAATTCCAGCAGGGCGCAGTGATCGATGAGCTCTGTTGCTTTCTCTCGCAAGTCCGACGGCGTCGCGAGAGTGAGTACACCGTCGTATGGCAGCGGGCTTAGAAGCGTTGAGCCCTTGAGAGGAACGCCGCACTGTCGCAGCGTTCCTTTCGCGCCTCGTGCCCCACGCACTACTTGCTGAACGGATCGCAAGACTCCGTCGGTCGGCAGGCTCTCTGTCACGCCATCTTTTGTAAACTCGAGAACGCGCAGATGAGCACCGTCGACGACTTTTGCGCTAACGCGAAAACACTCTTTCTTCTCGCGGTCCTCTTCCTTGGGCCAGTGTGGAAATTGAAGCGCAACCGCTAAAGAGTCGACGATGCCCATCTCTTGCTCAGCGCCGTGGCAGTGACTGATCTTTCCTTGCGCTCCGACGCGAAAATCACCCTCGAGGACTTCACCTTTGGTTAAGCCACGCTCGAACTTTGCACGCAGATTGAGTTTGCTTTCAGGAAGCGTTTCAACGTCAATTTTTGTCAACTTAAGGCCGCGATCTTCTGAACGCGCCCACACGTGCGCGCTTCCTTCGTGTTCGAGAAAGCTGAGGACTGATGGTCGAAGGTCCTCTTCGTAAGCAAGGGTTTCTTGATTGCCGTCTCGATCAAAGCTGACGATCAAGTCACCCTTGACGGCACTGAGCGCGTTGACAAGCAGCCTGACGACTTTGTCGTTCGGACGTCCATCGCGATTCCAGCCTTGAGTGGAGAGGTAGTCAGCCTCAATTTCCGCATTCGCTTGCTCGACAACGACAGGTAACTTCAGCTCCTCCTTGGGCGATTCGCTGGACGGATCGTTTGCGTGAGGTGCATCGACGGACTTTCCGCAGGAGAGAACGAGAAGAAACCATGCTGCGTGAGCAAGCGATGTGCGCATAACGCAATGGTCTACCGCTAGAGAAGCAACGCCAAGTCACTTCGCACGCGACTCATTCGTCTCCTGTTTCTACCCGGCCGCGATCGAGGTGAAAGTGATCCCTGTGCGCAGAGTTATCGTTGGGGCAAATACCATCGTGGAATGGCTTTGCCGGAGAGGCGAGGAGATCGCAGTAAAATTGATAGAGCGCGTTGCTCTTCAGCGAGGTTTGCTTCGCGATGCTTTCGGGTGCGCAAGTTGTCCTTTCATCGACCCATTTCGTGCTGATGCGCGCAAAGTCTTTGGTGAGATCGAGTTCCGAGTTGTCGGTCCAAAAGAGCTTTGTGATGTCGATCGCACGACCGAACGAATGATTCGACAGTCTTTTTGGATCCGGACTCTTCACTTTGGGCATCCCGCACTCGAGATAGTCCTTGTAGTTCGGCAGCGCCTTCGTGCTCTCGTTGTTGGCATACCGGTAGCAATAGGCGCCTTGCGTTACCGCACGAACGAACCCTTTTTGCGCGGCGAGTTCCGCAAGTGGAATAATGGAGTGACGGAGAAATTCGCAAGCCATCGCGCTCCGATCAAGCTTGCCAGGCGTGCCCACATAGTGAAATTCCATCGACCCGTAGCGGTTCGTAATAGGACCACGAAGCGACACGGGATCGACGATCCCTCTGCGCGCCGCGGTGGCTTCGAAAGGGATGCCGCGTTGTCGCAAATCGCTGAGGCAATCGCCTTCGGTGTCGTTTACTTCGGTGGTCGGATCGTACCGGTCGGGCGCAATGCCAATCGACGTTCTCACTGTGCCGCCTGCGGGCGCATTTGGCACAAGGAAGAGCGCGGCAACTCGCTGCGGATCCGAGATGCTGCCTTCTTCAGTGACGAACGCATGCTTCGGCGCCGTGAGCTGCGCAAGACTCGCTTCAATCGAAATGTTGCCGCCACCTATTGCGCGAAGCGACGAAAGCGACAGGGCATCCCAACTCGGAAAGGATCTCGTTTTCGCGTCGCGTTCGCGCGCAAAGACACACGCCACTGCGTTCATCGACGCATTGGCAGAATCGACGCGAAGCATGAAATCGTGAAGCGACGTTTGCACCGTTGCGGGAAGTGAAATCACGCCAACGGTACCAAGCGTGCTGAGCGAATTCGAAGCGCCCATTGACAGCGAAGTGACTGGCAAACCCACTGTCGCTGGCGGACCTTTTCGAAACCACGAAAGTGGATACAAGCCACCACCAAACTTAAAGTAGTAAGCAGTGGTGGTGGCCTGCGGGAGGTACACCGTTGACGCAAGCGAGACTTTTGAGCGTGTGGCCGGCGTACCTAGATAGTTGATCACGGCCACTTTGGCGGCGTCGGTGTTGCACGCTACCTTTGCCTCAAAAGAACCCGCAAAGCTCGCGGGCGCAAAAAGGAACGCAGTCACGCCGAAGAGGACACTGCAAGCTCGATTCATTGATGCACCTTGTGTCGAGATGGAGCGACTTGCGTCGCTTGAGTTTCAACACCTACCCTTGCGGCAAGTACGGGCTACGTGTTGCGTCATTCGACAGTCTCATCGCGGCATCTGCACCTGATTTCACTGGGGGCCACAGTTTCCAAGGCCGAAAGTGGCGCATTCTGCACACCCGATTCATCGGAACGCACTTCAGGGCTCGGGCAATCGTTGCCCTTCGATGTACATAAAACCCGACGGATGCTTCTTCGGTGGACCCGCTTGAACGCGAACCGTCTCGTTGCCGCTATTCCTATCCGTCGGATTGAGTTCCTCTAGCCAACGGCGTGCGGCTTCGTCAGTCGCATCGACCGGAATCCACACCGGCATGCGAGCGTCTTGAGCGAGTCTGCCCCAAACACCGTTCGCAAGCACCAGCCAGGGACCACGCGCAAAGACAGTCGAAGGCGCCGCATACGTGTACAGCTTCTGTAACCCATACAATGGCTCACCTCGCTCAACCGCGAGGAACTTCACGCGATAGCGGAGGAGCGGATCCAGCGTCACATCGGCAGCGTGAACCGATTCGACAAGTATCTTGACCTTTGAGCACTTTGCGCCGTTCACAAGGTCAACGAGCGGCCATTGATCCTTGCGCTCGATTGGCACGGCGATTGGCGCCCACGTTCCGATGCCCTTGCACTCGGAAAAGCGAATCATGTCGGAGCTGTCCACACGGCCTGGCCCGACCGACACCTCAAAAACGCGACCTTTCGCAGCCATACCTGCGCGCAACAAAGGAAAGAACGTCGGAGCCTCATGGTGAAGTTCTTGCGCCTTCTTCCGCTCTGTTGGCACAAGAGAAAGCGATTGCACCACAAGCGCTGGAGCGACCGGACGCCGAGAGGCCGACTCATGTCTGGTTGCAAACTTGTAGCCGGTGTGCTTGACGATCAAGCTTAGGAGCACGTCGGATCCTATTTGCCCACCCTCTACAAGCTCTTCGAGCTGACGCTTCGCTGCAGGCGAAAGTTCGAAATCGTGAATGTGGTCCACGCGCACGAGCGAGCCCGCCCAACTCGCGAAGCGCTCGCGAATCTCGAATGTTTCTCCAACAGCGGTGGCCCTTCGCTTCGCAAGCCATACCAACACATCGCCGAGACTCTTGGTGGTGGGCAGCGGGATCGTAGGGTCTAGTCCTGGCAAGCCATTGTCAATGATCTGAACTAACTTAAGACTCAGGTGCGATTGTGCATCTACATCGTCGACCGCAAGTTTGAGCTTTGCAGGACGCTCCGCTCCGGTTTGCGTTACGGATTCAAACCGCAACATGAGGCCGGGAGGAACATCAAATGCGATCGAGCCCTTCGAACGCGTGTAGTCGTCAACAACGAACGTGCGTCCCTTCGACTTTGGCCAGTCTGCGATCGCTTGCTTTCGCCATGCCTTCAGCTGGATTGCCGATGGCGATTCATCAACGGCGTGGAGCGGCTGAGCCGGCTCGAGCACGGAAATCGCAGCGAGGGATGCGACTATGCGAGCGTCGAATTCAGTGGTCCAGACTCTCTTTCGTGAAATTGGGACGGGCGCGCTCGTGAGAGAGAGATCAAGCTCGACGCACTGATCGACAAGTTCATTGACCTTATCGGTCAGGTCCTTCGGCACATCGATCGTGGTGGAACGGTCGCCCCATCCCAACGTGATCGTCGATCTGTTAAGCGAGGGACGACACGTGCGCAACTTTGCCTTGGAGCCCGCTACGCCATGACGAAGAATTTGCCTCTTAGAGCGCAAAATCCCGTCGGTTGGGAGCGCTTCGGTCACTCCATCTTTCGTGATCTCAAGCACGCGGACGCTCTGCGCATATTGATCGTTGTGCACACACTTCACGCGTGCGTGAAAACATGCGTGCGACTTGTCATCCTCCTTTGGCCAATGCGGAAACTCAAGTGCGAGCGCCCCAAAATCAACAGGCGAAAGCGGCTGCTCTGCCCCTTTGCACTGGACCAACGACCCAAAGTTGGAGACTTGAAAATCTCCTTCGATGACTTCGTCACGCTTCAGCCCCCGCTCCAGCTTTCCTCGAAGAACAAGCTTGTCAGCAGGGTGCGAAGGTACCTCGATCTTCATCAAATCGAGAACTCCCGCGTTCGACCTCGATCGTGCCCACACGTGTGCGGGACCAAATTCAAGAAAACTCAAAACGGTGTCTCGTTGATCGGCAGCGTACCAAACGTCCACACGCTGCGGCCCGTTCCCTTGCACGATCTGTACGGTGAGCTTGCCGTCGTGCGCGTCGAACGGATCGACAAGCATCTTAACGATTTTGTTGGCGGGACGCACATCATTCAGCCACCCCTCGAGCGATAGGTAATCGGGGTGCGGCTCTGGAGGAGCAGCAGGCTCGACGGCAACGACCGGCTTGGCCGGCGGCTTTGTCGGCAGAGCGGCAGCAACCGGCGGCTTGGCGCATGCCACAAGCACGGAAGATAACGTTACCAAAGCGAGGAAGCGTTTCATCTGGGCATCATCGCTCGAATAGCGGCCGCAACCAAGCCGATGCCTCTCGAACTATCGCAGCGTTTGGTACGCCCTCTTACAACGACTTCAGACGCGTGCTTGTCACGGCGACCATCGCATTGAGCAGCGCTCGCGGGTCATCGAGCTGCATGAGGGATTCGCCGATAAGTGCCGCGTCGGCTCGACCGTTGGCTATTTGTTCCAAGGCAGCAAGGGACCGCAGCCCGCTTAGGTGGATTGCAGCGACGCCAAACGGAATCGCTTTGAGTACCCGCGCCGCACGTTGCGGATCCATTTGCAACGTATCGAGATCGCGGGCGTTCACGCCGATCACGCGAGCGCCCGCCGACAGTGCAAGCGCGAGTTCTTCGGCAGTCGCAATTTCGACAACGGGCTCAATGCCCAACGTGCGCGCGAGCGCCGTCAAAGACGCAAGTACCGAAGGCTCGAGAATGCGCACGATGAGCAACACGGCGTCCGCGCCCATCGTGGCCGCCGCGTGAATTTGTGACTCGTCGATCACGAATTCTTTCGCAAGGATTCGCGTCTGATGCCCCGCGCCTTCGAGCGCTCGTCGACCACGCGATAAGTGCTCGTACGAGCCACCGAAAAAGCGGTCGTCACACAGAACGCTAACTAGGCAGGCGCCGTGTGACGCATAGACGACGCAACGTTCTTCAACCGACAAGAGCGTTGACAATGCGCCGGCGCTCGGACTCTTGAACTTAATTTCCGCAGCCAAGCGTAGCGGTTCACCTACGGCTCTCGTTAGGGTGGATAGCAGCGGACGTGGCGTAAATGGTCCACTAAGTTGACGAACCGCTTCGAGCTCATTGCGCTTGTGATCCAGAATGTCGTCAAGCAGGCTCACGGTTCGCCTCACGTCTCCAGCGTTCAAGCAACGCGAGCGCGCGACCCGAATCGAGCGCTTCGAGTACTTGCTCTCCACATGTTGTGGGCTCCTGACCCGACGCCACAACGAGCGACGCCGCCGCATTGAGCGCAACCGCGGTACGCGCCGGATGCGTTTTCCCGCTAAGAATTTCAATCGCGATCGCAGCATTTTCCGCTGCGTCCGCGCCAGCAAGCACTTCAAGCGAGCTCTCCGGAAAGCCAAACGTAGCGGGTGAAATCACCTTTCGAGAAACACGTCCTGCTTCCACAACGCGCACGTGCGTCGGTGCGGCGGGGCTAATTTCGTCAAGCCCATCTTCGCTTCTCACAACCCACGCGCGCGTCGTCCCGACCTCTGCAAGCGCGTTCGCCGCGATATCGAGCAATGCATCGTTGTAAACGCCAACGAGTTGATGCGTTGCTCGCGCTGGATTGCAGAGTGGACCGATCGCGTTGAACACCGTGCGAAAACCGAGTTCGCGACGGACTTGCGCAACATGGCGCAGAGCTGGGTGAAACGCTGGCGCAAAAAGAAATGTAATTCCGATCGTGCTCAGCAGCGATTGATGTCGCGCAAGCGGAAGCTCGATGGGTAAACCGAGCGCTTCGATGAAATCGGCCGAGCCTGCGCGACTCGAGACGCTGCGATTTCCGTGCTTCGCAACGGGCACGCCGCACGCCGCCACAACGATCGCAGCGAGGGTCGATACGTTGAGCGTTCCGAGTCCGTCTCCGCCAGTGCCACACGTGTCAAAGACAAGGGGTAGCCCATGCTCGACGGAGATCATGGCTTGTCGCATTGCCGAGACGCCTGCTGCCACAGCACCAGACGTCTCGCCGGTAACGCGTAGTGCGGTCGCAAATGAAGCGGCCTGCGCGGGCGTCCATTCGCCGCGAAGGATCGCGGTGAACGCTTCTCGCAACGCACCGTCTTGCAGTGGCAGAGACGATGCGAGCGCGTTGACCATGTCTGCGAGCGGAGTAGTCATGCGACGCCAACTCCGGAGAGCCAATTGCGCAGCAGGTCTTTGCCACAAATAGTCAAGATACTTTCCGGATGAAACTGGACGCCTTGAATCGGAAGTTCTCGATGCGAGAGACCCATAATTTCACCCTCGGCCGTCCACGCGGTGATCTCTAGCGCGTCTGGAAACGACTCTCGTTCGACGAGGAGGGAGTGATAGCGAGTCGCTTCAAACGGCGACGGGAGACCTCGAAAAACACCTGCTTGATCGTGCACAATGGGTGAGGACTTGCCATGCATGAGCCTCGCCGCGCGCACAACCTTCCCACCGAATGCCTGGCCAATCGCCTGATGGCCAAGGCACACGCCGAGCAAAGGTACGCCCTTGTTTGCGTTGATGACGGCGAGCGAGATTCCAGCATCGTTCGGAGTGCACGGACCCGGCGAAATGAGAATGCCGTCAGGTTTCTTGTCAAATAGGTCTTCGGTGCTGATCGCGTCGTTAAGCAGGACCTCGCAGTCGGCACCCAACTCGCAAAGGTATTGCACAAGGTTGTAGGTAAACGAATCGTAATTGTCGATGATCACAATACGCGGATGCACTGCATCTAGCGTACGGGCGCTGGCGGTGGATGCGAACGCAATTTATGGCAAGCCGGATCGTACGAATCAGTGAACGATGACCCACGCGCCCGCGCGATCGGCACTCGACCACACACCGTGCCACCCTTCCGGCAATTCGGGGCTCGTCCACGCGAAGAGCGCCTTGGCATCGAGCGGCGCTAGATTCACGCACCCATGGCTTTTCACGTGGCCAAACTCGTTGTGCCAAAAAGCGCCGTGGAGCGCGTAGCCACCGTTGAAGTATTGAATGTAAGGCACATCTTGAATGGAGTACGGCCCATCGGCGGCGGTGTCTGCATTGCCATCCATCGTTGCCGAAATGTGCTTTTCGCGGATACGAAATGTACCGGGCGGAGTTTCGTGGTCTTTGCGACCCGACGAGATGACGGTGGCGAAAACCGCTTTGTCCCCTTCGAACGCGACAAGGGTTTGCCGTTCGAGATTCACGTCGACCCACTTACCACGCGCCTCAAGCTTCTCGGGAGGTGGACCAGGCTCAGTCTTGGTCGCCTCACCGAGTTGTACCCAAAAGCCGTCTTCTGTTTCTTCGTAGGTCTTGCCGCGAATCGTCGCCGACGTGCCGGTGAGCGTCATTGCCGAGTAGCGCGGGATGGGACCGTCGGCACTTGCGCTCTTGCTGTCGCTCGAGAGCTTCCACTTCTTGGCGCCTCTGCTCACGATGAACGCAATGGGTAGCTTCATCAGACGCTTTGATGCACCCGACGCATCTTGACGATCTTGCCCAAACCAAACGCCGTGGTGATCGCTGCCCGGCTTTGCAACCCATACGCGATCGGCAGGCGCAATCAGGCCGTCTTGCGTCTTCCACCACGATGAACCGTTCGCTGTAAATCGCTCGTCGATCGAAAGGTAAAATCCCTTGACCATTCGCTTTGCAACGGCCCCGTCGTTTTCTTCCTCGAGCTCTTCGAGCGTGACTTGTGGTGGGGTGCTCGCATCGCTTTCACGCAAGTACCAAGGCTGGGACGAATCGTCGGAAGACGGAGCCGCGGCATCTTCGTCGCCTTCGACCGCTTCCTTCGCTTTCTTTGGTTTGCGGAGCCAAGGCTCGAACTCGCGACGCTCTTCTCGTGAAGGCACTTGACGATAGAGAGGCGTGCCGTTCGCTCCGTTGATGCCATAAATGTAGGGGAGAGCTCCCTCTGCATCAGGTGGATGCCACACCTTGAATTTTGGATGGCTCAAGTCGAGCGTTGCATACCGGCTGCATAGAAAGCCGCCCGCCGCCAGTTCGACCCACCCCTCGGGACAGTTCTTCTTCTTGTGTAACTCTGGAATTGCCGGCGCTTTGGCGCCTCGCCTCATGTAACCAAGTCTGATCGCTTTAGACGACTCGGTGGTGTTGCGCTTCTTCTTTTTTGAATGATCGCCAGCGGGCCACTCCATCTCGCTCATGATGAGCGCTTGAAATCCGGTCGCACCGACGTACGTATCTGAGGAATGTTTGGGCGCCGACGCGTCTTTTGCAGATGTGGGGAACAGCGTTGAAGCCGAGGGCGTTGCGCTCGATTTGCTCGCCGCATCATCTTTTGCGGCGTCGCGCGTGTCAGCGTCGACGATTGCGGAAAGGCGCGAGCAGCCAAAAGCCGCCAAGCATGCACCCATCACAACCACCGTGCGACTGCACGAAAGCGATGCAAGGCGCGTCAAACGGAACGAGCGTTCCGCAAGAATGAGCCTTCGTTGTAAGCTTCGCACCATCATCGGCAACAAACACCGCTCCTTCTGTGTAGTACAGCGCTCGCCGCAAGAAACTCCAGTTTGCGACAGCGTTTCAGTACACACGCCAAGCATGCGCAATCCGCTCTCACTTCAACGCCCGCGAGCGTTGCGTTCTTCCCAGTGCCAGAGGAGTGACTGTGGTCTCTAACCGCAAGAGAGACCTGGCCGAAGGTGCAGCGCTTTTTGCGCCGACCGCACCACACGCAACGCCTCCAAAACTTGCTCCAAAAAAGGTAACAGGACCTGCCTACTTTTGGAGTCGCTCGATGCGGTTCGTGCTCGGCCTCACGTTCCTTGCGTCCTTTCTGACGCACACGGCTTGGCTCAATCCAATTCGCAGCACGTCCGATTTCGAGGTGAAAGACAATGATGGAGAAGTCGACATTGCCGTCGACCTCTTCGAAGAGGCTCCACCTCAGCCTGTGAAAACCGGCGACCAGAAGCCTCAACAAGGCGACGGCCTCGACGGCGGTTCAGAAGCTGGAATCGCCGACGGATCCGTCGACGCAAGCGCCACCAAAAAAGCCGATGGCGGCAGCGACGCAGGACGCGACGGTGGCAGTGGCCCTGTCGATGCCTCAACCGACGCGATGGGTGACGCAGCGCCAATCGCTTCTTCGCCACCCGACAACGGACCGAAAGATAGTCTCGGCATCGTGGGTACTGCGGGCGCGATTAAGGCAGCCAACGTCTACGTTACGGTCTCAGTCAACGCAGAGGCGATTCGCAAAAATTCGGTTGGTAAGCGATCGGGCGCACTGCTCCAAGGAATTGGGCAGTGGAAAACGTTCTTGGCGGGCACGAACATCGATCCCGTACGCGATGCCGAGTGGGTTCTCATTGAAGGACCATCGCTCGTCGACACGACGAAAGCCGTCATCACGATTCGCTACAACTTGAAGGACGAACAGATGGATGCGGCTTGCGCCATGATGGCCGAGCGATACAAAGACAAGGGCGGCGGCCCATACGAGACCGGCATACCCGGCATGAAAGCGTGGCTCGCGTTTGCCGACAAAGGCGAGCGCATTCTCGTGCGGCCCCAATCTCATATGTTGGTCATCCTTCCGTCCCGCAAGACGGTGAGCCCTGAGAAAGAAAAGCAACTGCTCAAGAAAATTGGCCAGACAGTCTACCCGGCAAAACTCAAGAACGCGAACGAAGCCGTCCGCGTGATTCTGAAAGAGCCGAACCATGCGATAAGCAAAATTCCCGTGGGCCTAAGCGAGGTACGCCTTCGCACAATTCCCGGCGCGCATGACGACGCCACCATTTTTATCGAAGGCGACTGCAAGAACGAAACGGAGTGCGCGAAAGCTCACCAAGAACTCGAGGACACGCTAGGCGGGCTCGGTAGCCTAGCGGGGTTAGGCTCGCTGGTGGGTAGCATACGGCCCGGCATGGTCAAAGTGATCAACCAAGTGCAACTTTCACACGACAGCAAGCACGTGCGCTTTGAGCTGACGCTCTCGCGCGACGACTTACAAGAGTTGCTGACGTTCATGCAGAGCTTCATCAAGAACGGGCGCTACTGACGCATCCACGAACACTTGTGGATGCGCGTTTCGCTTGTTTGAACTTGTGCCCGCGAGCCGGCCTTTGTAACACTCCGCCCATGCGTACCTGGCTCCTCGTTTCATCGCTCTTATTGACCGCTGGCTGCTCAAAGCAAGTCGACGAGCCGCCTCCAAGCACGTTCAAGCCTTCGCAGGCCGATCCTCTGCCGCCGGGCCCAAGCAAGCTTGAAACCGTCGATGAAGTCGTCGGCACCGGCAAAGAAGCGAAGACCGGCGACACGGTCAAGGTGCACTATACAGGTACGCTCATGAACGGAAAAAAGTTCGACAGCTCGCGCGACCGCGGGGATGCGTTCGAATTCACGCTCGGCAAGGGCGGCGTCATCAAGGGCTGGGACCAGGGCGTCGTCGGCATGAAAGTCGGCGGCAAGCGCAAGCTCACCATCCCGTCAGACCTCGGGTACGGCACCGCTGGCAGCCCTCCCAATATTCCGGGCGATGCTGGCCTCAAGTTCGATGTCGAACTTATGGAAGTCGCAATGCCGACCGACGGCGGCGCTCCCGACGCAAGCAAGCCTGCGAAAGCCGAAAAGAAGAAATAAGCTTCGTCAATTTTCTTTATGAACGTTTGAAGCGCGAGCTCGTGTAGAAAGAGAGTATGGCCGACCCAACGGTCCTCTACGCGGTGAGCGCCCTCACACTGCTCGCGTTGCTTGCGTGGGCGGCGTACGTGCTGGCCAAGACACCTCGTCTTTCGGACGCTACGGACGAGCCGAAGAAAGAGACGATACAGAGCGACTCGCCGCGCGCACTACCCCGTACAGAAAGGCCGCCGAGCGCTGACCTCGTCGAAAGTGAAGAGCAGCCCACTGGGCCTATCGCGCGCATCCTCGTGACCGCGGTGGGGCAGAGCGACCCTGGCTTACATCGCAAACAAAATGAGGACGCGTACGTCGTGCTTGAGCCTGCGCATCTTTATGCTGTTGCCGACGGCATGGGCAGGCACGCAGCGGGCGAAGTCGCGAGCCAACTTTGCATCGAAACGTTGCGCGATACATTTGTCGCAAGAGATTTCGATCCGCCTGAAGCCGGTCTCTCGAAGCGCCTCGGTTGGCTAAGAAAAGCCATCGTGCGCGCGAACGCCCGCGTATTTGAAGCCGCTCGAGAGAACGACACGTACCACGGCATGGGAACCACCGTGGTCGCCGTAAACTTCTCACCGAACCGAAGTCGCGCATACATCGCGCACGTTGGCGACAGCCGCTGCTGCAGGTTGCGTCGCGGTGAGTTGGCGCAACTCACGCGCGATCACACGCTTGGTGAAGCAGGCATCGGCGGCAAGAACGCGCATTTTCTAAGTCGCGCCGTCGGCATCGAAGAAAATGTCGAAATCGATTTCACAACCGAAGTTCCCGAGCTTGGCGATATCTATTTGTTGTGTTCCGACGGGTTGAGTCGAATGGTGAACGAAACAACAATCGCTGCAATTTTGGCCGACAACACTGACCTCGACATCGCT
>JAHFDZ010000361.1 GCA_023248745.1 Myxococcales bacterium | reverse complement strand
TTGCCTCCTACTTCGAGCAGCGCGAACTCCTTTGGGACTATGGACGTGATGTTGCGGACGCAATCCTCACCCTAGGCGCCGATATGCGCGTGCTCGCCATCCGAGAGAATGCAACGGGCACTCTCGAGGAATGGGCCACCTTTACTGTCAATTTTCTTAACCATTTTCTTCAGGACGAATGGTGGGTGTGGGAAGCCCTCGGACGCTTCCAACGCTTGCGCGGCTGCGAACCCTCGACGCGTGACGCGCCGCCACACGATGCGCATACCTGGTTAGACCCGACACCCATCTTGCCCATGCTAACGGCGCATACGCCTAGCGTTCCCGATGGCTTTCGCGCGAGCGTCACTGTCCTTGTGTGCTTGAACTACCTCTACAATCAGTGGGCACTCGACGTTGAGATGCAACGACTCGTGCTTGCGCGTGCGCGACAACTGACGCGGCCGGAGCTTGTCGGATGAGCGCGTCCACCACGACAGCAACCGATGGCTTGTCGATTGGTGTGCAATGGGATGATCGCACCGCGGGTGGCTCGCTCACCCCGAGCCTTCCCTCCTTTGTGTACAACGAGCTCTGCCCGCTCACGACCCGACATCTCCTCGAGGCAACGCGCCGTCGAAACGAGTCGCACGTCGACATCGCCGCGCTCAACACGCTTGTCCTTCGTGACAGGAACCGAGAGTCGTATGTCAATGATGCCCCAAGGCATCAGCCCCTCTCGCCGTTCGACTTTCCGGAGGCGGAGCACATTGTCCTGCACGAGAATGGTCACCGCACTGCCGCTCATGAGCTCACGCACCAATCGGATTCCCTGAATCCGAGACACGAGATCGGCAGTGTGCCGTTGTACAAACACACGCATCGGTAGAGTGAAGAGGTGCCTAACGAATGTGGAGCCCATCTTGGTATCGACGCGCTGGCGCACGCGCGAGAGGATGAGGCCTCGAAGCGCCGCTACGACCAGTTGGCCCACGACTGCACAAAGATCCGGCGATGACGCGACGCCTTCCAAAAGGGGATCAGAGCAAAAGGCTACATGTGCGAAACGAGTCAGAGCAAGGTTCGGACCTTTGTTTCCTTGTGCGGTATGGACGCTGATGGAGACATTTCACGCACGCTACGCTTGGGCATCGTGGAAGACGATCGAACAGCTACTTCCGTCTTCGCCTCGCATCGATGCGTTGCGCTCGCGCGCAAAGAGCCGCGCCGCTCTGCTCACCCATTGCGATATCGATCGCTTCGACAAGCGCACTGTCGGAGCGAGCGAGTCTCGTGACTTTCGCAACCTTTTGAAATGGTTCAAGGATCCCACGTTCCGTGGGACTCCTGGCAAGAAACTGATTCGTGGCGCGCGAGGCGCTTCGCATCCCGCGCTTTCTGAACACGCATTGGAGCTGAGAAACGCCATCATCGATTGGGTCGAAGCGAGCGTAGCGATCCATGCGACGGCTCCGAATGTCGATCTGCTCACGTTCCTCGAATCGTTACTCAATACCGATTTCCCAGCGCTGCTCCTGTGGAGTCAACCGCAGCTCGCACGCCGGGCGTTTGTGCGACGCAACGATACGCTCACGCTCTCACCGGCGATGGGCCAGAAGGGTCGTCAACAGGTCCAACTTATTCAAGTATGCCTCGGTTACCTTTTTGGATACGTAGGAAGGCTCACCCCTCGCGACGCCTGGGTTGGTGCTTGCTTCGGCACTTTCGCGTCTGAGCACACACAGCGAACGACTACCATCGCGGAAGGCGACGAGTGCATCACCATCGAACCGGACCTCGCGTGGTTTCGACGCACTTGGCCTGAACTTGCGAAGACACCGCTCGAAAGCGGACAAGGCGCATGGGCCTACCTACTTGCTGCCTCGCAAGGTGAGCACCTGGTCCTCGCAAAGACGCTTCACGAAATGGCAGAGCAAGCGCAGCCGCGCGCGCTCGACTTTGGCGCGGTGGACGTTTTTTTGAAGGACACCGCGAGGTTGCTTGAGGGGTCCGCGGGCGATGGCGATGGCAAGCATCCCTGGTGGATCCATCGGTTCGTTCAAAGGGAACTGCGTCTTGGCAGCGAAACCGCACGCGCGCTAATCACGACACGGCGGCAACGTCGCGAGCAACTCGCCGCGACAAGCGCGCTCGTCGCCGAATCAGGATTTCGTAGAGAGCTGCCGCCCTTGCCACTTGCGCTGCGCGTTCACATGCAAGCTCCTCTGCGCGTCGTACAGGACGCCGAAGAATGGTTCGACTGGGTCGTGTACAGCAATCCCGATGTGCCAGAGATTTTCTTTCCTGAAGCGCTGAGACACGACGCCGCCGCCGTGTACTTCCAGACACCAAGCGCAACCCAATTCGTGTATGTCGAGCCCAATCCACGCCGAATCGCCGAACGCTACGCGGCACGAATGGAGGCTCCACCTTCGTTCGTCAATATTATTTACGATCGAGAAAGCGTTGCCCTCGCGCCCCCACCGCACTTGCTCGACAATCGACTCATCCGCCTTCCCGCAAAAGAATCCTTCGTCGAGCAAGCGCCGCTCGACCGCGACGCATTGTTCGCCTCCACGTTGAGCGTCGAAGCGACGCAGCCGCAACTTGCTCGCGAACTTCGGTCGCCGCGCTACACGACTGCCCACGAAATCGTTCCGCACCTTATCGATGGTTCGAACCGTGTTCCGAAGACGTACGGCAACGTGTACCCACAATCGCGCCTGTGGTCCCTCACGCGGGATGAGGCGCATGCACTCGCGAATGCTTGCCGCGAGCCGATCGATCTCGGGCGGTACTACTTTCTGCAAATTGCACTGCCGCCATTCGACTGCCGGTGGTTGCTGTTGCTCCACAGCAAGAAGCGCCATGTTGCCGCAACGCACTCCGAGCTGAGCTTTCTCTACCTGCACCATGTACTACGAACGACCGAAGGCCCAGTGGCAACCATTGAGCTCGAACATTCGGACGAGCCGTTCGTCAACATTGTGAACGAACGTGGCGAAGCACTCCCTGCCCAAATGATAGTGCGCGGGACGGTGTAGCTCACGCGTCTATCGCATTGAAGCGAGCCGCCCCTAAAGAGCGGCTCGAGTCGCGTTGTTCGTCCTTTTTTCAACTCACCGATATTGCCACGCCTGTCACTTCTTCCCTTTGACCTTCGCCTTCTTGTCGCCTGAGTGACCGTGGAAGGTGCGGGTTGGGGCAAATTCGCCCAGCTTGTGACCGACCATATTTTCGGTCACGAAGACAGGAACGAACTTACGCCCGTTGTGCACAACGAACGTTAGCCCGACAGCTTCGGGAACGATGGTGCTGCGGCGAGACCAGGTCTTGATGACCTTCTTGCTTTGCGCAGCCTGTGCCGCAGCGATTTTCTCGGCCAAGTGGCCGTCGACGAAAGGACCTTTTTTTACTGAACGAGGCATGCTCGGGACTCCTTCAACCTTACTTGCTGCGGCGCTTCACGATCATGCCGTCAGTGCGCTTGTTGTTGCGGGTTTTGAGACCCTTGGACAACTGGCCCCAAGGCGAACAGGGGTGACGGCCACCAGATGAACGACCTTCGCCGCCGCCCATGGGGTGATCGACGGGGTTCATCACGACGCCGCGGTTGTGCGGACGACGACCGAGCCAGCGTGAACGACCGGCTTTGCCGATTGAAATGTTGGCATGATCGGGGTTCGACACTTGGCCGATTGTTGCGTGGCAATCGAGGTGCACGAGGCGAACTTCGGACGATGGCAAGCGAACCTGCGCATAGTCTCCGTCCTTCGCCATGAGGATGGCGCCGGTGCCGGCAGAGCGAACGAGCTGTGCGCCCTTGCCCTTCTTGAGTTCGATGTTGTGAATCGTCGTGCCGAGCGGGATGAAGCGAAGCGTCAGCGAGTTGCCGGGCTTGATGTCCGCGTGTCGGCTCGAGATGATGGTGTCGCCGACATTGATCCCGTCGGGCGCGAGAATGTAGAGCTTCTCGCCGTCTGCGTAGTGAAGCAGCGCGATGCGGGCCGTGCGGTTTGGATCGTATTCGACCGTTGCGACCTTTGCAGGAACGCCGATCTTCTTGCGATGCCAATCGATGATTCGATAGCGCTGCTTGTGTCCGCCGCCACGGAAGCGGCTCGTGATGCGACCGTTGTTGTTACGGCCGCCAGTGCTCGTCTGATGCTCAGTGAGCTTCTTCGGAGGTTGTGCGCCCTTGGTGATCTCTTTGAAATCGGAGACGCTGTAAAAGCGGCGAGCGGGTGATGTTGGCTTAAAGCTCTTGATTCCCATTGGCTTGCCTCAGGACTCGGCGTTTTCAGCGAAGAAGTCGATGTTGTCGCCCTGCTTGAGCGTGACAACGGCCTTCTTCCAATTGTTGAGTTTGGCGTAACCGCGGCCCATGCGGCGGTGTTTGCCGCGCACGATGGATGTGTTCACGCTGGTGACCTTCACGTTGAAGAGCTTCTCGATCGCATCGCGAATGGCGATTTTGTCGGCCTCGCGTGCAACCTCGAAAACGAATTGGCTGCTGTCGCGAAGTCGTGTTGCCTTTTCGGTGAGGACGATTGGGCGCTTGATGATCTGTTCCGGTGTCATTTCGCTGCCTCCTCCGCGCTCGCGCCACGCAAGCAGCGTGCTTCGAGTGCCTTGGCTGCGTCTTTCGACAAGACGAGCGTGTCGTGACGAAGCAGGTCGTAAACGTTGACGCCTTCTGGCGGCAAGAAAAGGTGCGCGTCGAGGTTACGAATCGACAAGCGCAACTTGTCGTTTCCGGCGATGTCGACGACGAGCGTCTTCTTCACAGCCTTGAGCGTATCGAGCGCAGCGATGAGCCCTTTGGTCTTCGCTTCGGCGAGTTCGAATTGATCAACCACGACAAGGCGACCTTCTTTTGCGAACTTGCTGAGTGCGCTCGACAGCGCGGCGATGCGAACTTTGCGCGGTGGGCGGTAGCTCCAATCGCGCGTGCGTGGGGGATGCGCCTGACCGCCGCCGACGTAAATCGGTGCGCGGACAGAGCCATGGCGT
>JAHFDZ010000360.1 GCA_023248745.1 Myxococcales bacterium | reverse complement strand
GTGCGCAAGTGATTGCGCTTGGCGGCCCTGGCTGTCCCACTCAGCAAGGCGTTTCGCGCCTGCGTTGGTCATTGCCAATGGGCATTGAGCACGTGCCGTCGGGGCTCACTGCCCGCGTGTCGTTCTCAGCCGCGAAGGACGATCAGGGCGATTTTACATCTGAGCGGACGCAGTCCTCGGCGAGTTCTAACGTGGGACGACTTCATATTGAGGATACGCAATCGCTCATCATTGTGCGTGCAGGGTCACGCGCGTTGGGGCCAAGCGATGGTGGGTTGGTTGAGCGGAGCGCAGTCGACTCAGCAGTCCGCACGACTCGAGAACGCGAGCAACATGTACGGGGTGGTTCCCGCGCTCAACCTAAGCACGGTGGTTATGGCGCAACGTGGCGAAGTCGAGGTCGTTGAGACCACCGTCGATGAGCTCAAGTTGCCATGGTGGCCCCTGACCCTCTCATTCGGCCCAACTTACATTCGAGAGGAGAAGCAAGTTGTCGGGTTGCTGCGCACGCGCGCGATATTCTCTGTTCCCGTTCGGTCGGTTCCTGGCGCGGCGGCATCGCTCGTGATGGGGCCACTTGTTGAAGGTTCGCTCGAAACGAATTCTCCAAACTTGCGGCATGCTCGTGCAGGTGGCTACGTGCGGTACCGGTCGCCGTTCTTCAACTTCAATGTCGATGTTGACGCGAGCGTATTTAATAGTCGTCAATTTACTTTCTTAACGAAGGAACGCGCCGTTTGGGGAGCCCGCTTCGATGGCTCAGCCGAGCTCATCTTCGGTGGCTACGCCGCCGTTCAACTTCGCCTTTTGCTCGCGAACAATCGGCCCGAACTGCTCAGTCTGATGCCATCTGCGGCCAAAGAATTTGAGGCGCAGGTTGGGATCAGTTTGGTCTTTCACAATTGAGGTGTGAGTGCACGATCTCTGATCTGCGCGCGTTCCATTGCCCCTCCAAGAACGCACGATCGGGCGTGACTGAGCTCACGCATTGGCCTACAGACAAGGAATCGGGCACTATAGTTGTATATACACCTATAGTGCCCAAAAAAAAGTTGCATCATCAAGGCATAGGCGGAGGCCCGGGTGGCGTCGAGGGTGAGCCCGCCGGCACAAACAGAAGGCCAGTGCACGATGACGTTCCTCCACTTGGATCATCCCATGTGTATCGAATGTAGCCAGGGCCCGAGCCCGGGTGATAGTAGGTCACGGTCACGTCGCCGTCGAGGCACCCGCTCGTCTTCGTTTGATCGTCCCACGTGGAAACGTTTGCGTTGTTTTCAACAAATGTGAGATCGCTCTCGCAGACAAAGTTGCCTGCTCCGGGGTAGCGGTAACTGACTGTCCCGTGCGTGACATGGCCGCTTGAGTCCTTTGTAAAATTGGCGGTCACGATGTTCTCAAGATAGGCGCCTTGATCTTTGCAGTTGTACCCAACCCAAGTCCCCTCAAGCGCAGGGTTCGGATAGCCCACCGCAAAAGCGGCTGGACAAATCGCGGCAACGATCAGCGTTGCCGATAACAAGAACTTCTTCATAACAAACTTCCCTTTCGTGGCGCGAGCCATTCGCGCTGCGGCGGCAGCCTAGCCGTGGCCCTCGCGCTCGCCTGGAATTTGGGAAAATGTAGCGTTGCGGCGCAAATTTGGGCCGCGCGACCAGCAATGCGCGCGCACTGTTCTATGCATGAGCTTTGGCGTTCCCGAAAGTTACGCTTGCCCAACGGGGCGCTTATCCGCGTTTTGGGCAACCAGCAAACCGGGACGGCGTTCGGTTATCGTCAAGGTAATTGTCCATACCTGCAAGCAACGCGGCTCACGTTGATGGTGTGGAACCCCGAGTCCTCCTTATTCCGCCAGAGTCCGCACACCTTCAAGTTCGAGCAGGCGTCGCTTGGTTGGAACGCCGCCGCCAAAGCCGGTGAGCTTTCCGTTCGATCCGATGACGCGATGGCAAGGCACAATGATCGGGATCGGATTTTTCCCATTCGCGAGGCCAACCGCACGAACGCCTTTTGGGTTTCCGATCGCGCGTGCGATGTCGCCATAGCTCTTCGTGATGCCGAATGGGATTTGGCGAAGCGCACGCCACACGCTCATTTGAAAAACTGTGCCGCTGGGCGCAAGCGTTAGATCCTCAAAGTCTGTCCGCGATTCGGCGAAGTACTCTTGAAGAGCCGACATGGCAGCATCGAGGTGGGTGCGAGCGATCGTGCTCCCGCGCGCGGTGTCGTAGTGGCGTCGAGTCTCGATAGGAAAGACGACCGCCACCAATCCTTCGTCGCTCGCGGCGATCTGCAACACGCCTATCTCCGTCTTGAGGCGCGCCGACGCGCAGTTGGCTTGGGTTGAGAGCATCATCGACTTCGCTCCTTGGTCGGTCGCGGGGTGGGTGTTTCGATCGTCGGTATCATCCAGAGCAACAGCGCTGCATAGCCGCGCCAAGGCCTCCAAGCTTCCGCAATGCTCTCAAGCTTCAAAGTGGCAATGGGCACACCGTTACCCGCTGCCTTGCGCAACCCGAGATCAGCAGAGGGAAATGCATTCGGCTCACCAACCGCTCGAAGCGCGATGTAGTGCGCGGTCCAAGTACCGATGCCGGAAACGGTACAGAGTTCGGCAACCTTGGATTCGAGACTCACGCCAGGTGCAAACGTGACGCGATCCGTCTCGACCGCGCGTGCAAATGCTTTGAGCGTCGCGATGCGTCCGCCAGTAATTCCGAGGCCAGATAGATCGGAGCCAGCGAGGGCGCGAGGCGTTGGAAAATAGTGCGTCAGGCTTTCATCAGCGGGATGCATGGGATCGCCGCAACGCCGTACGACGCGACCCGCGATCGTGGTCGCACCTTTAACTGAGATCTGCTGGCCGAGTATGGCGCGCACACCAAGCTCGAAACCATCGAAGG
Source organism: Myxococcales bacterium (assembly GCA_023248745.1). Classification (GTDB taxonomy): domain Bacteria; phylum Myxococcota_A; class Polyangia; order Polyangiales; family Polyangiaceae; genus JAHFDX01. The sequence goes on along the minus strand of JAHFDZ010000360.1, from coordinate 2,099 downwards.
CACCCGGCACACGGATGCTGCCCGCACGGGCAAGGCGTGCTGAAAGCAATGGGTCGTCGGCAAATGCAGCGGCAATAGCAGAGGGATCGGCGTCGAGATCAAAAATGCGTCGTGCGCGCGCCGCAATCTGACGGACCGGCACAGGGCCACTCGCGCGAATCGAAATCTCGAGCGTGTTCGGGTTCTTCCCCGGCGCGACTTCGAGAACACCGGCGGCAGCGCCCAGCCGGAAACTTCGACGATAGGTAGTGCCCGCGATCTCCTCGACACCCGGGATCGCACGAAATGCGAGATAGCCGAGCATCGCGTTCCAGTTTAGAGGTGGCCGGAAGCCGAGACGCAATACGATCGCATCGCTGCTCTCGCGGACCGCCCCACGGCGAAGCAACGTCGGCGCCACGCCATAGCTCGTACGCACGGCATCGTTGAATCGGCGCAAGCTTTGGTAGCCAACAGAAAACGCGATGTCAGTGAACGTCATGTCGGTTTCGCTAATGAGTTGCTTCGCGGACAGGAGCCTTCGATTGCCCGCTACCGCCTGCGGCGTCGCGCCGACATGCGTGATGAACAAGCGACGCAGTTGTCTTGCGCCAATTCCAAGCCGTGCCGCCAATGCATCGACGCCCTCACGATCGAGAGCGCCTTCCTCGATCAAACGGAGTGCCCGTGCGACGCTTGCTTGCGTGCCCGACCAGGTGGGCGTACCGGGTGCGCTTTCGGGTCGACATCGCAAGCACGAGCGAAAGCCAGCTGCCTCGGCCGCGGCGGCACTCTTAACGAAACGACAGTTGTCTTTCTTCGGGATGCGCGCAGGGCAAATCGGTCGACAGTAGATACCCGTCGACGTGACGCAGACGAAAATGCGGCCATCGAAGCGCGCGTCCTTTGCGAGCCAGACGCGGTAGCAAAAATCGCGGTCTAGACCTTTCGTCATGAGGATCAGTCTAGTTTCCCGGGCCCCCCTGACTCGCCAAAAACGGACATTATCTCAAAGCTGCGCGACGGCGATAGGGAGGCGAGCGTGAGTTCGATTCGGCCGAGCGCCACATCGACGCCGGTGACCTTCACCGCAACCTGCATACCCAAACGAAGGCTTCGCTCGCCGCGCAGCTCGACCCCAAGCGAATCGAGCTTCACGCCTTTGCCAAATACCAACGCTATCGAATCGCTCAACTCACAGCTGCGAAAATCGCTGCGAATGAGAGGGCCTTTCCAAACGATGACGCGGTTTTCAAACTATTCTTCCTTGCGATCGAAAATGCGAAACGTCGCTGGAAGCCAGCCGTTAATTGGAAGCAGATGCTTGCTCAACTCGACATTACATTTGAAGGTCGTCTGCCTGCTTGACTGTCAAGTTACACAGAGTTTCCGACAACCCTTTCAAGCGTCGTCGACATGAAAGTCTCGCGTGAAGAACTCTTCGCTCATTTTTGCTCCCATGAACCCGGCTTAAGAAACTCTTCGAGCAAGATTTCGCCGGGGTGAAACAAGGTCAGCGAAAGAAGAAGCGATACTCGATCCGCGGATAAGCGCATGACGGTGGAGCCCGCCCGAGGTGATGTCGCAGTAAATGCGTGAGGGATGGTAACCGGTGACAACTGCCCGCGCTTCGTCACTGGTAACGGGGCGTCGTCCTGATCATGATCAGCTGCAATTCATAGGGTGGTACGCACGTTGCTTTGCACGTCACCATGATGAGAAAGAGCACCACCGCTATCCTTGCCGTTGCACTCTCCGCCACCGCGTGTGGAGGCGTCGCTGAATCCACCAAGGCCGAATCCTCTAAACAAGATCTTGCCGACGAGCAGGTGCAACCCGCGAAACCGAGCGCGACGCCAAGCGCGACGCCAAGCGCGATGCCGAGCGCGAAACCGGCGTGCGACTTGGAATCGCTCAACGCGGAATTGTCGATGACGATGCGCGACGAAACGCTCAAAGAGCACGAACACTTCCGATGTCTCTGCGACGACAAGGGCTACCCACTTGTTGGCAACATCAACGGTAAGTCCCTAAACACGGCGAGCGAGTTCTGCAGCGCACTGAAGGAGAAGGGTCTCCTGTGATCGAGTTCTCTCTCGAAGCGATCGGTGGCCTCTGGG
>JAHFDZ010000359.1 GCA_023248745.1 Myxococcales bacterium | reverse complement strand
GCCTCACCTTGAGGCGTCGAGCGTTGGTCTATGGGGTTGGTTACCTCAGGAGGCAATATACGAGCGAAGATTGCGCGAAGACGAAACTTGGCGCAGCTTTTTCAGTGCCTTCGCTTCGATTTGGCGAATGCGTTCGCGCGTCAGACGGAACACCGTGCCGACCTCTTCGAGCGTGTGATCACGTTTTTCGTCGATGCCGTAGCGCAGACGAAGAACGCGCTCTTCACGTGCGGAGAGCGTCTTCAAGATGTCTTGTGTATCGCCGCGCATGCGATCGTCGGCAAATGCGTCGTCGGGTTGAATGGCGTGAACGTCTGCGACGAGGTCGCCGAGGCTCGCGTCGCCGTCGGTGCCAACAGGGCTCTCGAGGCTTACCGGATCTTTGGTCGCTTCGAGAATCATGCGGACTTTTTCGACGGGAATGCTTGCCGCCTGCGACAGCTCTTCGGCGGTTGCGGGACGGCCGTGTGCTTGGAGGAGCTGACGCCCCACGCGCTTGAGCTTGCCAAGGCTCTCTGCAAGGTGCACCGGAATGCGAATCGTGCGGCCTTGATCGGCAATGGCACGTGAGAGCGACTGGCGAACCCACCATGCAGCGTACGTCGAGAATTTGTAACCTCGACGGTAGTCAAACTTGTCGACTGCGCGCATGAGGCCGATGTTGCCCTCTTGAATGAGGTCGAGCAGTTGGACGCCTTGGTTGATGTGCTTTTTGGCGAACGAGACCACGAGGCGAAGGTTCGCTTCGATCATCTTGCTCTTTGCGGCGTCGGCGGCGCGGCGGCCTTGTTCGATGCGACGGCGCAGCGCTTGCTCGCCCACGCCGCCTTCGCGCATGCGGCGTTCTGCACGTGCGACAACCGAACGATGCAAGCGCAGTTCGAGTAGTTGCGCGAACACTTCGGCGCGTTCACGTTCGGCCGCGGTGGGCTTGCGTGTGGTGCGTCGTTTCGGTGCCTTTGGGGGTTGAGGCAGGGCGTAGACCTTGCTCGCACGCTCAAATACGCGGCCAAGGCGGACGACTTGCTCTTGGTCGTCAGCGTCGTCGACTTCTTCGTCTTCGGCGTTGCGGACAACGTCGGTGACGCGAAGCTTGCGCTTTTCGAGCTCTTTTGCAACGCGCAGAAGTTCGTCGCAGCCGAGACGCGAGCTCAAGATCGCTTCGAGAATGACTTTTTCGCCGTCTTCGATGCGACGCGACAGGACGATTTCATCGTCGCGTGTGAGCAGACCCACACGGGAGATCTGTTGGAAATACGTATCCGCGACGTCTGCAACTGGCCCTGGTGGCGGTGTTGTTGCGGCGCTGCTGGGCTCTTCGTGGCCCGCACGTGCGGCAGCCGCGACCTTTGGCTTGGACTCCCGCGGCGGTTTGACGGCCACTTTGCCTTCGACAGGACGCTTGGAAGGCTCGTCGGCTTTGACGACCGCGGGCTTGGCGACTGTTTTTGGCACAACAAGTGGTATGACCATTTTGGGTGAGCGCGTCTTGGCTGCGGGCATAGGGGTTCGTCGAGTCGCAGCGACCTTCGAGCCCCCCTTGCCCTTAACGGTCGTGCCGTTGGCAGCAGTTAGCGGAGCCTTCTTGAGAGGGCTGGAAACACGTTTGCTAGATACAGTTCGGGTCGTGCGGCTTCGAGACATCTTATTTCCCTCGGCGATGACGCGAGTTATAGGCGCGGTTCCGACATGCGCCAGGATTGGACGCCTGAAATCGGAAACCGTTCTGAAGAACGAAACATTCCACGCACAATCCGGGCTAGCCCGGAGGGGCGTGAACGGTTCGCGGCCACAACTCTTGAGGAATCGGTTGAGTACCGATCAAGATGTGTTCAGCGAGGGATTTTGGGATCTCCCTTTTCGTTCGAAATACACGACGAAAGGTCGAAAAAGAGAAATTCGAGTGCTTTTTCTTGGACGGTGAGGGCGCCGGTCTCGCAGCTCGTTGGAATGGCTGAGTCGTCACTCCGTTCGGTCGAAACGTGGATATCGCTGTAAACGCCGCGGCCGCATTGCTTGGTCTCGGGCTCGCCAACGGGGGTGTTGAAGCTGATGTACTTGGGCTCCGACGAGGAGCCGCTCGCGTAAATCCAACGTGTTGCGGCGGAATTGACCGCTTTTACGTTCGCTTTGAGGTCGACGAAGGTGGCCTGGTTATTGGCAACTTCGCCCGGTGCGACATAGGCCATCCAGTCGGCGAGGGCTTGGCCCTTTGGAAAGGTCGTGTCGAAGGTGACTTTCGACGACGACGAGACGCCATCCTCGAGCCACGTGGCGATCGATTCGAACGGGCCGTTAGGTTCGGTGCGGCCACCTTTGAGCCAGACGTAGTGGTAGTGCGTGGCAAACACGCGGCCGCCGGCGTTGAGAAATTCTTTCATGTTCTCGCGCGCACTCGGAAGCTTGGTCTCCTCGTGCTCGTTGCACTCGCACGAAAGGAGCGCGATGTCGTAGCGCTTGAGCGAGGCGACCGAGTTCCAAAGGTTGCTCTCGGGCTTGGGTGCGACTCCTTTGCCCGATGCAAGGTTTCCTTGGGTGCCCGTGTTTCCTTCGCCCTTGTACACGTGCATGCGTCCCGGGTCGGCGGGCGACGTGAATTCGGAATCGTCGATGCCAATGCGTCTGAACAGGCAAGCAAGGGGATCGCAGCCGCCAGTGACGACTGCCATTTGCGGCATATCGCCTTCGGACTGATTGCGAGGAAGCCGCGCGGTGCCTTTTGAGACCTTATTTTCAACGCACTTTTCGATCGTCGGGATGGTGATCTTGCGTCGCCACTTTCCGACTTGAACAACGAGCGGAATGTCCTTGCCAGCGGGCACGCGCGTAAATGTGAACTCGCCCTTCGCGTTCGTTTGCACGAGCTCGAACGCGTTTTTGACGGTCGTGGCACATTGATCGCACGTAGCGCCGGTCACGATGGGATCGAGTGGGGCTTCTCGTGTGGACGGGATGTAGACAATCGCGTTGTAAAGCGGGTTGACGCCCGCAGGGTCGTAGACGCTGCCGGTTAGCGTGGTCGTTTTGCCATCGTCGCATTGAGGTACGGCGCAATCGAACTCGCCGCTGCACGGTTGGCCTGCCTCGGCAAATGAGGGGGCATCGTTACCGCCCGTGGTGGCGTCGCTGGCGCCTTCGTCGGCGGCGTCGAATCGCGAAGTGCTGGCGGTCGTTCCGCATGCAGGGCTCAGCGTTGCCAATACGCCCACGCAGCCGGCTGCGACAACCCAGCGTGAACCATGCCCAATGGAGTGCCGCGTAGACATTCCGGGGACGTTACCAGCATCTCGTCTTGGTGTCGTGGGGTTGGGTCCCTTTTGGATGTCTGACTCGCCTTGTCCGCCTACGATGGGGCCCATGTCCAACGATGAAACGGCAACGGGTCGACGCGCGCTGCTCGTGGCGGCCACCGGAATCGCGGCGATTCCGTGCGCGCGGCTGATTGGTCATACGCCTCCGGATTCGGGTGCACAGGGTTGGTTCCGTCTCGCGAAAGTCAACGAACTTGTCGAAGGGCTTCCAAAACGGTTTGCGGTTATTGCCGATCGCAAGGATGGCTGGGTTGTCGAGCAGCGCGTGGAAATCGGGGCGGTGTGGCTCTTCTTGCGGAGTGGGAAGCCGGTGGCCTTCAGCGCGAGTTGTCCTCACCTTGGTTGCGGCGTGCAGGTGAAGGACGGTGGCTTCGTTTGCCGCTGCCACGATTCCAACTTCGACGCGGTGGGTAAGCGTCTTGACGGACCGTCTCCACGCGATCTCGACGCGCTCGAAACGCGCATTGCCGACGGCGATATTTTTGTCCGATTCGTGCGCTTTCGTGCAGGCACCCAGGAACGAACGGAGCTCGCCTAATGAGCCTATGGCCGATTCGGATTCGCGCGATGGTCGACGCGGCGCTCCTTTCAGTGGGCATCGTGCTCGCGCTTTCGGGTGCAGCGCTTCTTTTTTCGTACGCGGCGACGCCCGAGCGCGCTTGGGCAAGTGTGTACTATACAACTTACGTTGCGTCCGGTGGCGCGACGGTGCGTGCGCTTCACGCGCTTGCGTCGAACGCCATCATCTTGCTCGCGGGAGCACGCGTGCTTGTGGGCGCTGTTGTTGTGCGCTGGGAGCAACGCGACGAGCGCATGGCCCACGTTGTTGCGCTCGGCCTTGCTGCGCTTTCGGTGGTGCTTGCGATCACGGGGAATCTGCTTCCTTGGGATCAGGCGGGCTGGTCCGCGCGCAAGGTCGAGTTCCAATTGGTGAGCTTGCTTCCGGTCGTGGGCGGTGCGCTCGCAAAAGGTGCTCAAGGCGGTGACGAATTGGGCGCGCTCGGCCTGACGCGCGCGTTTGCTTTGCACCTTTTGTTGGGCGCTGGCGTGATATCTGCGCTCGTGTCGCGCGGTGTTCGCTCGTTTGAAGAAGCGCGCAAGCCAAGCGCATTTGTGATCGCAGGCGTGGTGCTCGTGCTCGTGCTCGGTGCCGCGGTGATGGGCGCGCCGCAGCTTGGTGCGCCCATGGTTCCGTACGCGGAATTTACGGCGCGTCCAGAGTGGTTCGTCGAGCCGCTCTTTCGGGTCCGCAAGTTTTTTCATGGCGCTGGCGAAGTGATTGGCCCAAGTGCCACACCAGCGATCATCGGTGGTTACCTTTTGCTCGTTCCGATGCTCTCGACTCGTTTTGCGATCAAGCGATCGGTACTTCTCGCACCACTTGTTCTCGCGGTCGCCGTCGTCGCTGCCTTGGTGGCCTTCGGACGGCGGAGTGAGCTGCGGGATGAGGCGTTGCAGCGTGAACGTGCCGCTTCGCTCGCCCTCGATGCGCGTGCGCGCAAGCTTGCTGCAAAGGGCATCCCGGCGGATGGTCCTGTCGCCATGCTGAAGGGCGACCCTCTCGTGCGTGGTCGGCAACTCTATGCGCGGTTCTGTTCGAACTGTCACGTGCTCGGTGACTTGGGCGATGCGGACAAAGCAAAGGCTCCGCGCCTTGACGGTTTCGGCACCGCCGCGTGGATCGAACACACT
>JAHFDZ010000117.1:1632-17344 GCA_023248745.1 Myxococcales bacterium | reverse complement strand
GCCGCTCGGTTTGCGATCGTGCTCGGCTATTCGCAAGCTCGCCTAGTGAAGTTGGCATTGCAGGATCTCGTTGATCGCGGCGGCCTGAAGCTCCACGTCGACGTGAAGGCCGCATGAGTGCCCGGTCGCTACGACCGACCTAGCTGCAGCACGTTGCCGCCGGCGTTCGGCTCTTCACCCGCCACCAACGCACTCAACGCCCCCGTCGCCACCATCAGCAACCGCGCATCCCCCGTAAGCGCGGCGGCCCGCACCGCATCACTCAACGCGAGCACCAACGCCGTCCGCGGATTCGGATCCGAAACTGGATCAGTTGCAAATTGATCTCGGCCTTTTTGGGGTGCGTCTTCGGCCTTCGAAAATGCCTCACCTCGAGAAACCTCGACATACTGCGATCTAAAGTGATCACCCATCGTTTCGAATCCTACCGAGCGCGCTAGAGTTGTTGGGAAGAGGGGGCCGTAGTGTCTGTTGCACCGGCGCTACAGTCGCGGCCTCCCGCATCGCAGCGGAGGTAATGACAACGTGCATGACGATCTCAAGTCTTAGCAGCCTACTCGCGGATCGTACGAGACCGCAGGGAGGAACACGGGACCAGCAGGAAGAACCAGCCGTGAACGAACGCGAGGACCGGCGCTATGACGATCGCGACCCCTGTGGTCGGCTACACTTCGAGGCTGTCATTATGGGAATCACAGACTTGGAGCGCACCCTGGTGGAGGCAAAGCAGCAAGTGACGCACGCTGCGGAACGTGTTCGTGGCAAGCACAAGGGGAACGAGTTGGCCGACTATCGCAGCGCCCACGAACGGCTTCTCGAAGCCGAGCGAGCGGTGGCGCGCGGTGAGGAGTACGCGACCCCGTGTCCCGGGTTTCCGGCGTGGGACATCGGTGCACCGCTTCCCCATCTCCTCTCGGGTTCGCGAGGAACCATCCTCGTCTACTTCGTGAGCGAGCCGGACCCGGCATGGCATGGTACGGCTGTCCGAGTGGTCGACGTCGCCGATGAAGAAGTCGCTTCGATTGCCGCCGTTCGGTTCACGCTCGTCACTGCAGTGCGCATGGGCGCGCCGAACGACGAAGTTATTAGCGGCCACCCGCTCTATGGAAGGGGACTCTCTGCGTATCGAGCACACTCGGTCATCAATTCCCGCTGGATAAAAGACCTTCAGGCGATCAACTCCGTTCATTCGCAGTACGACGCAGCCCATTGGACTCGACGCAATCATTACCTTCTCGCCTTCCACGACGAGACGGTCGAGTGCGTTGCGGATGGCTTCCGTGCCGAGGTAAAACGCACGACCCTCGCGAAGGCTTGCCGCGAGGCCCTCGAAGAGGTCATGGGCACGGAGTAACGCGAACGCCTGTCATGACCGTCATGAGCGTCACCGAGGCCGGCAGCAATGACGTTCGTGACGCTTCCCGAGTTCAACTGGTCTCGATGCGAATCAGACGTTGCTTGCCCGTTCGGTCGAACGTGACCTTCAACCCGACGCCCTTCAACGCCTCTGCCAAGCGCCGAACACGATTGGAGAGGTGACGGGGTTGCTCGTGATCGCACGCGAGCGGGAACCCTATGGTCGAGTCGCTCGTATGGGGTTTGACAGCGAAAGAGTGCGGTCGATACGCGACTCACGCGACGTCGCTCATTTTTGAACCTCGTGACGGTGTGCCGACAGGACATCGGAGAATTTTTGTTATGAAAAAACAGATCGGCTTTTGCGCCATTTTGTCCATCCTTCTTGGCGCATGCGGAGAGAGTGCGAGCGATGACGTTGTGAACTTCGAGTCGTCTAATCTCGGCGTGAGTGCGAGCACTGTGGCGCTTGGCAATCGCGATGGGGGTCTGGCGACGGACTTTAAGTGTTCGGATGGTGTTTGCATCTGCAGCATCGGATCCGATTGCAGTCGTGATTTGCCGAACTCGGGAAAGTGCACCGGCAAGATCGTGTGTGGCGACTTTGAATGTGCGTGTTCGAGCACGAAGTAGCGGTGGGTGGGCGAGGAGCAGGATTAGGCGAGAGGATCACGATCAGGCGAGAGGAAGCAGTGGATGGCGACACGCGCTCGACCGGGAGAGCCACTTGCTGCTGGGATTGTGGCGCGTTCGAAACAGCGTTGAGGCGGGAAGAGGTGCGCGTGGCGTCTCTCAACAAAAGAGCGGCGCCATTTTGCAATGACGACCGGCATGCAGCTGCCAGCGTGGTAGCAACTTCACAATGGGCACATCGTTAGTTTCACCAGCGGTGCGGAATATCTGGAAACTGCGTGCTCGCATGGCAGCGCCGATGGGTGCATCCAACTTGCGAACGCGCTTCATAAAGGGGAGGGCATCGCGAAGGATGGCGTGCGCGCCCAAGAGCTCGTTGCGCAGGAGTGTCGCAATGGGCAAGCGCGTGGATGCGGGGCAGCGGCCGCCTTTCTTTTGGACGCGGGCAAAGATGGCGAGGCCAAGGAATTTTTGAAGCGCGGATGCAAGCTTGGGAATGAGCTTTCTTGTAAGGCGCTCGCGGCGATGCAGAAGTGAGCGGCGGCGTGAGCGTGGGCAAAAATGAGAAGTGGCTGCGCATCCCTGAACCAAAACAAGGGATGCGCAGCGATAGGTCGGAAGAATCCTAACTCCCGACCAGTCGAAGACTTAGTGAACGAGCAGCGTGCCTTCTGCGACGTCGTTGGTTCCGTTTTGCAGGCGAGTCACGGTGCGCAGCCAGTAGGCGCCGGGTGCGAGGCCTCCTGGGTTGACCTTCACGCTCATGCGCGTTGCGGAAGGGAATTGGGCTGGGGTGTAGATAGCACCCAGTTGCAGCGTGCCGCCGGTCGTGGGGTCGCTGGTGATGCCGCCATTGAACACGCCGACGCAGGTTGTGAAGGGTGCCCATTGTGTGTCGCTGTTGGTCGCGATCGCTTCGATGCCGGTTGAAGCGCCGCCGCTCTGAACGGCAAGATCGCTGACGATTTCTAAGGTGCGCACAGTTGAGATCGGATGCGTATTGTTGAGCATTTCGCGGCATTCGAAAATCGAGAGGGCGCTCGACGACGAACTGGTCGTGAACTCCTCAACCGATGTGTCCTCGCTCGCGGTGCCGCAGCCGACAACAAAAGAAACTAGCGCAGTTACAATAGCAATGCTCTTCATTGAGAACCTCCGTTAGGGGTGTGCACTTTCGTGCGTGATGAATCGGACTAAAGCAATCGTGATGCCAACCCGTGGGCGTCGACTGGCAATCGCAGAACCCTCTCAATTCGCTCGCAATCCGTACTCTCACATGCTGCGCCTCAAGCGCTGCGTACGAACACTTTGTCTGCGCGAGCGACGTTCACCGAACAACAAAGTGTTCGGCGACGTCGTCCTACGTGAAGTTGCAATGGGAGACATGGTGTCTCTATGTTCGCGTTGTGGGTGGGCGCGCCGAGTACCTCTGCTACACCGACGGCTCGTGCAAGGCGTCGGATGGTGCGCCGGGTGGATGGGGGTTCTGCATCAAACGACCCAATGAGCTACCGCTCGAGGGGTACGGAAAGGCGCGGGGAACACTCGCAAAGGCAATGGAGTATCGCGCCGTCGCAGAGGCACTTGCTGTGTTGCCCGAAGGGGTGATTGCGACGGTCTTCTCCGACAACGCGTCGCTCGTCGAGAACTTGAGCAAGCACCTGTCAACCTGGCGAGAGAGCAACTTTGCGAAGGTGGACCCGCATATTGTCGAGAGCGTGCGTCGCATCGACGCGTGCATTGCGACGATGCATCTCACCCTTCGTTTTCAGTGGGTCCGCGCGCACAATGGCAACGCGGGCAACCAGCGCGCGGATGCCCTTGCCGCGCAAGGAGCGCGCGAAGCGAAGGCCGAGATTACGGCCGGCCGGCGCTAATCCTCATGCGACCAAGTGGAACAAAAATTGGAGTCTTCGTTCGCAACGTTGCGAACGAGCGGACGCTAAAAACACAGGGATCGCGCTCATGCCAAGTTGCGGCTTTGTGGCGCTATCATTTGGAGCACCATTTGTGCGATCGCATTCGGGTCAATGGGCATCTCGACTTCCGAAGCCGCGATGAGTCCTAACGTGTTGACGATGAGCAGATGCGCCAGCGTCTTCGCGCCGACGTCCGCACGAACGGTGCCCGCTTGTTGGCCTGCAACGACAGCCCTTGCGACGCCTTCGGCGGCTTGGTTAAGCAAATTGACGTACCGATTGCGCACGATCGGTGCGAGGTCGCACGCGCCGAGGACGTGATGAAATCGCAGTGCGGCGGTTCCGCGCAAAGGTGTCGTCGATGCCGTGATCGCAAATGCAATGGTGGTGATGATGCGCTCGAGATCGCCTCCGGCTGCATCGGCACTCGACGCGGCAGTGAGTGTTTCGACGAAGCCACCGAGGATGCGATCCATGACGGCGACGAGAAGGTCTTCACGATCGCCGAAGTGGACGTAAAATGCACCGCGCGTAAAGCCAGCGCGCGCGCAGATGGCGTTGAGACTCGCGCCTTCGAGCCCCTGCTCGGCGAACTCAAGCGCAGCCGCCGCGATGAGTGCCTCGCGCGTGGCTTGCTTGGTGGCATCTCGTGGCTTGGGCGCGCTTGACATCCTGAGTTTGGAGTCTATTACGTTCACATACCAGTTGGTATGTTAAATCTCTGGAGGCTCGAAAAGTGGCTGTAAAATCAATCGTTATCACCGGAGCAACGGCCGGCATCGGTCGCGACGCCGTGCTCGCACTCGCCTCGAAGGGCCATCACGTCATCGCAACGGGCCGGAACTATGCGGCCCTCGAAAAGGTGAAGGCTGAGGCAAACGGCAATGTCGACTGCGTGCGGCTCGACGTCACCGACGAACAGAGCATTGCATCGGCTGTCGCCGAAATTGATCGCCTCACAGAGAATCGCGGCATCGACGTGCTCATCAACAACGCGGGGTTTATGACCCCGTCGCCACTCGCGGAACTTTCGGATCACGATCTGCGCGCGCAGTTTGACACCAACGTTTTCGGCCTCATGGCGGTAACGCGGGCGTTCTTGCCGCGCATGTTTGAGCGCAAGACCGGACGCATCCTCAACATCAGCAGCGTGAGCGGACGATTTCCCGCGCCTCTCGTCGGCGCGTATCATGCGACCAAGTACGCGGTCGAAGCCCTGTCGGACGCATTGCGCATGGAGCTTCACGCGTTCGGCATCAAGGTGGTCGTCATTGAGCCCGGAACCATTCGAACCGAGTTCGCAGAGCGCAGTCACAGTGCAGCCGTGCGCGCTCAACGAACAGACTCGCGCTACCAACGTGCGTTTCAACGCGCCGATCAAGTTCACGCCGCAGCGGACCGAATCGCGGTGGGGCCTGCCTGCGTATCGAACGCAATCGCGCACGCGGCGACGACACCTTGTCCGCGCGCAAGGTACATTGCGCCAAAACGCGCTTGGGTTGCGATTCTGCTTTCAACGTTGCTGCCCACCTGGGTGTTCGATGCACTGATGCGGCAGCTCGCGGGCCTCAATCGCAGGCAGCTCGGAATGGTGGCGTAGATGACGCCATACGTTCGGCTAAAAAAAGACGGTGAGATGCCTTCGATCGCACAACAGTTTGGCATTCGGAGTGCGACTCAAGTGGCGCGCGACCTGCGCAAAGTAGTCGCGCACGGCTTGCGTGGCGATCGCTTTACCTTCAACGTCGGCTCAGCAGGTCTTCTGCGTCCCGACTTGTCGTTGCCTGCGTACGCGGGTCTCGTTCCCGCGAATGGTCTGGCGCCAGTTTTCAATTTTTTCGATCGCACCGGCGGCGGCATGCGCTTCGGTCCAACGGTTCGACGCAGCACGCAGCGCGACTATCGCGGTGGCCGACTGTCCTACGAAGAACATGACGGCACCGACTTCGTGTGTCCACCGGGCACGCCCATTGTTGCGGCGGCGCCCGGTGTGTTGGTTGCAACGCGTGATAACTGGCTCTGTGGCGGTTTGACGGCGTGTGTTGAACACGGATCGGGCGTCGTCACGCAGTACGCGCATCTCTCGATCGTCACCAAAGCGATCGGTGAGCCCATTGCGCGTGGTGAACAAATCGGCTTGAGCGGAACGTCTGGCTATGACCTCACGCAGTTCTTTCCTTGGATTCCGCCGCACTTGCACTTTCAGGTGAGAATCAATGGCCGGCCGGTCGACCCCTATCTCGCGTTCGGTGAAACGCGCAGTCTTGGCGTTTGGTTTCATCGCAATGATCCGCAGGCCGCAGTCGGCCCACTGTCGAGTGATCCATCGCCCGAAGTTCTTTTGCATTCCGATGCAGACCTGCGCGTTGCTGATTCACTGGCGTCGCAGTGCCTGTCGCCCGACGTTGCAGGAGAGCTCGAGCGTGCGCCAAGCGACGTCGCGCGCGCGGCCATTTTAGAAGACAGTCTTCATCACGATCGCGACGCATGGCCGGCGCGCTTGCACGGAGCCAATGTGCGTCTTGCTTCGGCCCGCCCGCGCGATGTCAGGCTCACGTTGCCACTCGCGGCAGCCTTGTATCGCGGCGCTGTTGCTTCAGATGAACGCGTGCATTCATTGTCCAACTTTGCGTCTTTGCGAGGACGTTCGATGTCGTGAAATGCCTCGTAAGGTTGAGTCTCTTGTGGGTACTCTTTCGCGCATGACACGACTTCCCAAATTGATCGCACTTGGCTTCATTGCCGTGGGCGCGTTCTCCTGCTGCCCGCATCGCCCACCGCCTCAGATGGTCATCAACGTCCGCTGTGAAACCGATCGCCGCGATCACGAAGGACCTCGGATGTTCCATCACGGCCCTGGTGGCCCTGGCGGCCACGGCATGCATGGCATGCGCGGCATGGGTGGTCACGATCGTGGCGAAGGTCCAATGGGACCCCCGTACGACGTTGCCCCCAAAAACATCGAGCAAGCGATCGAAGAGGCGAACGCAGATCGAAAGCGAGCGTGCGCGCATGGGCTCTCGCCAGAACACCCTGACTACGAGACGCACCAGCAACCTTGTAATAACGTGAATGCGCGGTTGGCGGCACTGATGGCACAAAAGGCTGCTTCGCACGCGGAGCCCATCGAAATCCCCAAAGTTTCGCCGCCTCCCAAAGGTCGACCGCACAAATAGTTCTCAAGGCAACGAAAACGGCTGAGCCGCACACTCTCGTGATGCCGCGCACCCGGACGCAGTGAAGTGATCGCGCTGGGCCTTCGTCGCTTGCGCATCATCTGGGGTCGGTCACTTTTACTAGGTGCTCGTGTCGCGTCATGCGCGTCCACGGACTCAACCTAGAGCTTATGCATTCGCGGGACGGCGGAACGCACTTCGTGTGCGCGTGGCGAATGAAATGTGGCTTTAGCGTTCTGAACGAATCATCAAGAGGTGTCTGATGCCGATTCGCCTTGATCCTTCCGCTGTTCTCCCTGTTGAATTTGATCGCCAGTCGCGCAAGCAGCGGGTGCAGTCGCGCCGCATCGGTGCAGCCAAAGATCAGGTCGATGTATCCATGCGCGGCGCTCAGCGCAATGACGCGGGAGAATCAGCACCTACCAGTGTTCGCGGTGCCGAAGAGCTCGCTCATGCGGCAGCAGGGTTGACTGCGAGTTCTGTCCAGCAGGCGCTGCTCGCGCAGGCCAATTCGAATCCGCAGACGGTTTCCTCGCTGCTTGCATCGTAAAGATTCTTGAAAGTTCTGCTCATTGACGAACGTCGCCTTCTTAAGGAATGCGCACGATGTCGATGGCATCGAGGCCAGCCTCGCCGCCCTGTGCTTGTAGTTCAGCGGTGTGCGACCCCGCCGGTAGCTCAACTTCGATTGAGCTGAGCGACACGCAGGTCTCTTCTGCTGCGCTGTCGGACCATGACCATTTGCCGATGGATGTCCCGTTGTCCTTGCGGAGCTCGAGCGTCGCCTTGGCACGTTGGCCACGATCGACGATCTGCGGTGTAATGCGGTATTTGCCGGCCTCAAAGATGGGCACTTCGATCGTTGCGCTCGCGTGACCGCTTAGGTGTGGATACAGAATGAGCGCCGAATGATCCGATGCGCACCACGGCCATGAGGGAGCGGCATATCCGCCGGACTGCGCGACGGGCGGCCATTCGTTTTCGGATTCGAACCGATCGGTAGCCTTTGGGGTGTACGGCTCGAGCGATGGGCTCTTTTCGCCGAACCGATAGTAGTAGCTCGGAGGCGAACCGAGCTTGCGCCAGAGGTGATAGTCATGAGCGCCGCCTTTGCAGCGCGCAACGGCGAGGCCGCTATCGGCTTTGACACCTGCGATGTAGGCGATGCCAAACGTCGCATCACCATCGACGAAGAGAAGGCCGTGATCGACGTGTGCCTCGGCGATGGCTTCCGCTTGGAAGGCTGGCCTGCCTCCGTCGCGATCGCGCAAGTATCCGTGGTCCCTTGAGCCTCGGTACGCGAAGCCCACGAACGCAAGGCCGAGCACGAGAATCGTCAAGCGCGTTGTCAATCTTGGATTCTTCGTGAAACCAAGCGGAAGCGCGAGCAGCACGTGTTCGACAGGAAGAATGTCGGCGTAAAAGCGCGCGCCGCCACCCGGATACACGCCGTCGAAATAGAAAGGCAGATAGGCGCAAAACTGAAGTGCGATGAGCAAGAGCGGTAAGCGTGTGGTGCGACGATAGAGCGCGTGCAGCATTGCGAATGGAACGAGCACAACAGCGAGCAGCTCGACATTAAGCGGCTCGAGCATGTGCGACTTGATGCGCCACACGGTGGTCTCGATCGCGGCGGCCAACGTGTGTCCGTCTTGCAGTCGGTTGTGGACGAAATCGCCGTGCTCAAACACGCAGCCGATGCCTTTTCCGAAACCGTAGCGGAAGCATCCTGGCGGGCCGTCGCTGCGCGCATAGTAGGCGAGTTGCGTGGACTCAAAGGCATGTCCGGTGACCGCGTGTTGCGAAGCGAGCAAGAGCGCGACGCCCGGGATCATGCCCACACCGAGGAGCGCAAGGCCCGATAGCCGCACCTGCGATGCAATCGTGATGAGGCCCACGACGACGCCAATCGGCATCGCGGACACGGGTCGCGCGCTCACGACGTAGCCAACGCATAGTCCTGCAACGAGAAAGAGCTTGCTGCTCTTCGTTCGCGATCCGCGAAGCGCATAGAAGAGCGCTAGCCCAGCCCCAAGCGCCACCGCACCATGACTCATGGTGTCTGCGGTGTGATAGCGCTGCGTGAACGAGAACAAAGAGAACAGCACCGCGCCTCGTGCGATGGGCTCGTGCACGCGTCGTGGCAGATCGCGTGCGAGTTCAAGCGCGAGCGCGTAGACGAGCACCGTGATCGCGGCAGCGAGCAACGGACCGATGAGCATCGGGTGGCCAAGCAGAAATCCGATCGCAAGAAGGAGCGGATACCCAGGCGGAAAAATGCCCCCGATGCGACCTTCGTGCGCGTAGAGAAACCGACCCCGGTAGCTCGCGCTCGGCTCTTCGAGTGGCCACGTGAAGTGCCCTTGTGAAAGCGAACGCGCTTGCAAGTAGTACGTGGCACCGTCGACGATGCGAGGGCCGCCGCGCAGATAAAAGTAGCCGTACGCGCAGGATCCGAGGGCCGCCAAGATCGCTGCGCTGCTCAAAAAGTAACTTCGTTTGATCCGTATTATCGATCGGACCCACGACCCCGGCATGAACGAAGCCAGCAGGAGCAGCAACCCGAGCGCGCGCGCCAATCGCGCCACATTGTCGGCTGGGATGAACCAACTGTGGGAAAAGTCGTCAAGAAAGTACCGGAGCAGGTCCAGGCTCACGTGCGCTTGTTAC
Organism: Myxococcales bacterium; assembly: GCA_023248745.1. Taxonomy (GTDB): domain Bacteria; phylum Myxococcota_A; class Polyangia; order Polyangiales; family Polyangiaceae; genus JAHFDX01. The sequence goes on along the minus strand of JAHFDZ010000117.1, from coordinate 7,590 downwards.
CGCTCCTTGTGAACAGTGTCGAGTTGCGGCGCTCAGCGTCGTGCTGCCGTGAACATTTGTAACAAGTGTTGGTTTATTTCAGCGCGGTCAACGATCGGATCGTTGTGGTTCGCGTCCGGTCGTACAAGCGCGTGCTTCTCTCCCTTGTACGCGTCGAAGACCTCCCGTTGGTACCGGTACCTGACTACAGTGTCTTTGCCCGACATCGCGAACACCGCCGGCGCTATGCATTGTGCACCGTTCGCAACGCTGTCGAGCGACGCCGGGACGCGCCACGAAAGTGGAACCGCGAGCAGCCACAAATTCCACCAGCCATGGTCGCCGACGATGATCGATCGCAGGGCGGGCGGATTGTGCAAGAAGACGCCCGCGACTTTGCGAGCGCTCGCGACGCGCAGTGCTGCTGTGGTGCCCATGCTCGTTCCGAAAACGAAAATTGGCTTGTCGCCTGCGACCTTTGCCAGCGCGTCGTAGGCAACAAGTGCACTCTCTCCGATCGCTTTCAATGAGGCTGGGCCAGTGCTGCCGCCGAAACCGGGGTAGTTCATCGCCCACATTTCGCCGGCGAACGGCAAGTCTTGCGCTTCGCTGGTGACCCAATGCTCGACGAGGTCTCCGTTACCGTGGAAGCGCAACACGTACGCCTCGGGTTCTCGATTGGTGCGCGCTTTCCACAGCTCGAGATCACCGCCGGACCAAGGCACCGTGAACCGAGTCGCGCCATGCGCACTAACGGGGCCCGATTGCGGCCAGAGCATCAAACGATCGGGCAACCCGAGCGCGAACGCTCCCAGAAGAACCGTCATGTAAACGGCCAAGAAGATCATGAGGCGACGCAGAATACGGCGGGCACGGTTCTTCATGTCGTGAGGTCGTTTGGCGAAAGTGAGAAATTTCAGCATTCGCTTAGCACGGCGGATTCCATGCTCCCAAAGCGCGCGCGACGGACGCCGGTTGACTTACATAGTAACTGAGTTACTATGTTGCCCATGCCTGAAATTACAGGGGCCCGTTACGCCGCAGACGAAGTCTTTACCGCGCTCGCAAGCGAAATCCTTCAGGGTCTTTGCCCGATGGCGAGCGTGCTGCCTGCAGAGCGCCAGATCGCTGAGCGCTTCGCTGTGTCGAAGCTGGTGGTCCGCGCTGCCATGCATCGTCTCGCCGAGGCAGGTCTTGTGATCATTCGGCAGGGTGGAGCAACAAAGGTTACTGATCCATCACAGTCAACGAGCTTGAAGGTCATCGAACTTTACTATCAACTTGCACCAACGCATCCCGCCATGAGCGTCATTGCGCGCGACGTTCTCGAAAAGCAGTTCACACAGGGCATGTCGCTCCTCAACGTGTTCTTGCGTCGAGCTTCGCTCGAGGCCAAGCGCGACCTGCCGCTCGTTGTGATGCATGCGATCGACAAAGATGCAGATTTGGCCGAGGCGTTCTGGCGCGCGATAGCCGAAGGTGGTGGTAATCGCGTACTCACCATCGAAACGCGATGGCTCTACAAGACGCTCAAAGAGCGCCCGCCAAGTGCGATGAGCAAAGGCGCCGAGGCGAAATTTTATGCAGGCCTTGCGCAGCGAGTGCGTGACGACGCAGGCGCGATCGACTTCTACGTCGAGACGCTCGCGCCTGCGATTGACGCGCTCTTTGCGAAGCCAAAGCGCCGCTCAAAGTTGTCGCCTCGAAAGGGTGTGAAATGAAACTGTCGTTGTTGCATATCGTTTTCGCAGTAGCGGCTGCTGGTGCTTCCGCTGCAGCTTGCTCGCCTCCCACAGTTTCGTCGCCTCCGGAGTACGCCGAAAGGCCCATCTCCGCCGAAGCAGGCGAGGCGTACTTCTTGCGCACTGGCGGTGGCGATCCCTACGCAACGGGGATGGCGTACCCCGTTTTTCTTGCGCTCATGGAGGCCTACCCAAACGAGCTTGGCAGCGATTGGAACGCCTTTGCAGAAAAGTTCGGCTTCTTGACGGATCCCAACGCAAGCGGAGATCCAAGCGTGCCACCGATTGGGTTTCATCTGACGACTGACCCGAACACGAGCGTTCCGTGGCTCGTTGGCAATTGCCAGATGTGCCACACCGAGCGCATTCACCTGAAAGAGGGAGACCTCTTGGTCTCGGGACTCGGCAACAAAGCCGCGCGTCCCCACGCATACGCGAACGCCCTCGCTCGCATCGGCGCAAGCGGTTCTCTCAATGTCGACCGACTGACGACGCTCGCCACCAAGCGCGCCCGCGCCTACAAAGTGCCGTGGTCGGAGACCGTCGCTCGGCCCATCGTGAGTGCAATGGTCAATGGGCTTGCCTTGCTCGCAAAGAAACGTGCCCGCTACATCGACCGCTTCGAACCCGCGCTCCCCGGTCGCATGGCCACGATCGAAAGTTTCGCGGTTGCACTGAACGACTATCGCGACAAGCCCATCGCGCTCGCGCCCACAACGGGTTGGGCCAAGGTTCCCGACATCCGAAGCTTCCCTTTTCGAGAGACGTTTTCGTATGACGGTTCGGGCTTTGGGTCTCCACAGGCGCTCGTGCTTGAGGCCGACTTCCTCTTCGGCGCAAGACCAGAATGGTACCTCAGTCATCCACACATCGCGACGAGCATGTACCTGTACTTGAAGAGCTTCTCACGCAAGCTGCCTTTCCCAAAGACGGTCGATCGCACGCTTGTTGCGAAGGGAAAAGTTACATTTGAGCAGGTGTGCTCTGGCTGTCACGGCTTCTATGTTGATCACGGCGACGAGAAGCGCGTGAGCTATCGCGAGCGCGTGATCCCCAAGAACGCGATCGGTACCGATCCTGCGCGCGTTGATGCTGTCACCGAAGAATTCGTCAACGCATCGAACGAGTTGCCCCTCACCCGCGGACACGCTCGAGTTCGCAACACAGGCGGGTACATTCCACCGGTTCTTCTCGACGTATGGGCTCGTGGTGTGTTCGGTCACGCAGGCCAATGGCCCAGTGTCGAGGCAATGGCGACGAAGGAGAGCAATCGCCCCCGCCACTTCATTGTCGACACGCGCGGCTTCTACGATCTTGATCGCTTGGGTGTTCGGTACGAAGAATCAAGCGCAAGGCCCCTTCGTCCAGGCGAGTATCTCTATGATGGCGACAAGCCCGGCTACACAACGGGTGGCCACACCTTCTTGGCCGACCTCGACGACGCAGAGAAGCGCGCCGTGATCGAGTACCTCAAGACGATCTGACCGGGCGCGTGGGCGCCGTCATGGCACCTTGTCCGAAAATTGTCGCCCAGATGGACTTTTCTGGGGTTTCCTTGCTAGATCGCGCTTCGCGCGCATTGCGACGAGGACGCCATGACACATCGACGTACGAGCGGTTTTGCACTTTTGGGCGCGATGTTTCTCGCCTCCGTTGCATCGGCGGAGGTGCCTGGCTACGCCGTCAATCCGTTCAATCCGTCAGAGCGAGGTGGCACATTCTTTAGCCAAGACTCGCTCGACTTGCGCGGGAACGGGCGTCTCGCGCTTGGGATCGTTGGCGACTACTCATTCCGCGCGCTCACGCACCGCGATGGAGGCGTCGTGGTCGCATCTCCGCTCCGTGATCAGGTTCAGATCCATTTTGGCGCATCGGTCAACTTAGTTGATCGATTGCGTCTCTCAATCAACGTTCCTTTACAAGCGCGCGCGTTCGGCAACAGCGCGCTTATCGGTGGCACGACGTACGCAGGCGCGGCGGAGGAAGTAGGCGTTGGCGATGTGCGCGTTGGTTTGGATGCGCGACTATTCGGAAAGCATGGTGACGTCATCACCGCTGCGATCGGCACCCAGCTCTTCGCGCCGTCGGGAAGCCCGGGTTCGTTTGCCGGTGACGGCATGCTGCGCGTCATGCCCAAGTTTGCCGTCGCAGGTACGGCTGGGCGCTTCTCTTACGCTTCACACGTCGGCGTGATGATTCGTGGGCGCGATGAGCCTTACGGCAACGGGTACGTTGGAACCGAGCTTCGCCTCGGAGCGGCGGGATATATCAATTTACTTGACGATGCGATCGCTTTCGGCCCTGAGCTCATCGCCTCAACGGTACTCAGCGACAGTCGCGCGTTTGGGGCGATGACGACGCCGGTTGAGGGCATTCTCGGAGGACGCGCTAAAATTACACCCGAGGTTCACGTCGGCATCGGCGCTGGCTTCGGATTTACGCAAAGCTACGGTGCGCCAAGGTCGCGTGTCCTTTTGAGTCTTCAATGGGTGGCCGCCGATCCTGCGGAGCAAAAGGACGACGCTGCAGCGGACGCCGACAAAGATGGCGTTTCCGATGTGGATGACGCCTGTCGTTACGCGCCAGGTCCAAAATCGACCGACAAGACGGTAAGCGGTTGTCCAATCGCCGACACCGACGGCGACGGAATTGCCGACGAACTCGATGCATGTCGCTGCGTGCGCGGCGTTGCCTCAAGCGATCCGGTTCGCAACGGCTGTCCCGCCGACGATGACGGTGACGGCATCCCGAACGACGTTGACGCGTGCATCGATGTCGCAGGTAAGGCTTCCGCTGATCCAAAACAAAACGGATGTCCTGAGCGAGATACCGACGGCGACAAGATTCTTGACAATGAAGATGCTTGTCCAGATAAGGCAGGCGTCCGCACCCTGACTTCGGCAACGAATGGGTGTCCTGAGACCGATCGCGATCGTGATCGCGTTCCGAATGAAGTGGACGCTTGTCCCGATGTGCCAGGTCCAAAGAATGATGATCCAAAGCGAAACGGTTGCCCGCGCGCGTACTTGAAGGGCGACCATATTCAGATTCTTGACCAAGTAAAATTCGCCACCGGCAGTACGGCGATCGCGCCTGGCAACGAGAGCGAAGAAGTGCTTGAGGCCGTGTTGCACGTTCTCAAAGAAAATCCCGAGATCACGAAAGTGCGTGTTGAAGGCCACACCGACAACGTTGGCAATGCGGCGGTCAACAAGGCCCTTAGCGCGGGAAGGGCGGTAGCGGTCGTGAAGTGGCTTGGCAAGCACGGCATCGCAAGAGAGCTACTGACCGCTGTGGGGGTTGGATCGGAGAGACCCCTCGAACCAAACGACACGGATGCCGGCAAGAAGGCCAATCGCCGCGTTGAGTTTCACGTGGAGATTGAGTCGATGCGAACGAGGATTCATCAACGATGAGCACCTACCAAACCCTCTTCGGGCTTCTTCTGGCGTCGGTTGCAGTATCGATTTCGACGACGCCGAAGGTGGCGAAAGCCGACACGCCGGCAATTCCCGCCGAGACGCTTAAGCCGACTGCCGCGACGACTGGATCAACCGACGTCGCCAAGGGCGGATTCGTTACAGCAGCTGCACAAAAAGAGGATGACCCAAGGCAAGTGACCGACCTGTCGCTCTCGCTCGGTGGTCTCTTTTCGAGCGGTAACGCCAAGACGATCGCGCTAACTTCGGCGGCAAAGTTCCGCCTCCGAAGAGACGACCATCAGTTTAGCAGCGCACTCACGGCAAACTTTGCACGAGCAGGTAAGACGGGAGTGCCCGTCGATACGACCGTCGAGAACATTCAGGGTCTGCTCCGGTACGACTATTTTTTTGGTGGCCGGCTGGGCGTATTTCTTCAATCGACCGCGCGCAAGGATCGATTTCAGGGTCTCGACTTGCGATTGAACGTGGACCCGGGCCTTTCTTATGCGGCCATCGATACGAAAAAGCATCGCCTGAGCATCGAGCTTGGTTACGACTTGCAGCATGATATTCGTCGAGATGAATCGCGCGTGCAGCCTGTGCCCGCTGATGCTGCGCCTGGTACCGTTCTTCCCCTTCTCGACAAGACACAGACGCTTCACAACGTTCGTGCCTTCGCAGGTTACGAAAACAAGCTCTATAAAGAAGTCAGTTTCAACCTGAGTCTCGAGTATCTCCAGAGCATGAAAGACGTCGGCGTCTATCGCTTGATTTTCGACACAGGTCTAAAGACACAGTTGGTGGGCAAGCTCGCC
>JAHFDZ010000117.1:0-1622 GCA_023248745.1 Myxococcales bacterium | reverse complement strand
ACTCACTTGCGGCGGTCAACTTGGTTTACACACTGTTTTGACCCTTGAGGGGATGCTCTTGTTACCCAAAATGCCCGTTCTCTTCATCGCACACGGCGCTCCGATGCTGCTCGACGATCCGGTGTGGGTCTCCGAGTTGCACGCTTGGGCCAATGCGCTTCCTCGTCCGCGGGCCGTCCTGATGATTTCTGCGCACTGGGAATCAAAGCCTACAACTATCGGCGCCACGTCGATCGTTCCGCTCATCTATGACTTCTACGGCTTCGCCGAAAAATATTATCAACTTTCTTACCCATCGCCAGGCGCCTCCGATGTTGCGCAGCGAGTGCGCGATCTTTTGCGTGGCGCTGGGCTCGCGTTCACAGACGATCCGTCGCGTGGTCTCGACCATGGCACCTATGTGCCGCTGATGTGCATGTACCCAGAGGCAGACATCCCGGTTTTGCAGTTGTCGCTGCCGTCACTCGAACCGAAGGCGCTTTTTGCGCTTGGCCAATCGCTAGCGCCATTGGCCGATGAGGGCGTGCTGATCGCGGGCAGTGGATTTCTTACGCACAATCTGCGTTTGTTCGGAAACCCGCAGACCCAGGATTGGGCGCGAGAATTCGATACGTGGATCGCCGACGTAATCGCACGCCACGACATAGACAAGTTGATTGACTATCGTGCCAAGGCTCCTCACGTAGCGATGGCGCATCCAACGCACGAGCACTTCGCGCCTGTCCTGCTCGCGGCCGGCGCAGGCGGCGGGCGAGACGTAACATTTCCGATCACCGGATTTTGGTACGGCTCATTTACAAAACGGTCGGTGCAGTTCGGCTGACGTTACGTTGCGAGCGCGTTCGCGATCTCAACGCCGAGTGCTTCCGCACTCCACGGGCCAATGCTCGTGAACAAATTTCCATCACGCACGACGTGGTTGTTGAACGGTACGCGCCACCATTTGAAGTCGACGTGTGCCAAGACGCCGACGTCATCCTGAACGGGCCTGCCGAACGGCATAAAATAACGACCCGCGCTCGGGAGCATTCCGAGCCATCTTTCGTACGCCGACGGCCAGCACGTTACGTTCCGTTCCTTGACCAAAGGTGAACCATCGGGTCGCTTTGCCCATGTTCCCGCGATGACTGCGTGGCATTGCAGCGAGACGATGCGGTCGCTTGCGGACGTGCGCTCGATGATGCGATGCAACCGTTCGTCGCGACAGAAGTTGGCGAAGGTCTCGCCGAAGCCTCCGGGTACGACAATCGCATCGTAACTTTCGATGTCACCAAGGGGAGCGCGCGTGAAGTGCCCGTCTGGCGCGAAGCGTTTGAGCAGCCCGCGCGTGGGCGTCCAAAATTCGTAGGTGGCCATCGCGAGGCCGACTGCCTCAAAGGTTGCAGGCCCTTGCTCGAGTCCCGCCAGCACAACCTCGATGCCGGCTCGTTCGAGCGCAACAATCGGATTGAGCGACTCTTGAGCCACGCATCCTTCCGCGGACGTGATGATGGCGACGCGCTTCATTGCGGAGAGCGTGGGATTCGAACCCACGGTGAGCTTGCACCCACACCTGATTTCGAATCAGGCTCCTTCGGCCACTCGGACAGCTCTCCACCGCGGAAACTGGCGCAACTTCGAGG
>JAHFDZ010000116.1 GCA_023248745.1 Myxococcales bacterium | reverse complement strand
TCGGCCCTGGCCTTGGTCTCGATCTTTACGCCGCCGAGCTCATTGACGCAGTGATCGAAGAGAGTGACGTTCCGCTCGTCCTCGACGCCGACGCCCTCACGCGTCTTTCTATTACGCGTGCAGTTCACGATCCAGAGCGTGTGGTCCTTACGCCGCATCCTGGCGAGGCGGCACGCTTGCTTGGCATCACCGCCGCAGAAGTCGAGCATGATCGATTTGCGGCCGTGACCGCACTCGTCGAACGCACGGCTTGCACCGTCGTGCTCAAGGGCGCACACACGCTTGTTGCGGCGCCTGATCGCGCTCCTGTGGCGTCACCATTTGGCATTTCGGCGCTCGCCACGGCGGGATCCGGTGACGTCCTTGCCGGCATCATCGCCGCACTTGCGCTCGAGCTTCCGTTGTTCGAGGCCGCGTGCGCAGGCGTGATGCTCCACGCCTGTGCTGGGGTTCGCCTTAAGCGCGATCGAGGGGTCTTGGCTCACGAGATTGCGGACGCCGCGGCCCTCGAGATCGCCGCTCGGCTCTCAATCCCGGCAGCGCGTCTCTAGAGCCACAGACCGTTGAACGACAGACACAACGTATCGATCCACGATCCCAAATAGGTCGAAAATAGTGGGCAATTAGCCTTGGCACCCCCGTTGCTGAGGGGGATGCATGCACAACGACGATGCTCACTTGAACGCCCTCAAACTTGGTCTGATTCAGCTTCTGCCCGAACTTCGTGGGCGTGCTCTCCGGCTGACCGGAAATGCGGCGCTCGCCGACGATCTGGTGCAAGACACGTTCGAACGTGCCCTGCGCTTTGCCGCTCGCTTCGTCGAGGGCACCAACATTCGTGCTTGGGCCCATCAAGTACTCTTTAGCGTTTTTGTGTCGCGCTACCGCAAACACAAGCGCGAGCGCAAGTTGTGGCAGCGTGTGCTCGATGATCCAACGACCAAGATGAGAGGTGCGCGCGCGCAAGCAGAGCCCGACGCGGGTTGGTGGCTTAGCGAAAAAGTCGAAGCCTGTGTCGACGCGCTGCCTAACGGATTTCGAGAGACATTCGTTCTCGTGGATCTCCAAGAGCACTCTTACAGAGAAGCGGCGGAAACACTTGGCATTCCCGTTGGAACCGTGATGAGCCGCCTGCATCGCGCGCGCAAGTTGCTCGCGACCACGGTGGGCCCACTCGCGGCGTAAATGTGCCTTGACCCGCTGCGGAGCAGCGAGCGCAATAATCAATGCGCCCCGGTCAAGGCACTAGCGAGGATGAGGCACCCAAGCCACGTCAACGACTCCAGCGCGATGATTCGTGGCGCGCGCAAGTACGAAGAGCGCGTCGCTCAGTCGGTTGAGATAGATAACCACTTCGCCGCGGGCGGATGGTGAAATCGAGAGCACCGCACGCTCGGCACGCCGCGCGATAGTGCGCGCCACGTGCAGCGCGGACGCTCCCGATGTGCCTCCTGGAAGCACAAAGTTCTTGAGCGCTGGAAGATCAACTTCATGCGCGTCAATCGCCTCTTCAAGGCGCTTTGCGTCGGCCTCGTCGACGAGTTGCATCTTGAGCGAGTCGACCTTCGACGGAACGCATGCGAGCTCCGCACCGATCGTAAAAAGGTCCACTTGCACAAGGGCAAGAACCTTGTCGATCGACGCTGGAAGCGTCTGAGTGCGCGCCCAGCCAATCGACGCGTTGAGTTCGTCGACCGTTCCATAGGCTTCGACGCGCGAGTCGTTCTTAGGAACTCGCGCGCCACCGAATAGACCCGTTGTGCCATCGTCGCCGGTCTTCGTATAAATTTTCATGAGCTTTGGGCGAATGTAGACGGCCCGAGCGCGTTGGGTCTTCGTCAATTTGCCTTGAGCTTCCTGATTTCCGGAAGTGCGTCGAGCATCACATCAATGCCAGGTTGCCAAGAGGGTGGAAGCTCAACGCGCACGGCGCGCAAAACCCGCTCTGCCTCGTCGATGGATTCAAGAGTGATCCGATCTTGCGCAAGCGTGCGCAGCGCCCCGACGACGGCGGCTTCTGGCTTAGCGATGTGAAGCGCGGCGCCCTTTGCGATGTCGTCAAGGTCCGAAAAACGGTTTAGCTCAATGCCTGACTTGATGAGCATCACCCAAACTTCGGCAACGGCCGGAGCAGTTTCTACGCACTTCTTGAGCTCAGCGTAGGCCGCTTCAAGCTTGCCGAGTTTGGTCAATATGCTTGCCAAATTCATGCGAGCTTCAGTAAATCCAGGGTCAATGGCGAGCGTGTCTCGATAGTACTGCTCTGCTTCCTTGGGCCTACCTGTCGCCTCGGCAACGAGCCCAAGGCCAAATGAACCCCATGGCAAGTCACGGTTAAGCGTACGTGCACGCATAAATTGATCGCGTGCAGCTACATAATTGCCCCGCTCGTACTCTACGAGCCCAAGGTTGAATGTCGCCTCGATGAACTTAGGGTTGTACTCGAGCGCGATCTTTGCTTCGGCTTGTGCTCGATCAAGATCGCCGCGTGCAATGTTGTGCGCTGCGTTGTTGCTAAGCGCGACGGCCTTCGCGGGCAGCGCTGCCGAACCTGCACACGCGTTGAGGCCGATAAAGATGGGGAGCGCGACGAAAGTGGCCGAGACGTTCATCGCCTGCAATCGGGACTTCGCGGTAGCAAGTTGCGTGGAATCATCTCGAGTGACTGGCTCGCTCCTTTCATTTGTGTAGAGTCGCCAACGTGGCGAAGTCGGCATCCCTTGTTGGTGGTGAACGTGGTCGTTTGAGCGTGGGCGAGGGCGCCCTTGCCGTGATGGTCATCTTCGTTCTTTCGTTGATGATCGTGCCCGTTCCGACATGGGCGCTCGACGTGCTTCTGAGCGCAAACTTGTCGCTATCTGTTGCAATTTTGCTGGTCGTTTTGTTCGTGAAAGAGCCAATCGCCGTCGCGACGTTCCCGACAGTGCTGCTCATCACCACGCTGTTTCGTTTGGGACTCAATATCGCATCAACACGACTCATTCTCCTGCAAGCGAACGCCGGTGACGTCATTCGTGCTTTTGGCGAATTCGTCGTGCGTGGCAACTTCGTTGTGGGTGCGATCGTCTTTTTGATCCTGACAATTATCCAGTTCGTTGTTGTCGCAAAAGGTGCTGAGCGCGTCGCCGAAGTCGGCGCGCGGTTCGCACTCGATGCGATGCCCGGGAAGCAGATGGCGATCGACGCCGAACTTCGTAGCGGGACGATTGATGGCAACGAGGCTCGGCGGCGCCGAAGAACGCTCGTGCGCGAAAGCCAGTTTTATGGGGCGATGGATGGCGCGATGAAGTTCGTGAAGGGTGACGTTGTCGCGTCCCTCATCATCGTCGTCATCAACTTGCTGGGCGGGCTTGCGATCGGCGTCTTGCAACGAGACATGGCCGCTGCGTCTGCCATCAAGCGCTACGGCATCTTGAGTATCGGCGATGGCCTCGTTTCGCAGATCCCGTCAATGGTCCTCGCGCTCGCCGCAGGTGTGCTCGTGACGCGCGTTGCAAGCGAGGATGAAGAAACGCCGCTAGGAGACGAACTAGTCAAGCAACTTTTCGGTGTTCCAAAGGCGTTGTTTGTTGCAAGCGCGTTTGTGTTGCTCCTGGGCTTTGTTCCCGGGTTGCCTACGTTGCCCTTCCTTGTTGTGGCACCGGCACTCTTTCTTGCCGGCCGATCGCGTCTTCGTCAAATGAACCGAGAGGCTCACCCGCTCGACGCTCTTCCACGAGGACAAAAGGCGAACGCGCGCGATGTGGACAAGCCGTTCGTTCCGGTTGTCATTCCACTGTCGTTCGAAGTGGGATCAGCGCTCGCTTCATGGGTTGCAGATGAGGGTCCCAGGTTGGGTGTTCGCTCACTCGCCTTTGCGCTGCGCGAGCAACTCTTTTTCGAACTTGGCGTAAGTGCCCCGCCGCCATTTGTATCCGTAAATGATCACATTGACGAACGAACAATCCGAATGTGTCTGTTCGAAGTGCCACTCGCAGATCTTTCTTTTGCGGAAAATCAGGGTCGCGGCGAGCTCCTAGTAAAGGGAGTTGACGTATTGTTTGCCGCGCTGAGGCGTCGTGCTTCTGACTTTCTGGGGCTTCACGACGTGCAACGCGCGCTCGACGCTGTTGAGGAACACTATCCGGCGGCGGTGCGAAGCGTCGTGCCGAAGCCGATTGCGCTCCCGCTCCTCGCTGATGTGTTGAGGCGTCTGGTAGACGAGGGGCATTCGATTCGTGACCTGCGCGCCACGCTTGAGGCGCTTGCCCTTGCGTCACCTCAAGATCGCGATCCATTCGCCCTCGCGGAGTTGGTGCGCATGCAACACAAGCGTGCCATCACGCATCGCATCACGAGAGGGGCTGGCTTTGCGCGAGTTGTGATCATCGACGGCATTATCGAGGAAACGATCCGAAGAGGGATTCAACAGACTTCTGGTGGCGCTTTCCTCGCGCTTGCACCCGCCGTCACGCGTGACATAGCCGCCGCAGTACAAAGAGTATTCGTAGAATCCGAGCACAGTTGGGGGGCGCAAGAGCCGCGCGTATTGCTTACGCAGCCCGACATTCGACGCTTTGCTCGTAAGCTCATCGAGATTGATCATCCCGACGTCATGGTGGTGAGCTTCGCCGAGCTCATGCCCGAAGTGACGCTCTCGGTCGTCGGAAAAGTGCTGCCGCAATAATTCTTCGCAACCGTTTCGCTCGCCGGTCGACTTCCTAAAAAAGGAGTCGCCTTCATGGATCCGAGCTCTTCGATCGTTCGCTCTGGCATTACCTCCGTACCCACAACTCCCAGGCCGACGCCGACGCCGCCAAGGGTTAGTTTCGCTGCAGTCCTTTCCGCAGGCGGAAAGGGTCTGATGACGTCTGCGAATTTTGCGGCCGGGCTGCTGCCTGGCGGACCCATGATTGCCACCGCAATTCGCAGTTCGACAGGTTCGATCGCCGGCAGCGTATCCCCAAGTGGCCAGACCGGAACGTTCACTGCCGAGGGCAGCGCGGCGGCAAGTGCTCCTGCACAAAGCTCAGTCGAGTCCTCGCTGCAGCAATCGCAGGAAATGAACCTCTACTATTTGCAAATTCAGGAAGCGGTCAACGCACAGAATCGATCGTTCACCACCCTGTCAAATGTGCTTAAAGCAGAACACGAGACCGTAAAAACAGCCATCGGGAACATTCGGTGATCCATGCGAACTGAGGGCCCGCGCACGCTTGCTACGTCTCAAATTTCGCCTCCGATGCAATCGTCACCTGCACCCGAAGCAAAGTCGTCGTTTAGCGACTTGGTTATGCGCGTTGGTCGTGTGCTCGACAACGGCGAACACCAGTTGCGTCGCGTTGAGCAAGCGGCTGGCGCTGACCTCTCGCAGACCGAGCTCATTGCGCTTCAAGCGGGTGTCTACAGGTACAGCGAAGCGGTCGACCTTTGCTCCAAGCTCATCGACCGCGCAACGTCGGGGGTGAAGACGGTGGTGCAAGGCCAATGAAGGTTTTGATTTTGCTCAGTTGCCTTGTCGGTTGTGAGTCGCGCATCGAACACGCCGAATCGCTCGTCGATGATGGTGACTACGTCGAAGCGCGCGCCGTCTTGGCGCACGAGTCGTGTGTTGCACGAAGTGAAGCACTTCGCTGCGCTCTCGCGTTTGCAATCGTTGCCGACGGGGTCGGCGATCGGGTCGCAAGGGACGCGTGGATCGCACGTTGCCGTTTGCTCGCTCAAACCCAAAGGGTAGGGGGCATTGAACAAGCGCGGCTCAATGCCCTCGATCGGCGCGTGCTGTGGGAGCGTCAAGTCGATCGCGCGATCGCCGGGCTGCGCCAATAATATGGTCTCGCAACCGAAGTCGGGAGCATCTGCTCCTCGTCCGTCTACGGGTGAGCGAGTCGCGACGCTCACAATCCCAGCGCGAAATCCGTTTGCGTCTGTGCTTGGCGGCCTCGCGAATCATCGCGCGCAAGCGTCCGATGAAAATGTCTCAAGTGAAGTTACAAGTTGCGCTCGGGCTCCGAAGCAAGTGGCGAGTGCTGAGCCGGATGCGGCAACCTTTGGCTCGTCCGAGGGAACCCGTAGCAATCAAGCCGGCGTTTCACCTTCCACCGTCGACGTCTCTACGGCCCCAGACGTCGAAAGTGTATTTGCCACCACGGTGTCGCGGATCGCTTGGGGAGGGACGGGCGACACACCACTCGTGCGTATGCAACTTGCACAAGGGGCGATCGCCGGGGCCGAGCTTCTCGTTGAGCGAAACGCGCGCGGCATTCGCGTGAGGCTCTCAGGTCTCTCTGTGAGCGATCGCAATCGCTTCCGCGAAGCGATTGAACGACGGCTCGAAAATGCGCAACTCCTCGTCGACGAAATCGACGTCGAGTGAGCAACCTTCTTCACCCTCGGACGATTGTGAACGGAGGCAACAATGGATCAAGAAATACTCGCCGCGTTGGCGATCGATTTGGAGCACCTACGCATTTCCGCGACCGAGATCGCCGCGCGCATCCGCACCCTTGGCGATGTCGAAATCGTAGTCGACGAAGATCAATTTGACGCGCTCGAACACGGCGTCTGTGTTCGTGAGAGCACATTTTCCCAATGGGTTAACCGGTTCTAAAAAAAGGAGTCTCAGGTATGCAAGATGCAGCAATTTCGTTCAGTGCTCCGCCCGACATCACTTGCAGTTGGAGCCCGACCCAAGGCACCACGGCTGCGGAACTCCGACATACAGGTCTCTCGCCCGAAGGCATGATTGCGATGTTTCAGTCGCAAATAGAACGTCTCGACGGTGAGATCGAAGGCCTCTTTTCGCGGATGACCTCTCAACAGAAACAGACAGAAGTGATCAACACCGCTCTAATTGTTGCGCAGAAGTATCGTTCGATCGGCGAGATTGGCGACGTCTTCGCGCGCAGTGAATCATACCTAGAACTTGAGCGCACTCTCGAGAAGGCGAAGGCTGATCTCCCCGCGTCGTCGCCAGCGCGGCAGCGGATCGATAGTGCGCTTGCGACACTTCGCACCGCGGATCCAAAGCAAGCGGTGGAAGGTCACGTTGACGAGTTCGTGAGCGAAGAGGAAATGAACAGCATACGCAGCGCACTCGAGACGGCGAAGACCGATATCGGTGCAGACTCGCAGCAGATGATGGTCAAGCTCCAATCATTTGTTTCTCAGAAGCAGCAGTTCATTTCGCTGTTTTCGAACATGCTTCAAACCGATCACCAAGCGTCAATGAGCGCAATTAACAACATCCGAGGCGGTTAAGCGATGGAGACTTCAGCGATTGAAATCTTCTATGCGGTTGCGCATCGGCTAATCGAGACCGAGCAATTTTGTGATGCGGCGATCGTCCTGCGCGCGATGATCGTTGCAGCGCCGGCCGATCCGCGAGGCTGGCTCGCTCTGAGTCATTGCCACGAAAAGATCGATCAACTCACCGTTGCAAAAGAGCTCCTTGCGGCGGGTCGAGTGGTCGCCGCAGACAACTCGCAGTTGACGTTGGCGCTCGCACGCAGCATGCGCCTCGTGGGCGAAGTCGGAACGACTCGCGATCAATTGCTCGATGAGGTCGAAGACGCCCTCGCGAGCAGCCCAGACGAAGCACTTCTGCGTCACCTTGAGATCGAGCGGTGTGCAGCATGATCAACCAAGTCCAACGAACGTTCGCGAGCGAGTCGTTGTCCCGCAATCCGACGTCGAGTGGTGCGACCGCTCCAGCATTGCCATTGCCAGCGCTTTCAGCATCGGCGTTTGGTGATTCAATGGCGCTGCTCGCCGCTGCATTCGCCAATCAAGAAGCTTCAGAGACGGCATTCGCGTCGACCTCAGTCGCGGGTCATAAGAAGGAGCGCGAATTTCATCTCCAGCACGTCAAAGAACAGCAGGACAAGCAGCTAAAGGCGAACCAAGGCCCGGGCCTCTTCGGTGCGTTGTTCAAGTTACTTTCCGATGTCTTCAAGAACATCCTCAAGTTTGATGTTTCGGGCCTCTTTGAAGATTTGGGTCGCGATCTCGAGCCGATCGTCACAAGCAAGGCACTCTGGAACGACCTGCAAGCGATCGGAAAATCGATCGCAAAGATCGCGGTAGCCGTGGGAGCAGCTGCGCTCTCGGGTCTGACATTGGGCGCGGCGAGTGCTCCCGCCATCATCATCGCAGCGTTGATTCTCTCAACGTCCAGTGCGGTTATCGGAGAGAGTAAGTGTCTTGACGGTCTGCTCGGCAAAGGGTGGTCCGATCGCATTGCCGCGGGGTTGGGAGCCGCGTCGGCAATCGTAACCGGCGGAGCGTCAGCACTCTCAATCGCGTCGGCTGCCACTTCGCTTGGAGGTGTGGTTGTGCGCGACACGAAGGTGTTCGGCGAGGCCAGCGCTTGGGTTGGGCTCGGCCTATCGCTCGGCGCGGGAGCCATTCAAATTGGCGCCTCCCTTGGCGCGGCGTCTCGCGTCGCGAACGCGGCATCAAACAACGCAACGGAGGGTACAAAAACGCTCGAACAGATCGACGTAGCGGCGTCGGGTACTGCTTCAGGCGGCAAGATCCTTGAAGGTATGGGAGGCTCGCAAGCCTCACGCGTCGAGTTTGGAGTAGCGCTCTCAAAGTCAGATGAGAAGCACGCTCAAGCGGCTCACGATGAAATGAATCAGCAAACAAAATGGGCCGTCGAGCAAATGCAACAGGTGATGAGCCATTTGATGCGCTCGAGGGAAATCTTGGCAGAGGTCGTCGCGATGGATGCCGAAAATGGACGGGTTGCAGCCCGCGCTTGGAGTTAGTCATGGTGGAAGCGATCGGAGCGAGCAAAACGTCAACAAACTTACCTATCTATCGGTCCTCGGAATCATCAGCGACAGAGATGCCGCTGCCAGCTTTCGTCGCTTCCGATGTTGGAGAAGCGCTTGCGCTCTTCATCGTCAAGATCGGGCGTGAGCAGCGTGACGCTGCGCGCACGTTGCGCGAAAGTGCAGAGTCGATGACGCACGCGGCACAGCGTGAGCAGCAAGACTCAATGCGCTCTCAGGCCGGTGCAGAATTGGCGGCAGGTTTTGCGGGTGCGGCCGGTTCGTTCGCGGAAGCGGGGGTGAGCCTTAAGTCCGCAAGCATTAAGCAATCGGTTGCCGACAAACACGCGCCCTTGCTTGACGCAAAGTCGGCACTCGCAAAAGCGGACCCCACTCAGTCACACGGCGTTGGCAATGACGCGATGATTGAGGCTCACGCGGCCCACGAGCGCGCGGAAGAGCAGTCAGCGCCGAAGCTGGAGCGACTCAAAGCACTGAGCGCCGGTATCGCCGGGTCGACGCGCATGTTCGAGGCAAGTTTCGGTGCGCTTGCGTCGCACGAAAAAGCGCACGTGGTTGAAGCTGAGCAGCGTGCTGGCGAGATGTCGCGCCGCATCGACACCCTTCGAAATGAAGAACGTGATGCTCAGGCTCTGATCAACGCTGGGGTCGACGCTCTGAAGTCATACGCGCAACGGATTCATGAAATGCGAACCGCGGCGATCTTTCGGTAAGACCGCCGCGGAAAACGTAAACTGCAACGGCAATAGCTACGACGTGAAGATCTGCTGAAGGTCTTTCGCCATTTCGGCTTCAGACTGATTCTTTGCAAACGCGAGCTCCTTCAAGAGGAGGCTGCGCGCTTGGTCGAGAAGCTTGCGTTCCCCGAAGCTCAAGTCCTTGTCGAACTTGAGGCGGTTCATGTCGCGAAACACCTTTGCAATTTCGCTTGCCGCACCGCTGTTGACCATCTCGGTGTAGATCCGAAACCGACGGCTCCAAGGCTGAACGTCAACGGCCACTTCGCGCGCGCGAATGGTCTCAAGAATTTCCTCAGCTTCAGAAGTCGACATGATGCGCCGCAGCCCAACGTGGCCGGCCGCAGCAGTAGGAACCATAACCTTCATCCCCTTCTCAAGAATCTTGAGAACGTAGAATTCGGATACTTGGCCACCGATGTCCCGCTTTTCGATCGCCGTGACTTCCCCTACGCCATGCGCCGGGTGAACGGCTTTGTCACCCACCATGAAGGTTACGTCCTTCGGGATGGATGCGCGGATCTGTCGCTCAATCGCCGCTTTCACTTCGGGAACCGAAGTAGGCAACCTTGAAACGGGAGAGACCGTCATCGTAGTGGTGACCGGGCTTGCTTCTACCCGTGCTGGAGCAGCTACGGGCGGTGGGGCCACGGGCGCGACAACGACGGGCTTCTTTTTTGCGATGGTCTTGACGGAGACGGTGTTCTTTGAAACCGGTTTGGCCGGCGCGGATGCTGCTGCTTTGCGGATCGTCTTGGGCGCGACCTTTGTCGTCGCCTTTGTTGCTGGCCGCTTTGCAGAAGTTGAACGTGAACTGTTGCTTTGGAGACGCTGCATGGATCTCCCGGGTGGGTTAGGGGAAATCACGCCCAAAATCGCGCGTGATCCACAAGGGGAAAGCCGCGTAACACTTTCGTGCTCTCTTCGTCAATGTGGTCGCGTAACCCACCTGCACGATTGGCTTATTTTGCCAGCTTATTTCGGCGTCACCACTTCATGACGTCCGCCACGGTTCCATCTGTGGCTGCATGTAGGCCTTCCGCGGTACGGAGTGATTCGAGGATCACGGATGCCTCGATTCGGTCTTCCCAGGCCTCGACCTTAAGGTCCGAGAGTCGTTCGTGAAGCCCGCAAAGTCGTCCGAGTGGGTCGTTGGCAAGGACGTCAAAGCTCGCCAAGAAACGCGAACGCGCGTGCTCTCCAAATGTACCCATCATTGCGCACTTTACTTCGATTCGCGCCGGTAAGCCCGCAAGAGGCACCGCCGCGAGGACCAGTCCCGTGCACGTGGCAAGCAACCCGGCGACTGCCGACGCCTCCTTCCCTTCGAAGGGACCCAATGCGTACCAACGAATGGGCGCATCATTTGCAAACTTCCGAAGTGTTGCGAGCGGCTCAAGTGCCGATGCGGGTTTCACCTTCTTGAGCGCATTTTGTGCAAACAAGTGCGCCACCCGCAACGGTCCAAGGCGACCGGCCTCCCACATCGCAAAGCGGCTTTGCACCATTCCAAGTTGCTCACGTCCACGTCGCGATCCACCCCACGTTCGCGTCAATGGCTCAAACCTATGTGTGCGTCCGCGATCGAGCGCGCGCCCTTCGATATCGACGCGCTCGCGAAACCAACGCTCAAGGTCTGCTGGGCTAAACGAGCCAAGCGCTGTTACAAATTGAG
Source organism: Myxococcales bacterium (assembly GCA_023248745.1). Lineage (GTDB taxonomy): Bacteria > Myxococcota_A > Polyangia > Polyangiales > Polyangiaceae > JAHFDX01. The sequence continues at coordinate 6,259 of JAHFDZ010000116.1, read as the reverse complement.
TTGCATCGTCAAGTGAAGCAATTGTGAGCGTTCGGGCTGCGCGCAGATCAAAGCCACCGTGGCTCGCCGCAAACGCTTCGAAGCGCTCTGCAGGGACCACGCGCATGATGGCTTCATGAGCCGAACTCTCCATGATGCGTTGTGGATCGATGACGAAAAGCGATCGCAATCCCGCGAGCGCATGCAGAAACTCTGGCCGTGACACGTCGAGTGGCGTCGCAAATGGCTCGACGTGCTCAACCCGCTTAGCCCTACACGCGCCGAGAGAAAGAGCGAGCGCACCGCTAAGAACGGATCGGCGGTGCATCAATCGTCTTCGTCGTCTTCATCGTCAAAGTCGTCGCTCGTGGGTTCGTCGTCACCGCCGGTGATTGCAAACGCTCGGCTCGCGTTGACAATCTCGCGCAGTTCTTTTCCCGCTTTGAAACGCGGTAGCATCTTGGCAGGGATTTCGACCTTCTCGCCCGTGCGTGGATTGCGCCCACCGCGGCTGCGGCGTGCTCGCACCTTGAAACTTCCAAAGCCACGGATCTCAACACCGTCGGCCTGCCGCAGTGCGACCGCCATTGCATCGAAGACGCAATTGACCACTTGCTCGGCGCGCGCTTTGGTTAGCGATCCGCGAACTGAAAGTGTGTCGATGAGCTCGCTCTTCGTCATGGTTGCCAAAGCATCCTAACTCGTCTCCTTTTCCCATGGCGAGCCGCAAGCGCGAGATCGGCGTTCCGCGCACATTGGTGCGAGAACTGCGGATTTTCGATTAGGCGGTGTCTTCGGACTTAAGACACCGCACAGATTCACGCCTGTTCATCTAGTCTCGTGGCCTCCGGTCATGTTTCTGCGTCGCTTCCGCTCGTTGCCTCCGCTGTCGCTTGTGCTCCTTGGGCTCAGGGCGCCGTCCGCCTATGCACAGCCCGAAACACCGGCACCCAAAGCGCCGGTGGCCGCAGAACCGACCTCGGCGAAGCCCGTCATCGTTGCACCAAAGGTCAAGAAAGATGACGGTGTGCAATACCCGAAAGAAGCGCTCTCTGCCGGGATCGCCGAGCCCCTAACCGTAGTGCTCGTCGTCGAAGTTGCACCAGACGGAACGGTGAGCAGTGCGACCGTGGATCAATCATCGAAGGTTGCGTCGATCGATGACGCGGCGATTGCTGCAGGGCGGAAAATTCTCTTCGAGCCGGCAACGCGCAACGGCAAACCGATCGCTGCGAAGATCAGATTCACTTACCGGTTTGTCGCGCCCAAGTCCCGATTTTCTGGACGCGTTACGGATCAAGAAGGTAAGCCGCTTGACCATGCGATAGTCGAGATCACTTCAGCAGCGGGCGAGAAGCAAACCGTCCTGACGGATGCAACGGGTCGCTGGGGAGTCGAAGATCTCGTTTCCGGGAAATACAAGGTTTCAGTTTCGCATCCAGATCACGAAGCGCAATTCGCCGACGAGACGCTTGGGGTCGGGCAAGAAGCTAGCGTGACGAGTCGCCTTGCAAGGAATGCCAAAGCCGATCTGCCGCCGAAGCCCAAACTGCCTCCGCCGCCGATCGAAGAGGTTCAAGTGAGGGGGATTCGTCCACCGCGAGAAGTTACGCGCCGGACAGTCGACGATCGCGAGATCAATCGCATTCCCGGCACAGGTGGCGATGCCCTTCGCTCGATTCAAAATCTGCCCGGTATCGCCCGCCCGCCCGGCCTTGTGGGTTTGCTCATCGTACGAGGCGCCGCGCCTCAAGATACGAACATCTTTGTCGACGGGACATTGATTCCGATTGTTTACCATTTTGGTGGTCTCACCTCGGTCATCCCGACCCAGCTCACCGACAAGGCAGACCTTAATCTTATCGAGAAGATCGATTTCTATCCCGGCAACTTCAGCGCGCAATACGGCCGCGTGATGGGTGGCGTCGTGGACGTCGGTATTCGTAACCCAAAGAGTGACGGGAAGGTGCACGTTACCGGAAGCCTCGATTTGATCGACACGAGGTTGCTCGCACAGGCGCCACTCTTCAACACGGGGTGGACCCTTACGTTGGCCGGCCGTCGTTCGTGGGTGGATGCGGTGCTGAAGCCCGTCTTTGCGGCAAGTGGTGCGTCCGTCACGACGGCTCCGGTCTATTACGATTTTCAAGCGATCGCCAACCGCGACTTTGGCAAGAACCAAGACCTCAGGCTCTTCTTTTTCGGCTCGGACGATCGCTTGCAGTTGCTGACGTCATCGCTCTCAGGTTCACAGCCAGCCGCCGGCGGTAGCCTCAGCGCGCATACGGGGTTTTGGCGCGCACAAGCACGATATCGTAACCGTATTGGTCGCAATACAGAGCTGCGCCTCGTCAGCGCGGTCGGCAAAGATGTCATCGACTTCTCCTTTGGCGATCTCATGTTCCGCCTCGACTCGACGCCCATTTCGGTGCGTGGCGAAGTGAATCAAAAGCTCTCGTCGCGCGTGTCTGCGAACTTTGGCATTGACTGGCTTGCGACGCCCTACACGGTGACGGTTCGTGCGCCGCCAACGCCGCGACCTGGTGAGCCTCCTTCGGGTCCTTTCTTGAGCCAGCTGCCGATCACGAGTCAAGAATCAGACACGCTGTTTCGGCCTGCGGTCTACGCCGAGTTTGAAGTGAACCCGTGGAAAGGTGCACGCATCGTTCCCGGCGTGCGACTCGATTATGCCCGCGACGTCAAGGCGTGGGACCTCGCGCCGCGTTTCAACTTTCGGCAAGACCTGCCAACCGAACGCCGCACGACGATCAAGGGTGGCGCGGGCATCTTTGCGCAACCGCCGCAACCGCAGGAAACGAGTGTCGCATTTGGTCAATCGAATTTACGGTCGAACCGATCCATCCACTACAGCGTCGGCGTAGAACGTGAGCTCACCAGGGACATCGAAGTTGGCGTCGAGGGCTTCTACAAGAATCTCGACTCGCTCGTCACCGCGCGCGCCGGCAACGCAGGCATCGGCCGTATTTTCGGACTCGAAGCGCTCTTGCGCTGGAAGCCCAGAGGTCGGTTCTTTGGTTGGCTCGCGTACACGCTGATGCGCAGTGAGCGTCGCGATACGCCCGACTCTCAATGGCGTGAGACGCCTTTCGACCAAACGCACATTCTAACCGTGCTTGGCAGCTATCAACTTGGCAGCGGATGGGAAGTCGGCGCTCGCTTCCGTCTTGTTTCGGGCAATCTCACGACGCCGCAACAGTACGGCTTCTACGACGCGAACACCGGCGTCTATCTCCCGACGCTCGCTGTGCCTCCCTTTGGCGAGCGTTTGCCTTTGTTTCATCAACTTGACGTTCGCGTCGATAAGACGTGGCGCCTAGGTTCGCGCGGAAACATTCACGCCTATCTCGACGTCATCAACGCCTACAACCAAGGCAATGTTGAGGCCGTCAGTTACAATTACAATCAGACCAAGCGGTCCTATGTCACAGGTCTGCCTTTCATCCCGAACCTCGGGTTGTCATGGGAGTATTGAGATGAGGCGAGTCATCCAGCTACTCGTTGTCCTCGCTTGCGGCAGCTGCGTGTCTGGTTTCGACCCAGCCAACATGGCGACGTCGGTGCGGGTGTTTGCGACGAAGATCGATCGGCCTTACGCCGCACCCGGCGACACGGTCACGCTCGAAACGCTTGCGTTCGACGGGCGTGCCGATAGGTCAAGACCGCTCAAGATCGTGTGGTTTCCGGTCCTTTGCACGAATCCCGAAAATGAGGCGTACTACCGCTGCTTTGCCGATCTTGCGGGTGCTGGTTCATCAGGCATCTCGATTCCGAAAGACACCGATCTGACGGACCTCTTGCCGTCGGGCCCGACGTACAAAGTGACGCTTCCTGCAGACATCGTCGCGAAGCACGCTCCTCCACCAACGGGTGAGAACTATGGCCTCGCTATCGTCTTTCAAATGGCGTGCGCGGGTCGCGTCAAATTTGTCTCCGTCGATCCTGAGGCGCTGAGCATGCAGAATGCACCCATCGGCTGCTTCGACGAGTCGGGTGTGCGCCTTAGCGCAGACGACTATGTGCTCTCGTTCACGCGTATCTACGCGTACGAAAAGCGCGCCAATCAAAATCCTTCCGTCGAGCACATCGTCGTCGATGGGCAGCCTGCGCCTTACGGTTTCTCGATCAATCGCTGCACGGAAGCCAAACCAGAGGCCTGTGCATACGCTCAAATCGATACGTACGCTCCTGATCAAGCGCAAGAAGTGCGCACAGCCGAGCTCGACAGCGAAGGCAAGACGCGAAATGAACAGGTGTGGGTTACCTATTACACCTCCGGTGGCCGATTCGACTCGGACGCGAAGTTGCTTTTCGACGTCGAAGCGGGTCGCGTTCCAGATAGTCGCAACAAGTTTCGAGCGCCTAAAGAGCCCGGTTGGTATCGATTGTGGGCTGTGGTTCACGACAATCGCAATGGCGTCAATTGGCTGGAAGTACCCTTCGAAGTTCGCTGAGCGTTATGCTGTCGTCTATGCAACGCGTGCTTGTGAGCTTTGCGTGCCTCATCACCTTGTTCACTTGCGGCGCTGCATGCAGGCGTGCCGAGTACACGAATCCCATTCATCAAGACGATTTGGTGCGTCTCTCGCCAGAGCCCGTCACGTTTGATCCCAACAACATTGTGTCAGCGGCCACGCTCGCCGATTCAGTCACGTTTGATGTAACTTACATCGAAAATTTTCTTCGTCATTCGCCTTATGGTGGACCGAGCTTTCTCTCAACCTACAGTTCGAATGGTGTCAGTGCCGCGAGCGCGATCATGAGCGCCGCGCTTCGTCATTCGATCAACCCAATCGCCATTCTCGTTCGCGCGCAAATGAATCAAGGGCTCGTGAGCGAGACGCGTTACCCCTCAGATGGATCGCGCGTTGAGTACGCGTTCGGGTGCGGCTGTCGTGCGCCGGGTAAATGCGACGCTGCATTTGCCGGCTTCGACATTCAAGTCGAGTGCTACGCGTATTCTCTGCGCTCGAGCCTCAAAGCGCTCGCGGCCGATGGTCGCACGCCTGGCGGGTGGGGGCCTGGCATCGCAAGCAAAACGCTCGACGGCAAGATCATCACACCAAGCGATGAAGGGACCGCGGCGATCTATCAATACGAGCCAGTGGTCGGCACCTTTACAAATGGGGCTTCGCTCTTCTGGAACATCTTTTCCAACTACGCCTACGCGCTCGGCTACTACGGACCACCAGACCCCGCCATCGCCGGCGCTTGGATCGGCGGCGCATGCAGCAAAGATGGCAACTGCGGCTATGCAAACGCGCTGTGCGCAGACAACTATCCAGATGGGATGTGCACGCTGTCATGCACGGGCACGTGTCCAGTTGAGTCCGGTAAGTCCGACTCATTTTGTGCGCGCTTCGACACCGTGGGTTATTGCTTCAAGGCGTGCAACGAGCTCGCGCCTTCGTGTCGCAAAGGTTACGTGTGCCTCAAAGTCAATGCGTACGCGCCTTCGGTTGCGCCACAAGCTGTTTGCACGCGAGAACCCTAGCCGTCCACAAAGTTGACGAATTGGGTCAGTGTTTCGGCCCACACGCAGGCGACCTGTCCGTGCGCCACGACGCGCTCGAGCGCGAGGTCAACTTGCGAGACGCGCGCGTACCCCTCGAGGTAAGCGCTCTCCCGGCCGACTCCGCGCGTATTCCCATCCGAGCCACGAAAAACTCGTGATGCCAAGCGCAACGCTGAGTCGATCGGTATCTCGCGCGCGATGAGGCTTCTCACGACTGAAACGAACGACGCTCCCTGCTGCATCTCACGCGCAACGAGCCACCTCGTCGCAACTTCGCGTTTGCGATCGTTGTCGAATAGGCCGTGCTCATCTTCGCGTGCGAGCGCGTAGCCCTCTTGATCGTCGTGGCCTTGCGCAGTCCCGAAGCGAAAGATCGCAAGCCCTTGACGCGCCGCGCGAGCGCGTGGGAGTGCATGCCCATACACCTCGTGAACGGCAGTGCGACGGGCAGTGTGCCTGCTTACGGCTCGCTGCTTTGCAACGTAGATCACGTCTTCTCCCGTCGCCGCAAGCGCCGAGATGCGATTCGTTTCTTCGACTCGAAAAGGTAAACGTAATTTACCGATTAGCGTCCGTACCTCTGCCGCAATCGAGCCTTCGGTTTCGTTTTCGACAACGGCGGGCTTCAACGAAGCCCATTGAAGGGCCGTGGCTTCAAGTGCCGCGTCCATCGGAAACCGCTTCTGCGCCACTTCGCCAAGTCGCGGCGTCCCGGCGCTCTCAATAAGCGTCACTCAGTTGACAACT
>JAHFDZ010000001.1 GCA_023248745.1 Myxococcales bacterium | reverse complement strand
TGGTCCTCGTTTGATAGACGGCACGTCCACCGTATCTCTCGAGTCACCCCCCTGTCTCGACCCTGTCATAGTATTGAGGCCGTTCGAGTCTCTTTTGGGAACCAGCAGGGTCGCTCGATGTGTGCTTTTGCGCATGAACTGGGTGCGAATCAGGTGGACCAATGGTCAAGCAATGTGACTTTCTCGTCTTAGGTAGTGGTGTCGCCGGTCTGACGTTCGCCCTTGAAGCTGCGAATGTGGGGCGCGTAGTCGTCGTGACGAAGCGCGCACGTGACGAGTCGAACACCAAATATGCACAAGGTGGGATCGCCGCGGTTCTGGACGAAGCCGATTCGTTCGCAGCGCACGCGAAGGACACCCTGGTTGCAGGAGCGGGTCTCTGTCATCCGCAAGCGGTTGAAATGTGCGTTGAAGAAGGACCCGCGCGCATCGAACAGCTTCGCGCCCTCGGCGCAAAGTTTGATGTGATCGCTCGCAGTGACGAATTGGACCTTCACCTCGAAGCCGGCCACAGCGCGAGACGTATCGCGCATGCAAGCGACATGACCGGTCGCGAAGTGGAACGGGCCCTGCTCGAACGCGTTGCAGAATCGCCCAACATCGAAGTGCTCGAACATCAGATGGCGATCGATTTGATCACCCTCGCAAAGTTTGGAGGACCCGAGGTTTGCGCAGGTGCGTACGTACTCGATGAGCGATCGGGCAAAGTCGACACACTCCTGGCGCGTGCGACCATTCTCGCGACAGGTGGCGCGGGTAAAGTCTACCTCTACACAACCAATCCGGACGTCGCTTCAGGCGACGGCGTTGCGATGGCATTTCGCGCGGGCGCCGAAATCGCGAACATGGAATTCTACCAGTTTCATCCGACGTGTCTTTTTCATCCCCAGGCGAAGAATTTTCTCATCACCGAAGCGCTACGGGGCGAGGGCGCAAAGCTCTTCACTCAGGACGGTGTGCGCTTCATGGAGCTGCACGACAGCCGCCTTGAGCTTGCGCCGCGCGACGTTGTTGCGCGCGCGATCGATTACGAGATGAAACGTAGCGGCGCCGATTACGTTTTGCTCGACATTACCCATCATCCCCGCGCATTTCTCGAGGAGCACTTTCCTGGCATCTACGCACAATGCATGAAGTACGGGATCGACATTGCGAAGCAGCCCATTCCAGTCGTCCCTGCCGCTCACTATATGTGCGGCGGGGTGACGACCGACCTTGATGGGCGGACGTCGATTCCGGGCCTTTGGGCGGTAGGGGAGGTGAGCTGCACCGGCCTTCATGGTGCAAATCGACTCGCGTCCAATTCGTTGCTCGAAGGGTTAGTCTTTGCGCATCGAGCGGCTGTTGCGTTGCGCGAAATCGATCGCGGTACGCCCTTCCCTGAGGTCCCTGAGTGGCAGGTCGGCGAAGCGGTTCCGAGCGATGACGCCGTCGTGATTACGCAGAATTGGGACGAACTTCGTCGCACGATGTGGAACTACGTTGGCATCGTGCGATCCAACTCGCGCCTGCGAAGAGCGGCGCGACGCATAGCCCTCTTGCAGGAAGAGATCGCCGAATACTACTGGCGCTACTTCGTCACAAGAGATCTTCTCGAGTTACGAAATATCGCAACCGTCGCGCAGCTCGTAGTCGAGTGTGCTTCGGCTCGAAAAGAGAGCCGCGGCCTCCATACGACGATCGACTATCCAGAAGCCGATGCTAAACTCGCACGCGACACGGTCGTGAGGCGAGGAGTCCCCGCGCACCTAACGTAACGTCAATATTCTTTACTCTTCGTCCTCTTTGGGCTTCGAAACTTCTGGAGGCGCAGGAACGCGGGTCGCCTTGATGTTCAGCTTGAGCCGCCCGCTGTAGTTCATGCTTTCACGCAAGACGAAGGCCACGGCGAACTCTTTGTGCGACATCTTCTTCACCATCGCCGTGCGCACGGTGGCAACCATCGCGGGTCCGGGGATCGAGAGCGAAGCCGACGGCGAGTTGAGGTTGGGTTCGTCCGATGCTGAGCGATTGGATTCTTCGATCCAGTCCCAAGGGTTGTTGTCGGTTCGCGAGCGCGGCGTTTTGTAGACGCAAATGTGTACGGTGGCGCCCATCCGATCGGCCAGGCCGAGGCGGTTTGAAATGGTGTACGACGTTGGGTCTTTTTCCTTCAGCAGCGCAAACGTGAGCGTCCCCGTTTCTCCGGCCCAGTAAGGAGCTTCAGCAAGCTTGGTGTCGCTGAAGCTCCCGAGATAATGGGCGCTCACTTGCGGGGACTTCCCGTCGATCACGATAGGCGTGAGCATCGTTCCCTTGGGTGTTGCGCCAAGGCCAGCACCCTTGGCTTTGACCCACGCATCATAGGCAAGCTTGCGGGTGTAGACGCGGCCGTTGGTGCTGCTGCTCGTCCAGCACCAAGAATCGGCACGCGCTTCAGATGGCAACATCGCGACAGTGGCTGCAACGAGCCCAAGCGTGGTGACGAGCTTGCGAACGATCATTTTTGGTCTCCCCTTTGGCGAGCATCAACTGTCGGCGGATGCTTCGCTTCTAGGGTTAGACGACCATTGTCGACACGTTCTTCAGCAGAGGCGCAGCTCAACTGGGGGTTCCGTGCGATGAGGTGCGATGGGCTAGTCCCTTCGGCTACCACCGAGTCGGAGCAGAAAGAGGAACATGTTGATGAAGTCGAGGTAGAGCGTCAGCGCGCCGACGAGCGGAAGGTTTGCGTGGGCTTCGCCGCTTGCGAACATCATCTTGAGCTTCTGCGTGTCGTAAGCGGTGAGGGCTGCAAAGAGCACGACCCCGATGACGTTGATGGCGAAGCCAAGACCTGTGCTGTGCAAGAAGATGTTGACTATCGACGCGAGAAACACGCCGATAAGCGCGAAGATGGCAAACCGTCCGACGGCGCTCAGGTCGCGCTTCGTGAAGAGTCCGATGGCTGACAGCCCAGCGAAGGCGCCAGCTGTGACGAAGAACACACCCGCGATCGAACCAAGCGTGTAGCGCAGAAAAAGTACGCTGAAGGTGGCTCCCGTCAACGCCGCGTAGAGAAAGAACATCGCGGCCGTGACAGCCGTGCTCGCTCGTTGTGCCACTGCGGAGAAGGTGAAAACGAGGCCCAGCTGAGCGAACAGCAGACCGTAAAAGACGATGGGGTTGCCCACCACGATTTGGAGCGCTGCCTGCGAACTTGCGACGCCCATCGCCACAACGCCCGTGAGTGCGAGGCCTAGAGACATCCACCGATAGGTGACCCACAGTGCGTCGTTTGCAGCCGCGTCCGATTGCCCAAACCGATAGGAGAGCGGTCGTCCTTGTGAGCCGTAGTTCATGGTGAAACACGGTAACCATGCTCACTTGGGTGCGAAAGGGCCTTTGTGCGGCGCGGCCTCAGCGGCTCCTAAGATTGGCGCGTTGAATCGCGCATCGCACGCAACCGTTGCAGCTCGAGCACTGCGATGATCGAAAGCGACACGACCAGTCCCAACTCCAGCGGCAATCGCCACCACTCGTTGCCAATTGTAAGCCCGCCGAGTTGCACCGGACGACCAAGGTGCGCCGGCACGCTGACCGACACGAGCGCGCCGCCCATGTTGCCCGCAAGGAGGACGGAGGCCGGAAGGACAAGACGCTTACCTATCAGCGCGAGGCCACCGACAATTTCGAGCAAGCATATGGCGACTGCCGTCAACTTCGGCAAGGGCACATGAACCGCATCAAGTACGGCCGCAAAATCTGGTGCGCCAGGCTTAAGGATCGGGATCAACACGGGAAGCAGCAATTTGCCAACGCCAGCGAATACGAAGATGACGCCAACGGCTATTTGTAACCATCGAAGTTTCTTGAATACGCCTGACACAGGCTCATCATCTCGCGCATGGTGACCCTCGCACAACTAAAGAGGGGAGAGGGCTCTTCGCGCATCGTCTTCTCGAGCGAGACGCGTTCAAATGTCGGCCCTGGCTGATGGGCTCGAGCGTCTTGCGGCCCCACGACCATGCGATCGAGGTTACACTGCTCGCCGATGTCATCGGCTTATCAGCGCGAGCTTACGCCCATCGCCGCGGCTGGTTGGTCGACGGCGGTCGTCGTGGCATTCATCGTGCTCCACGCGCTGAGTGGGGGTCGAGAGGACGTGGCGCCAGATGTTCTGAGCTTTGGCTTGGCGATGGCCGTTGCGCATTTTGGTATCGCATTTGTTGCCATCCGGGTGCATGCGCCAGAGGGATCGTTGCGCGTGATTTTTGGTCTCGGGTCACCGAAGACGTTGGATTTCTGCGCGGCCATCGCAGTCGGTGTTGGGATCGTTCCGCTGATTGACCGATTGGATACGTTGGCTGCACGCCGCTTCCCGCAAACTGCCTCAGAAGCAGCGGCCAATGCGCTCATGTTTGCAAACGGAACGCCTGGTCAACGATTGAAAATAGGCGTCGTTAGTGTCCTGCTCTTTCCTTTGGCGCAAGAATTGTTTTTTCGCGGTCTTATTTTTAGCGGGTTGTCGTCGCGCTCCTCTGGACGGAGTCTTGTGCCCGTCGTCGTTTCAACGATCGCCTTTGCGCTTTCATGGGTTTCACCGCGAGCCATCATTCCGATGGTGGCTTTCGGCCTCGTTCTCGGCTGCGTCAGGGCCTGGTCGCAGAGCGTTGCTGTCTCGATGGTTGCACACGCGAGCTACCTGCTAATCGCAGCGCTCCCGTTGCTGCAAGGCAAGGCTCAAGAGGCGTCGATCGCGTTTTCGCTTCGACAAATTGTCGCGATGACGATTGCCGCGGTGCTCGCATTGGCAGTGCTTTGGATGCGTCGCGGATCAACGTCCGTTGAGGACGGTTCAGCGCATTGAAGGTTCCGGAGGTTGACCTAACCACCCGCAGAAAAAAGCGGCTCAACGAGGGCGAACTGAAGGTTGCCGGCCACTCGGTAGCGCGTCTTACCGTGCTCGCCAGCATCGCGGACGCGTTCGATTGCACCTGGGTCGCCGAAGAGTTCGCGCACGCGTGAGATAAGAACGCGCACGCGGTGTTCCGCATCAGCAGATTCGGGACCAGGACCGCCAGCGGCCCGCAAGATATCGTCGCCACTCAAGCCCTCGCGTGCGCGACGGAGGAGGGCAACGACCAAGGGTTCGAGTGCACGACGGCGCTCGAGTGAAACTTCGCGATCACCAATTCGTAACATGTGATGTAACGTATCGACGACTAAATTGGCACTCTCGGTGTTCTGTTTCACGTCGGATAGTGCGACGCGCGAAACGCCACCGGGCGTTGTCACATACACGAGCGTTTCACCTGACTGGCTCAACTCGATAGAACTGCCGGGTGGCTCGAGTGAGCGCGTGGACGGCGCCATCGACAGAAGAGAGAGTCGCGACGAGGGTGGTGGAAGCGACGTCATCGACGCGGCTTCTGGAACTGTGAGCAAATGCTCGGCGTAGCGAACGACGCGGCTATCGCCCGAGCGAAGCGCCATGCTCCACAAGTTCGCGGAGCGTTCGCGTTCTGGATAGACCCAACCGTGCTTGTGGCCCAAAAGCGACGCACTCTCGACCCACTCAAGCGCGGCCTGTGTGTCACCGGATTGTTCTGCGGCCCGCGCTGCGGTTAGCCACATGACACCCGAGAGATAACTATCTGCGCTTGAGTTGGCGAACGGTCGCACCAAATCGATAACGTCCCCGTAGCGCCTGTCGGCTTCCTCGATGCGTGCTCGCAATGAGGCCATCGCGATCTCATGTTCGAGCGAACTGTCTTCGCGGGTGGCCCCCATGTGTTCGAGGCGCCCGTACCACTCGCGCGCATTTTCGGCTCGCCCTAAGATCGCGAGGGCCAACGTTCGATGCAGTGTGAGGGTGCGCCTGAGGTTGCGCTCTTGGTCGGAAGCGAGAAGGAGTCCTTCGTCGATCGCGTCGAGTGCAACCATTGGCCGATCGGCAAGGAGTTCGGCGAGTGCAAGAATGTCGTAGGCGTCGGCTTGGAGTCCGGGTGATCGGAGCTCTGTTGCAATCGCGATTGCAGCGTGAGCGTGCTCGCGTGCTTCGAGGTGAGAGCCGGTGATGGCCATGGCGAATGCCATGTTGGCTTCGGATGTGAGGGCGACAGGGCTGCGTGGTGGCAACCGCTCGAGTGCGGCACGAAGGTGAATCGCGGCGGCTTTCGGATCCCGAAGACGCAGGCATAGGCGACCGAGGCTTGTGCCCAAACTCGCGCGGCTTGACGAATCTTCGAGGCGTTCGGCGAGGTGTTCGGCGAGTTTTGCGGTTGCAGAGGCTTGGCTGCGTCGACCTTGCGCGCATTCGAGCTCGGCGCTGAGGACATGATGTTCGACTTGCTCGCGCGTGGCGCCTCCGCGCGCGACATCATTAAGAATGCGTCCAGCTGCGCGAAGTTCGGCCTCGACGTGTTCGAGGCGCTGCTCGAGGAGAAAGAGCGCGGCCTTCTCGATGGAGAGACGCGCAGAGTCGAGCGTTGGATTGTTTGACGTCGGAGCGAGGGCACCAAGCAACGCGCGCGTGCGGTCAATGCGACCCGCTTCACGCCAAACGCGCATCATCCGCACCGCAAGTGGCAGCTCGTAGCGCGCCCTGCCGCCGAAGTTTGCGTCCATCCAGCCGGCTACGAAAGGCGTATCGCCAAGTGCGACCAAGCGATCGACGAGGGCAAGTACAGCAGGTGTCGCGTGAACTTCGCCGAACTCAGGCGGAAGCGACCGTCGGCTTTCCGCGGGCGGCCGCATGGAGCCTGACGGCGAACCGGCAGTCAGTGAGGCCACAGGGAATGGCTGCCTCAACATCGGATGTCAGTGTCGCACAATTTTTACAACAAGTGATCGAAATGAGCGCTTTTCCGATTCGCGCCCTTTGTCATCCATCTGTCCACCATCTTGAGTATCGTGGCCGGGCCGGAGACAGCGTGATGCCCCAGGTCAACATGGTTCAGGCCATTAACGATGCGCTCACGCTTGAAATGGGGCGGGACGATCGTGTTGTCGTGCTCGGCGAAGACGTGGCCAAAGTGGGCGGTGTGTTTCGCGTAACGCAGGGGCTCTACGAGCGATTTGGCGAGGATCGCGTGATCGATACGCCCCTTGCCGAGAATGGGATCATCGGTGCTGCGATTGGAATGGCACTCTATGGGCTCATTCCCGTTGCAGAAATTCAGTTCGCCGATTTCATCTTTCCTGCGTACGACCAAATCGTCAGTGAACTTGCCAAAATTCGTTACCGGTCGGGTGGCGAATACCCCGCGAAGTTGGTGATTCGCGTGCCGGTCGGAGGGGGCATTCGAGGCGGCCTTTACCACTCGCAATCCCCTGAATCGTTGTTCATTCATGTTGCGGGCCTCAAAGTTGTGGCGCCTGCAACGCCTGCGGATGCGAAAGGTCTGTTGCTTGCGTCGATTCGAGATCCCGATCCGGTGCTCTTTTTTGAGCCAAAGCGCGTTTATCGCGCTGCGAAAGGAGAGGTTCCCGAGGGCGATTTCGAAGTTCCGATCGGACAAGCGAAGGTTGTGCGGGCTGGGGAGCACGTGACCATCATTGCGTGGGGCGCGATGCTCTACGAGGCGCTCGCCGCAGCCGATGAGGCCGAAAAGGCAGGCGTCGATTGCGAAGTGATCGATCTGCGAACGCTGTGGCCTGTGGATATTGAAAGCATTGAGACGAGCGTAAAAAAGACGGGCCGCGTCGTCGTCGTGCACGAGGCTCCGCGCAGTTGCGGGTTTGGTGCTGAGCTGATTGCGCTGATCAACGAGCGCGTGTTCGTGCATCTTGAAGCGCCGCCAAGGCGCGTTACTGGGTTCGATACACCTTTTCCTTATCAACTTGAGATGGAGTACCTGCCGCTTGCGCATCGCATTTTGCCGGCAGTCCTCGAAACCGCGCAGTTCTAGTTACAATTAAGTGGAGTTGAGATGGCTCGCTGGGAATTCAAGCTTCCGGATATCGGTGAAGGCGTCACTGAAGGTGAGGTCGTCAGCTGGTTGGTAAAGCCAGGAGACGTGGTCAAAGAAGACCAGCCGATGGTCGAGATCATGACCGACAAAGCAACGGTCACCATCACGGCGCCCAAGGCGGGCACGATCGTGGAGACGCGCGGAAAAATTGGCGGGATCGTGCTCGTGCACGCGCCGCTAGTCGTGTTCGAGTTGGGGGGTGGTGCAGCAGCGATTCAAGCGCCCACCGCACCCTCTGAAGGGCCCGCAGCGACCGCAGTGGGTGACATTCGCGAATCGTTGCCAGGCATCACAAGCCTTAGGGCTTCGGTGCCGCGAGCATCGTCAAGTTCCGGAACGGCGTACTTCAATGACAAGCCTCTCGCGACGCCAGCGACTCGCAAAGTCGCACGCGATCGGGGCGTGGATCTTCGCGTCGTTCCCCCGACAGGTCCGCAAGGACGCGTAACGAAAGCGGACGTCGAGGGGTACGCTCCGCCTTCTTCGTCGTCGGCAAGCGCCCAAAGTGGTTCGCCGCTCGCCACGAGTTCCTCTGCTGCTCCGGCTCCTGCGCGCGACACCGTGAAAATCACTCCGCCGACGGCTGCGCACGCCGCGCTCGAGGAACGCATTCCGTTTGCGGGCATGCGCCGCAAAATCGCAACGAAGATGGCGCAATCGACACAAACCGCTGCGCACTTCACCTTTGTCGAAGAGTGCGACGTGACCGCACTCAAAGCGCTCCGTTCGCGCCTCAAGCCTGCCGCGGAAGCTCAAGGCGTGAAGCTCAGCTTCTTGCCTTTCATCGTTAAGGCGACCGTTGCAGCGCTCAAGAAGCACCCGATCTTGAACAGCGCGCTCGACGAGTCGACGCAAGAAATTGTCTATCGCAAGTACTTCAATATCGGAATTGCCGCTTCGACAGACGCGGGGTTGATCGTTCCCGTGGTGAGGGACTGCGATCGCAAAAGCATCATCGATATCGCGCGGGACATCGAGCGCGTGGCGTCAGACGCGAAAGCCGGCAAGAGCAAGGTTGAAGACCTTTCGGGCTCCACGTTTACGATTACGTCTCTCGGTTCGCAGGGAGGCCTGTTCGCGACTCCAATTATCAATTTTCCGGAAGTTGGCATTCTCGGGGTGCATCAGATCAAGACGAAACCCGTCGTGCGCGACGGATCGATTGTGATTGGCGATGTCATGTTGCTCTCGCTTTCGTTTGACCACCGCATCGTCGATGGGCACGTCGGCGCTGCGTTTGCGTATGAGATCATTGGATACCTGCAGGATCCCGATCGCCTGTTTCTAGAGATGGCCTAATTGTAATAAAATAAGTTACAAAACGACATTTCGATCAAGCACGAGGTAGGCGACACGCTCGGTTTCTCCCGTTTCGGCGTGGGTGAGGAGCAAGCCCGCATTGCCACCCGCGATGAGCCACACGACGCCATCACTGGAGTCTTCAACGAGGTAGCCGTGGGCCGGTGCCGTAGCGCCGGACGCATCAACGGCCAGCGCACTCCACGTGCCGTCTTGACCGCTCTCGCTTTCGTAAAGAAGGTTGAATACTTCGCGAGAGGGCGCAGCGGTTCGCTTGAAACGCAGGCATACGCCCTCGTCAATGCCAGAGCCTTCTTCGACGTTGATCTCAACAAATTCGCTCATCGTGACTTGCCCGTAGCATCGCCTGAGACGTTCGGGCATAGCGAGTCTGTGACGTCGAACGAGCGTATTCAAAAGGCGCTGCTCGCCTGGTATCGAAAGAACGCCCGCGATTTGCCGTGGCGACGTACGCAGGATCCGTACGCAATTTGGCTGAGCGAAGTGATGCTGCAGCAGACGCGTGTCGATACGGTGATCCCCTATTTCGATCGGTTCCTCAAGGAGCTTCCCAACGTTGAAGCTCTCGCCGAAGCGACGGAGGACAAGGTGATCTCGCTTTGGAGCGGCCTTGGATACTACCGGCGTGCGCGCATGCTTCATGAAGGCGCGAAGGCGATCGCAAGGCAGCCCTTTCCGCGTACGGCGACAGCGCTACGGGAAGTGAAAGGTATCGGTCGGTACACGGCCGGTGCGGTTGCGAGCATCGCGTTTGGAGAGGTGACGCCACTCGTTGACGGCAACGTTGCGCGCGTATTTTCTCGGCTCTTTGGAATCGACGACGATCTGCGCAAGCCCAAGGGCATGGACCGCATTTGGTCAATTGCCGGAACCATCGTTGCGAAGGACGATCCCGGTTCGTGGAATCAAGCGCTGATGGAACTTGGTGCGACGGTGTGCGTCCCGCGCGCACCTCGTTGTTTGATCTGTCCGCTCGCCAAGGAATGCCATGCGCACGCGAACGGGCGCGAGCACGAACTTCCAGTGATGAGCGCAAAGCGGGCGCCAACGGTGCAATCTCGCGTTGCGCTTGCCTTGCTTGCGGATGACGGAGACGTGCTCCTTGCGCGTCGCAATGAGAGCGGCATTTTTGCAGGAATGTGGGAAATGCCTTCGATCGAGTTACAGAAGGACGAGACGCCTGAGGCGTGTGCGAAGCGACTGAGCCGTTCGTTGGGCGCAAGTTGTGAGGCCGTCGCGCTTCGCGGAGAAGTTGTTCACGTCCTTACACATCGTCGGCTTGAAGTGAGCGTATGGGGCGCCGCGCTGCGGAGTTTTTCGCCGCCGCGGCCGACCCACCTGGCCGAGTACGACACTGTGGCGCTTATGTCGCGCGATGAGGGAGCAAAGCGCACGAAAAGCACATACGGAAAGAAGCTCATGAAGATGGGCTTTCCCACAAGGTCGCGCGGGCGATAAATTAGAGAGGCTTGAGCGCCTCGACACTCGTCCCGCCACGAAGCCTGTCGGCCGCGCCGCCTCCGCTCGAGCCGGATGAAGATGACTTGCACGTGCTCGTCGTCGATGACGAGCCCACGCTGCGGTCGAGCCTTGTTCGCATGTTGTCGGCGAAGGGCATGCGTGTGGGTGGCGTTGAAGATGGGCAATCGGCGCTCGACTATCTTGCGCGCGAACAGCCTGACGTCGCATTGGTCGACATGATGTTGCCGGACATGCAGGGACTCGATCTCCTGCAGAAGCTCCGCGAACGGCGTCCAGATTTGCAGTTCATCATGATGACTGCGCACGCCGACGTGAACGCTGCCGTCGATGCGATGCGCATGGGCGCGTATCACTTCTTGACGAAGCCGTTTCACTCGAACGATGCGGTCGTTCATGCGGTGAACAAAGCGGCCGAACACCGGCGCCTCTTGCTTCGCGCGCAGAAACTCGAAGAGCGGCTTCTCTCACAAGAGCGCTTCGGTGAGATTATCGGCACGTCGCCAAAGATGGCGTCGGTATACAAGTTAATTGACGGTGTGGCTGCGGCGACATCGACCGTCTTGATTCGGGGCGAGAGCGGAACGGGAAAGGAACTCGTTGCGCGCGCGATTCATCAAAACTCGGCGCGCGCCACGAAAGCGTTCGTTCCGGTTAACTGCGCGGCGATTCCAAAGGAGCTCGTCGAGAGCGAATTGTTTGGTCACGTTCGAGGTGCGTTTACGGGGGCCCAGACAGCGCGCGCTGGCCTGTTTGAAACGGCAAGCCAAGGAACAATTTTTCTCGACGAGATCGGTGACTTGCCACTTGCGGCGCAAGTCAAGCTCCTGCGTACGCTGCAAGAGGGCGAGATCAAGCGTGTTGGATCCGACGACACGCGCTACGTCGATGTTCGTGTACTCGCGGCGACGAACGTTGATCTGGCAAGTAAAATTGCTGACGGATCGTTTCGACGCGATTTGTACTACCGCCTGAACGTCATTCAAATTGTGCTGCCGCCGTTACGTGAACGCGGTGAAGACGTGATGATGCTCACGCATCACTTTGTTCAGAAGTTTGCCGCGCGCATGCAGCGTCCCCTCAAGAAATTGAGTCCTGACGCGGTACGTGCGCTTCGTTCTTACGATTTTCCCGGAAACGTGCGCGAGCTCGAGCACGCCATCGAACACGCGGTCGTGCTTTCGCAGGGCGATTGGATTGAGGCCTCTGATCTTCCGTTTACACAGGACAGCGCGACGACGCACTATCCAGCAGACTCGGAGACGCGCACGATGGCCGCGCTCCCTGCGATCGAGGCCAGTCGATACGCCGAGTTGCCCTACGCAGAGGCCAAACGCCGAATGCTTAACGCGTTCGATGACGACTATACCGCCGAATTGTTGCGTCGTGCGGATGGCAACCTCAGTGAGGCAGCACGCATGGCTGGCCTCGATCGCTCGAACTTCCGTCGCATTCTGAAGCGTAAGCAAGCGGGTTGAACGCGAGTTGCGTATGCGCAGCGACGCGTTTTTGCTAACGTCGCCGCGAATGCGTTGGCTTTTCGTGACTTCGTCGGTTTTTGCCGCGCTTGTGAGCATCTGGGCAGACGCAGCGCCACCTGCTGACGGTGGGGCCCCCCGCGGACCAAAGCTTGCCGCTAGCACCAAAGCCGCCAATTCCGACGCGGACGACGACAAAGACGAGACGAAGGACGAAGAAGACGATCCACCCAAGGTCACGATTACAATCGCCGCCCACCCCTACACGCTCGAAGAGTGTTTGGCGCGCGCCGATCGCAACGCTCCGCAAATCTGGGCTGCCCGTGCTCGCCTAAAGTACGCGCATGCACAGCTCGACGAAGCGCGATATACGCCTTGGTTTCAGTGGTCGGCAAGCGCATCTGCAGGCGTCTCGCCGCCGTTCACCGGTACGGTACTCTACACGTCGAGTCCCGTAACGGTGCGCAACATTACGAACTTCTCGAACCTCGAACCGTTCTTCAATTTCGATATCAACGGCACAGTTCCCCTCTACACGTTCGGCAAAATCACTGAGATCAAAGCGGCCGCTTCAGGGCAAGTCAGAGCGCTCGAGTGGGATGTCGAAAAGGCCCGTCAGCAGATCCGGTTCGACGTGCGTCGCGCTTACTACGGCATACTCATTGCGCGCGATGCAAAGGATCTCGTCGATGATGCGATAACGCGCCTCGACAAGGGCATTCGCGACCTCAAGAAGAAGGTCGAAAAGGAGGAAGGCGGCTTTAACACGTTCGACATATACCGGCTGCAGGTATACCGCGATGAGGTCGCGGCCCGGTCCGGTGAACCGATGAAGGGCGAGCGCTATGCGATGGCGGCGCTCCGATTTTTGACTGGTGTGCAAAGTCAATTCGACGTCGCCAATCTCTCACTCAGGAGGCCCGATAGGCCGTTGCGCGCGCTGGTTCATTACATGACGGCGGCGCGGCTCTTTAGCCCGGATATCAATATGGCGCGGGCAGGTGTCGAGGCGAGGCGGCACCAGCTCGCTTTTCAGCGCGCCAAGTTGTTCCCTGACATTGGCATTGGTGCATTCGGAAGTTTTTCGATCAATCCGGGCGTAACGCCTCAGACAAGCGCGTTCGTTCCCGATGGTGCCAACCACTTTTGGTACGGCGCCGCGTTCGGTGCGCGTTGGAACCTCGACGTATTGCCGCAGCAAGCTCGTGTCCAGCAAGCGGAATCGCAACTCGAAGAGATGCGATCGACCGAACGTCTCGCGCTCGGCGGAAAAATGGTCGAGGTCGAGCAAGCGTGGAGCTCCGCGGCCGAGGCGAAGATTCGTGAAGAGAATTGGGATCGCGCCGAGAAGAAGTCGAAAAAGTGGATCGTCGAGGTGACTGACGGCATCGATCTCGGCACTGCTGACGAACGAGCGCTGGTTGACGCGCTGCGCGCATACGGCAACGCGCGAATCAATCACCTTTCGGCGTTGCTCGACTACAACACGGCAATGGCTCAGCTTGCTCAGATGAGCGGATGGGACGATGTGGCGCCGACCCTGAGTAGTCAAAAAAAATGACTACAGGTTGCAATTAGCAACCGCAAGCATCGCGCCGACTTTTGCCCGTACGACCTCAAACTCACGCAGCGCCGTGCCGATCTCAGCCTGTCGCAGCAGCGTCGCCGCCGTCACAAGTTCGAGGCTAGTGCCACGTCCTTCTTGAAATGCAAGGCGAGTAAGTCGGTCCGTTTCACGCGCGAGTGTGCGAGCGGTATTCGAAACATCGAGCGATCGAATGGCAACGTCGACCGCTCGCTTGGCTTGCACGATCTGAATTGTGCCTGTGCGTCGCGCGCTCTCGAGGCTCTGTCGTGCTTGTTCGGCAAGTGCCCGATTGCCACGAAGCGAGCCATATTTCACGCCACCGTCGAAGATGGGAACCGAGAGGACGCCTTGCACGCTCCAAGTCGTTCGCAATGCAGCGCCAACATCAGCGGTGGTCGTCGATAGGCTCGATTGAAGGCCCAGCGTGGGCAGGAACTGGAGGTTGACGTTGTCAACGTTCCGATCAGCGATCTTCGATCGTTGCTTCGCCGCTGCGACGTCGGCGCGTTCATCGAGCGAAGCTGCTGGAGAGCAGACACTCTTTGCGGAGTGAAGCAGCGAGTCGAGCTCGATCGATGGTGCGACGCCAACTTCTTCAGGGAGGCCGAGTGCGAGGCCAAGTGATTCACGAGCTTGACGAAGTGATTCGTCACCCGTGATCAGTGTTGCCCTTGAGGTTGAAACGTCCTGGTCGATGCGAATCACGTCGAGCCCGTTGGCTGCTCCGAGCTCTTGTTTGCGTTTCGTAAGAGCTAGGCGTTCCAACGCCTGACGAAGTCCCACACGATTGAGCTCGGCAACACGCTCAGCGGTCACCACCGCGACGATCGCATTTGCGGCGGCAAGCACCAGCAGGCGCTTTGTGTCCTCGAGCGAGAGCTTTGAAGCGACAACACTCTCTTTTGCTGTGCCGTATGCGTGCAGACTTGCGGCTGCGATGAGTGGTTGTGAGAGCGACACGGTGAGTCCAAAAATGTCGGACTGGGGCGTCACGATATCGCGCGTCACTGGAACCGAAACTGAGAGACCGGTGGCGGGATCGGTACGCGTTTCGGTTCCTACGACGACGGGGTAGGTCTTGGTCAGCAACTGATGCGTGAAGGTTCCGCCTGCGTTTGCCTGAGGAAGAAGTGCGGCAAGCGCTGTGCGACCGGCAGCCTCTGCGCGCATGACTTCGGCGAGGGCGGTTTGGAGTTGGGTCGAGCGGCCAGCGAGGAGCTGATATGCCTCTTGCCAGTTCTTGAGTACGCGAGCAGGGCGTGCCGACGGCTCGAGTGCCTCGTCACGAACGGGAGGCAATTCGGGCTGAGCGTAGGCAGCTGTTGAGAGAAGCGAAAGCGCGAGAGCGCAAGCGGTCTTACGGAGCATGGGCAGACGCTTATCGCGTCTTTCATGCGAGCGCCAAAGTTACGCGCCGCCCTTGTACCGAGCATCTGCGGGCTGAAGCGCCAGCTGGTTTCGTAGCTCAGTGAAATAGCCACGCACGCTTGCCGCGCTCACGCGAAATGAAGCGGCGATTTCGGTCGATGAAAGGGGAAGTTCGTTGACGAATGCGATGGCAGATGCGATCGCGGCCGCGTAGGCGCGTGCATCGGTCTCTTTGGGCGTGTGAGGAAGCGCGAGCGACAGCGCGTCTGCCGCGAGAATACGAGCTTTGTCGCGTTGCGAATCGTCGAACGGAAGACGTACGAGGCCACGTTCGAGTGACGCTTGGACCGAGTCCTTTATCTTCGTCGTTGTGTCGCGCCGCCTTTTTGGCTTGCTCTCGGTCGCACGAACAGGAAAGGGGCGAGCACTTGACTTGTCGAGGTTCTCTGGAGCGCCTTCTTTGATCCAACGCGCAAGCGATTCCATTTCACGGGTCGTTCCTTCGGCCGATGCTTCTTTGAGTATGCGTTCGGCTTCGGCTATCGAGCCGATGCGAGCGAGCGCATGAGCGTAGCTCACCGCAACTTCGCGACTGTCGCGAGCTGAACCGTACGCAAACTCGAGGTACTTGACGGCCGTCGCTGGGTCGTTGAGCGCGACATCGAGAACGTGCCCAAGATTGTGTGCGTACCAAGGGTTTTGAGGAGCTGCCTCGAGCGCACGACGATACGCATGCGCCGCAAAGCGATAATAGCCGAGTAGCGTCTGCGCGAGACCGAGCGTGGCCCACGCGCGATCGTCGCCAGGCACAGAGGACAGTATCTTTCGCGCGGTTAGCGAAGCACGCCAAGGGGAACGCTCGAGGAGCACCTCGCTGCTGGCGCGCAAAGCAAATAGCCATGGCTCACTGCCCGGTGTCGCGCAATGTTCAAGCCGGTGCAAATCTGGCAACAACTCCGCTGGGTCG
Organism: Myxococcales bacterium; assembly: GCA_023248745.1. Taxonomy (GTDB): domain Bacteria; phylum Myxococcota_A; class Polyangia; order Polyangiales; family Polyangiaceae; genus JAHFDX01. The sequence continues at coordinate 64,777 of JAHFDZ010000001.1, read as the reverse complement.
AGCGCGCGCTTGTATGTCTCTTCGACGCGCGCACGTAGGCGTTCGACCTCTGCCGGAGTCATGCGTTTCATCGAGCCTCGGTGTAGCCTCGTTGATCGCCCTGCGCAAACTGAGGCGGTCGATCGAGAACGGATATTGGGCTCATCTTCGGGTGGGACTATGCAAAACGCGCACGGTTGGGTTACACGCCTGACATGATGAAAAGAGCCACTGGTGCGTTATTAGTTGCGTGTTCGGTTACATTTTCTAACGTCGCGCTCGCGAATGTTGCTCCACCGCCCGACGCTGGAACAGATGCGGCGGCGGACGCATCCGTGCCTCACGACAGCGGCCTGCCAACGACAACGCGGGTTGATTCTGGCTCAACGCCTGATCCGGACCCAGCAAAAGGAGGTTGCTCCTACGCATCGACGTCGACATCGCCCGTCTCGTTTGGCGTTGTGGCGATGGGGTTACTTGCCCTCCTTCGTAGAAGGTCAAGCGCTCGCACCTTGTAGATCGAGTGGCGCTTTGAGCGTGTGCCCCCCGTACAAACGTGACCATCGTGTTTCGCACGCGATCACAGATACAATGAGGCGGTATGCGCGCGATTGCTGGGCCACTTGATGTATTGCGCGCCCTGGCGTTGCGGTTCGTCGGTAGGGCAGGCAAGACGCTCCTTCGCGATCGCGATCTGCGTGTTTCCTTCCTCGCGACCGTTGGCGTTCTATTTTCGCTCGGCCTCGCAGTGTCGTTTCCAGCGGCTGCGTTTGCGCTCGGTCCGTTGATGCTTGGCGTTCCGCACTTGCTTGCCGACGTTCGGTATTTGGTTTTGCAACCCGGGTACACGAAGCGCTGGTCGATCGTGCTCCTTGTGCTCGCCCCGCTGGTACTTGTTTGGTTGTCGCCCTGGGCAAAAGTTGGGCTCTTGCCGGTGCTAGGGGCCATCATCGTTGCGCGCTCGACGGTCGCGAAAAAGGTAGTCGCGCTGGGCATTTTCGCAGCCGCATATGCTGCGGCTTGGACTTACCCGTTGGCGTCAACCTACGCAATTTTGCATATGCACAACGTGGTGGGTGTCGCACTCTACGCGTGGCTCTTTGCGCGAACTGGTCGAAACGCGTGGCTCACTGTTGGCTTGTTTGCGCTGGGTTGCGTGGCACTTCTTTCGGGCGCGGGCGACGCTCTGCTCTTTCGACAAGGCGCTTGGGTTCCATTTCAAACGGGCGCAACTTTCAACGACATGATCTACCAGCTTGCGCCGTTCGAAAGTGCGCAATGGGCGTTACGATTCGCGGCGTTCTTCGTGTTCGCCCAGAGTGTGCACTACGTTGTGTGGCTGCGCCTCATTCCGGATGACGCGCGCACCCGGCCGGGAGTACGTTCTTTCGCGTCATCATTTCGAGCCCTCACTGCCGATGTTGGCGCGCCGCTCGTTTGGTTCGCGACGGTGCTCAGCTGCGCATTTCTAGTGTTTGGTGCGATCCACCTCGACCATGCTCGCCTTTCGTACCTGGCGTTCGCCAGCTTTCACGGTTATCTCGAGTTCGCAATTGCAGCGCTCGTGTTGCTCGAGGGCAGGGCCAAATCCGCATGATGCTCGGATCCTGGGAATACCTCGTCGCGTGGTTTAGAGCTTTTCTCTTTACCGAGGCGGTTGAGGTTCCGACATACATGCTCCTCAGCCTGCTTGCCTTGCGCGTTCGCGTTTCGTCGACCGAACCTAGAATCCGATTTGCAGCAGCGTTTACGGCAAGTGCCATCACGCACCCGGCGGTTTGGTTCATCTTTCCGACGCTCGGGATGCACAGGGGGTGGTCGTTCAACGGGATGGTTGTGATGGCCGAACTCTTCGCGTGGCTCGCCGAAGCGTGTTTTCTCAGAGCTGTCGTCAAAGTAAGGGCGCTCGACGCAATGCTTATCGCACTCGCCGCAAACGCTGCGAGTGTTGCGTTGGGCGAAGCCACGCGCGAGATCACCTTTCGACTGTTAGGAACGAGCTATCCGTAAAGATTCTGTACTATCGAAGCGCGATTACGCTCTGGCTCATCAAGTCGTAGATCACGCGGAGCACGTCGAGCTCGCTCATACTTGAAACGTCCATGACCTCCTGAATCGAGAGGTTGCCGTCCATGAGCGAAAGCAAGTACCCGGCCCGGTGATCGAGAGACAGCCACCTTTGTTGCTGCCTATCGACCAGCGTGAACGGGACGTGTTCGTACGTCCCTACCTTCGCGCGCATCATTTGAAGGAGGATCGCTTTGCAGTGTGTCGCGAGCGTGATCGCTTCGAAATAGTGTGGCGAACCAGTGGGTACACCATCGGCTTGGGCAAGTGCACCTGTATAGTCGCCAAGCGCGAGACGCTCGCGAATCTCTTCGAGCGGATTGAGCGCGGGTCGACCGAGAGGCGTGTTGAGGCGTGGTGGCAAATCCAAAACAGGCAAGGGTGCGAGCGGGGTCACCCTGCCGCTGCTCTCTGCCTCACTGGGAGGCAAACTTGATGCGCGCGCGTTTGCCATGGTCAATAGACTTGACCGATTGCCGTCGTGGTGTTCTTGGACATCGGGGAGATGCGTTTCGCGTTCGCTCTGCTTTCGGGCAGCCTCTAGTTCTACCTCGTTCGTGATCGTCGGACGTTCAACTGAGTCGTCAAGGAGCGTGATGCGCTCGGCCGAACGCGTGGTACCCGACGCATCTGCCTGAGGCAGTGGTGAGGGTGGCGGGCGGCTAGGCGATCGTCGTTGCATGGTCAGATCGTCTTGGCGACGACTCCTTTGAACATACGTTGCGTGCGAGCGAGTCCTTCGATCTGTTCTTTGATCATTGCGACGTCTTTGCGACTCACAGCATTTTTTGCGCGGTCGACGATCACGCGAGCCTTATCGATGGCTTCGCGTCCGAAGTCACTTTGCGCGACGATTTGCTCAACTTGCGGAAAGAGTCGCTCGATCTCGCCGACGAGTCGCTCTGCTTCTTGTTTGGCAGCTTCGAGCTCTTCGCTCGAACGTCGGTCGACGAGTTGGTCTTTGGCCTCGTGCATCATCGATGAAATTTCGTCCCGCGTGAGACCGCTGCTTGCGGTGACCTGAATGGACTGTTCGAGACCTGTATCGAGATCCTTTGCGCGGACGCTCACGATGCCGTCGGCGTTGATCTCGAACGTGACTTCGATCTCGACTTCGCCTTTTGGTGCGCGACGAAGGCCTGTGAGAATGAACTCACCAAGAAGTTCGTTTTGATCGGCCCGTTCGTGTTCGCCCTGCATGACAAGAATCTTAACGGCGGTTTGATTCTCACGGCTGGTCGTGAAAATTTTCTGCCTATGTGTTGGCACTGTTGTGTTCTGCGGAATCAGCTCCTCAAAGTACCCACCTTGAGTTACAATTCCGAGCGCGTGAGGCGTGACGTCGAGCAGGACCATCTCGTGCTCTTCGCCAACGAGGGCGTATCCCTGAATTGCCGCGCCAAGTGCAACCGATTCGTCGGGATGCACGCCTTTGCTCGGCTCGCGCTCAAAGAACTCTCCCACCGCCTGCTGAATGCGTGGCATGCGCGTCATTCCGCCGACAAGTAACACCTCTTCGACGTCGCCCTTTTCGAGCTCGGCGTCGTCGAGTGTCTGCCGGCAAATGTCGATCGTTCGCTCAATGAGGTCGAGACTCAGTTGTTCGAGCAATGCGCGAGAGATCGGTTTTTGCAGATGCAGCGCTTCGTTGCGTTCGCTCGAAATGATGAACGGAAGATTGACCTCCGTTTCGCGCACGCTTGAGAGCTCGCATTTCGCTTTCTCGGCGGCGTCCTTGAGCCGCTGCAACGCCATGCGATCTTGTCGTAAGTCGATGCCGTGCTCTCGCTTGAACTCTTGAACCAGCCAGTCGATAAGGCGCGCATCGACGTCTTCGCCACCTAGAAACGTATCGCCGGCGGTTGCAATAACGCGGAAAACGCCGTTCTGTCCGATTTCGAGAATCGAAATATCGAAAGTACCGCCACCGAAGTCATATACCGCGACGGTCTTTTCGAGATTGCGTCCGAACCCGTAGGAGAGTGCGGCTGCCGTCGGCTCGTTGATGATGCGAATGACGTCGAGACCGGCGATTTCACCAGCATCTCGTGTGGCTTGGCGCTGGTTGTCGTTGAAGTATGCGGGCACCGTGATGACGGCCTTGCCAACCGGCGCACCAAGGTAGTCTTCGGCGATCACGCGCATCTCTTGGAGCACCATCGCGCTGATTTCGGGGACGCTATATTCCTTGTCGCGAAGCACGATGCGGACGTCGTTGTGAGGGCCCTCGACGGTGCGATAGCTCGACGTTGCAATCGCGTTGCGTACTTGGGGCGAATGCCACTTGCGACCGATGAGACGCTTTGCCGCGTAAACGGTGTTCTCTGCGTTGGTGATCGCCTGCCGCTTGGCGATGTGGCCGACGAGTCGCTTGCCTGCTTCAGTCACTGCAACCATCGACGGCGTCGTTTTGTAACCACCTCGGTTCGGAATGACGGTGGGAACTCCATTTTCGACAATCGCAACGCACGAATTCGTCGTACCCAGGTCAATGCCGATGACTTTGTCTGTGGCCATGCGCGCTCGCCCCCGCAGTCGTCAAAGAGTCGTGATCAAACAACTGTGCCCCAAGGTCAGGGCCATTTACGTCGACTCCGCGATGCGCCTAAGCATCGCAGAAACTGTAGCATCCTGTGGAGCAAACTGCTTTGCGGCCAAAAGCTCACGTTTCGCATTCAGCGGTAAACCTGCTGCAAGGTAAACGTTGGCTAGCGTGACACGATGCGCGACATTTTGTGGCTCGAGCTCAACTGCGCGCATGCCTAGTTCCTTCGCCTGGTGAAGGTCGCCGTCCGAACGCACGAGCGCATGAGCCGCTCGCTCGTGCGCATTCGCATCCATGGTCTTTATGCGTGCCACTCTGCACCAGTTGCGCGCGGCCTCACGAAAGTTGGCGGATTTCTCTTCGTAGTTCGCCTGTCGCTCGTAAGTTTCGCAGAGCACTGTGTCGGCGGCCTTCTGAGCGGCTTCCTGCTTCGCTAAGAGTTCTGCGTCGTCGGGTAGCAGAGAAATCGCAATACGAAACGCGTTGGCTGCGGCAACGAGGTCGCCTCGCTGCGTCGCTTCTTCGCCTTGCTTTTCGTACTTTGCGGTCTGTGCTTTGCGCGCGCTTTCAGTGCGCTGTTGATAGCGACGTTTGAGGCTGTCCATCGCCTGTTCGGTTCCAACGGTTGACGGTTCGTTTGCCGCTGGCGGTGTTGAGCCTGGCCGTTTTCCCAGGAGGCGACGTGCGAGCAACGACTGAGAGGACGCGGCTCCTGGAACAAAGCGCGGCTCGGTGGGTGCTTCGCGTGAATCAAAGGGATTGGGTCTAGCCGGCGTCGCCACTGGGCCGCCGTCACGGGATGATTCGATCACAACGGCTTCGGCGAGCGCGATCTCACCTTCAATAAGCGACGTTGAAAGTGCGTGCTCGAGCGCGCGCGCTGTTTCGGTGTCTGTGAGATACCGATCGTAGTCCTCGCGTTGCTTTCGATTGGTCAGGGTGTCGTGCGCCAGCGTGATGCGACCAAAGATCGCTTCGAGCCGTAGCTTGTAGCTACCGAGGTTCTTGCGAAAGAAACGATCCGGGTGACATCGGCTCGCGAGCTCATAGTAAGCGCGCTTGACGGCTTTCTTGTCGGCATCGCGTGGTACACGCAGGAGCTCGTAGTGCGTGCACGTCGTCAACTCGATCGAGGTTGCCTCGCACCAAAGGCGTTGCTCGGGTGTCAAATCGTTCTCTTGGTTCGAGCTGCTTTGGGTCGATTGTGGTTCCTCTGCCCCTTCGAGTGCTTGCGCTTTTTGGGGGGCGTCGTCAGGCGACTCAAAATCGATCAGACCAAGTGACCAAAACTTGTCGAGGCTGACGTGCACGAACGCGGGTTCAATGCCGGTCAGTTCAGCGAGCGCCCCTTCCGAAGTCACGCCGTCGATGCGCGATAGAAGAAAGCCCTCACGCGCATCGAGAGGAAGATTGAGGAACCCTTGGCCAACGATTGAAGGCATAGGCCGAGGCATACGCGAACGGCTCACTGTTTCCGCAGGATACGGACCCTCTTCATCGGTGACCAGCATAAGGTCCAGTCACATCATCGCTATGTCTTTGCAGGTGCGTCAGTGTGCGCACTCGCCGCATTCGGTTTTCACGCGCGTCGTGGCGTCGCGCAGTCTTCCGCGCGCATCGTCGCACTGTTTCTGCTCGGCATCGTCTTGTGCCATACGGCACAGTTTTTCGACGGCCTTTTCCATCGAAGTGAGTGCACGGCATGCGAGATCGCACTGGCGAACACCCGCGTTGAGCGACAGGTCGAGGCCCTTTTGCAACAGGGTAAGTTCCTGGACGATTCGCTCACGCTCGACGAAGCGACTCGTGGGAGTGAGCGGCGACGTGGGTAGTCCGGAAGGAAAAGGGGACGCGCCTGGTGTTGTTGTCGCTGTTGGTGTTGTTGCCCCTGGTGCGGGTTGCCGCGCGGCCGCAGCATCGTGTGCTTCGGACTGCGTTGCCGATGGCGGTGCAGCTGCCGGTTGCTGCCCGGCTCCGCACGCCACGGCAAATGCCGTTAGCAGTGCGAGGATGAGTAGCCTTCGAGTGTTCATTATTTCGTTCCTGCGTCGCCAAGCTGATGGCGAATCACGCTCTCATGAATCGCCACCGCTTCATTTAGACGAGCGAGCGCAGCTTTCCTTTTTTCGTCTGCTTCTGATTCTTTGCCGGCCGCACGCAAGTTCTTACTTTCTGCCTCGAGAATTGCGCCTTCGACTTCGAGCAGGTGCCCTCGAAAAAAAGTGGGCGACTGAGCGTGCGCCAGACCTTTTCGAACATGGTCAATCGCCTTGTCAAGTTTGCCTTGCTTGAGAAGCGTTTCCGCGATGCGTGCGTGCGTGTCGGCAAGAACCTCGTGAATTTCGGGTGTCGCGCGAGGTTGCGGAAGCGCGATGATGCGCTCGAGCGCGGCGAGCGCATCGCCTTGTCGATTGGCATTTTCGTGGATGTCGGCCTGGCGGTGGAGCGCTTGTGTCGCCGAAAGAAAGGACATCACCTCGGTACTTGGAACGTCCGAAATTTGCGGGTTCGAACAGCCTGCGAGAAGCAACCACGCGAACACGAACCACCTGCTCATCGCACACCCCACTGCTCATAGCGCTGGTAGCGAAAGGCGTGGGAGCGGGCTTCAACGATGCGATCGAGCCGCTCGGTCGATGCGCTTGTGTCTTGGGCAAACGGCTCGGTGAATAAACTTTGCGTGGACGTTCCAAACCCGTTTGAAGGAACACTCTTTGAGGTGCGAGCGCCCCAAACAAGCAGCACGATCGCGGCCGCTGTCGAAAATGTAACCGTCGCAGCGACAAACCCGCGAACCCAATTTTTCCTCGCGTCTCGGACTCGCTGCGCGGTAAGCCATTCAGCTCGCGCAAAGGCTACTTGGTGCTGCGCTTCGGTGAGCTCTGAAGGGAGCATCGCTGCTGCGATCGCGCGGGCCACGTTCGCGTCTCGTTGCGCCGTGTTCCCAGTCTCAAGCGCTACGCGCAGCGCCTCTGCTTCGCGCTGCTCTTCATCGGTAATTCGTTTGTCCGCTTCGTCGCGGTCTTGGGGGGGGATCATCGCCTTGCTTCTTTCCTAGCGTGCGCTCCATCTGCGTTGGCGACAAGGGCCGCGCGCAAGGCTTTCATGGCGCGATGAAGAAGCACGTCAAACGTCGGTGGTGAGACGTCAAGCAACGCTGCCACTTCTTCGCGGGGTCTGTCCTCGAGAATCCGAAGCTCAATCGCTTTGCGATACCGCGGATGAATCATACGGAGACCCGTTTGAACTCGCGATCGAGCTTCTTGAAGGTCGTGGTGCGCGAGTAGTTCCACTTCCATATCAACGGCGTCATGGTCGACCAGATCGCGTTCTAAGTCGTCTGGTGAGATAACGCTCCAACGGCGTTGTGCGCGAAGATGGTCGATTGCAATGTTCATCGCCATCGTGCGGAGCCAAGGGTAAATCCCCGCCGGGTGCCATCGGAAGAGGTGCACCTTTTCGATTACCCGCGCATACGTTTCTGCAAGTGCATCACTTGCGGCAGCTGCGTTGCCAAGCCGGGGCAGCAACACCGAGCGGTAAAGCGCTGGTCCGTGCATCTTGCACAGTTCGCCCATCGCCACGCGGTCGCCTCGCTGCGAGCGTTCCACAAGGGTACGCTCGAGTTCACGCACGCGACCCCCTTCGTCATCCACGCGCGGCAGCATAGACAAGTGTAGGGCGAGCGTCGTCACACCTCGATAACGTGCAAGGCCACGTCCGCTTACACTTGCGGTAGGCTGGCGCGCCATGCGTTGGGTACCCATTGCTTTTGTGAGCGCCGCCATTGGTTCGAGCGCGAGCGCGGCCGATTTCTCAATTCCCTTTACCAAAGAGAAGCTCACCAACGGGTTGACCGTCATCTTCCACGAAGATCACGCGCTTCCAGTCGTCGTGGTTGAGCTGTCCTACAAGGTGGGTTCGCGATTCGAGGAGCCCAAGCGCACCGGTTTCGCCCATCTGTTCGAGCACTTGATGTTCATGGGTACCAAGCGAGTTCCGACCGGATCTTTTGACGGCATGATGGAGGCCGAAGGCGGCCACAACAACGCGTGGACGAGTGAGGATCGGACAGCGTATTGGGACGAAGGGCCGAGTCATCTGCTGCCGCTCTTCTTGTGGCTCGAAGCCGACCGTCTGCGCGATATCGGGCCGCTCATGACGCTCGAAAAGCTCAATGCCCAGCGCGACGTCGTCAAAAACGAGCGACGACAGACGAGCGAAAACACGCCGTACGGCATCGTTCGTTTGAAACTTCCAGAGTTACTTTATTCGGTCAAGCATCCTTACCATCACCCTGTGATCGGCTCGCACGAAGATCTCGAAGCGGCGAGCGTTGCCGACGTGAAGACTTTCTTCGCGAAGTACTACGTTCCTTCGAACGCGACATTGGTCGTGGCGGGAGACTTCAAACCTGCCGATGCGAAAGCCACCATTGAGAAGTGGTTCGCGACGATGCCTGTCGCACCCGTGCCAGACGATCCAGGTGCGCCAGACTTTACGGACTCGAAGACAAGTCTCGATCGCGAAGTGCGTGAAACTGTAACCGACAACGTTCAATTTCCGAAGCTAGTCATCAGCTGGCAAACACCAAAGCATCTCTCGGCAGAGGATGCGTACCTCGACCTGCTCTCGAACGTGCTCGGAAGCGGCAAAGCGAGTCGTCTCTACAAGCGACTCGTCGAAAAGAAGCAACTTGCTCAAGAGGTATCTGCGAGCCAGAGCTCAGGCTTTCTTGGGTCGCAGTTCACGATCGAAGTGGTCGCAAAGTCGGCAGCCAGTCTTGACGCAATCGAAAAAGAAGTGGCGCTCGAGTTGCAAGACGTTGCGAAGAAGGGCCCAACAAAAGCCGAGGTCACGCGGTCGCGAAATCTGATCCTCTCGAGTTTCGTTTCGGGTCTGCAAACCGTGCGAACCCGTGCGGCGCTCTTGAATGCCTACGAGGCCGAGAAGGGTGACCCCGGATTTCTAAAGCAGGACGTTGCGCGCTACGAATCGTCAGCCCCGAAGGACTTGCAGCGAGTGGTTGCAACGTATCTGGTGGATAGGCGCGTCGTCTTGCGCGTCATGCCAAAAGCAGGGGGTGCGAAATGAAACGATGGATCTTGTTGCTCGCATTCGCCGCATGCGCACCAGCGGCGACGCCACCGCCATCGCCGATTCAAGTGCCGTCGGCGCCTCCCGTCGTGGCAAGTGTTCCCGACGTTCTTGGACCCGCGCCCACGTCGCAGGTTGCCGCAGCTTTCGCGCCACCCACGCCTACAGCGGGGACGTTGGCCAATGGAGGCGAGTTTCGTCTCTTAGAAGTGCACCGCGTTCCGCTGGTGAGTGTGACGCTCGCTTTCAATGCGGGCGCGTGGGACGACCCGGTAGGAAAGGAAGGCCTCGCTTATTTTACGGCCCAAATGCTCGACGAAGGGGCGGGGAAGCACGACGGGTCGGCATTGGCTGCCGCCTTCGAATCGCTCGGCACTTCACTGCACATCGATGTCGATGTTGACGCTGCGTATTTCTCATTCACGGTGTTGAAAGAGAATCTGGCGCCGGCGATCGCGCTGCTTTCCGACGTCATTCAGCGCCCCAGGTTCGCTCCCGCCGATTTCAAGCGCGCACACGGTCTTTGGATGGACGCACTCAAGTCGCGAGCAGACGATGCGGACGCCGTTGCGCGGGTTGTGATGCGAAGAGTCACGCTCGATGGCGGGCCTAACGCGCATCCGTGGTCGGGTACGCTGGCTGGCGCGTCAAAAGTCAATATTGTTGACGTGCGTCACTTCTACGAAAAGCGGTACAAATCGTTCAACGCTCACTTCGCGATCGCGGGTGATGTCTCGTCAACTGAGTTGACACAAATTCTCAACGCTTCCTTCGGCAACTGGACTCACCCTTCACCCCCAGGTTTTGGCGTTGGGACCGGGAGCTTCAAAGCGCCGCAGCTCGTGGTTGTCGACCGGCCTGGCGCTCCACAAGCGGTCGTGGGCTTTGTGCGGCACGGTCTGTCCGCTCTCGATCGCGATTTACCCGGCGTGATGCGCGCCAACATCGCGCTCGGGGGATCGTTCACGTCGCGCCTCAATCAAGACCTCCGCGAGAAGCACGGATGGACTTACGGCGCGCGTTCGGCTTTCAGCGTTTCGAGTAGCCCTGGCATCATGGTCGCCTGGGCTGCCGTTCAGACCGACGCGACGATCGATGCGTCTAAAGCACTTCTCGCCGATGTGCACGAGTTCGCCGAGAAGGGTCTCACCGACGAAGAAGTGAACAAAACGCTCGCAACCATGAATGCGGAATTTGTTCGTTCGTACAGCACGGTGGATGCCATGAGCGCACGCCTTGCCTCGCATGAAATTTTTGGCAAGCCCCTCGACGCAGATGCTGTGCTCCTGACCAAGGCAACGTCTCTCGACGGTCCGGCGCTGAGTGCGCTCGCAAAAAAGTACTTTGCAACCGACACCGGTACATTGGTCATCGTTGGTCCGCTCGAGCGGTTCAAAACACGTCTTTCAGAGCTCAATCTCGGTGAGCCACAGTTGCGCGATACCGAGGGAGAGGTCATCAAGCCCAAATGATCCGACTAGCCCCAGGCGCAGAAGGTAACGGTTTCGCGGTGATGCTCTCCGATCTCCTGCGTCAGAATTTGAGCGACAAGCCGCACAAGCGTTCGAGTTTCAATGCACTCTCAGGTGTTGCGGCCATCGTGGCAGAAGACGCTGACGTTGCGATCACGCTGCGCTTTTCAAACGGCGAAGTCGAAGTGTTCGACGGCATCGTAGGCGTTCCCGACATGGCGATTCGTGGAGGGACAGACGAGATCTTCGGTCTCTCCAATTTGCCCATCACAACGCGATTCGCCCTACCCATTGCGTCGAAAAACGATGCACAAGGTCAAGAGGCGTCGCGTGAGTTCATCAAAGCGATCCGAGAGAAGCGCCTCGTCCTGTATGGCGCGCTGCTCCACCCATTCTTTGCGTTGCGCCTTACGCGCGTGATGAGCATCAACGGCTAGCCGCGAAAAAAGTGTGCGACATCGGGGTTTGAGCGGTCTCTATTCGGTGTGCCCCACGTTTTGTCGCAGCGTTTAGATGTCGGAGAGTCGTCGATAGGTGACGTCCAGGCGGCTTTCGACCATCCTCAAGACGCTTTCGCACTCTTCAGGCGCAAGCTTTGCGAGTTTCATAAAGCGCGTTCGCGTTTCGTTCAGCAAATTGACTTGTGCTTGTTGCAACCAGCGCGCGACCGTTGCGCGATGCACACCATGAATCGGTGCGAGCGCGTCGATACTCAGCCCGTCGATCGTATGTTGCTTCAGGAGGGTCCTCGCCCGCGGTTCAAGTGTCGTGAGGGCTTCGCGAAAAGCTTGTCGAAACGCGCCGCGGTAGGTTCCTTTGATGAACGCCAGTTCAGGATCGTCGCCCATCGTTCGCGTTTCGAGGAGGACGTCATCGCCTTCCGCGTTCGCAAGCTTGTCGCGCGTAATGAGCTTTCGCGCCAATCGTGTACCCGTTACACGAAGCCAAGCGTCGAGCGGCCCGTGGCCTTTGTAGTCAGTGATCTTCGGCGGAGAATCGTCATCGCCAACCAAAAGGAGAGTGCGCAGGCGTTGCACAGCCTCGTCGGTCAGGTCGAGCGAGAAGCCCTGTTGCTTCAGGAGCCGAACGAGCGGCGGAACATAGGTTGTTTCGAACGCGGCGATCGCGATTGCGTCGCCCCGCGCGCAGCAAAAAGCGAACGCAAGGTCGCCACCATGAGCAAGCGGCTGGCCGTTTGCCAGGAGCGCCTTGTCGCGCAAAAAGGAGGCGAATTGAGTCCGGCTCACGCGTAGGCCGCTGTGACGGACCTCCGCAGCTACGCACGCTTCTTCGACCGTTTTTGTCATATTGCGCATTCGTTTTATTCGGGGGCGCCAACCCCCATACTAGACGCCGCAGTCGCTTGCATTTGCCCGAAGCGTCACTAACACCCAACGTGATCTGGGGCTAAGGGTAGTGGACTGGGCATCTTAAATGGCGTGTCTCTCGGATTCTCTCATTTTCAAACTGTCTGACGGCGCGTGCCCTTTGGTGGAGCGAGCGGCTGCGCTCGAGCACGTCGATTCGTGTGCAGAGTGCAGGGAATTGCTTGCGGCAGCGTATCCAGAAAGTGGCCGTGGAAATAACCTAACGCCCTTTGCGCTGACGCAAGCGTCGATGAACCTGGGCGTCCTACCGCTGAAGGAAGACGACGTTGTTGATGGCAAATACCGCGTCATTGGGCTGCTTGGTGCTGGTGGCATGGGCTACGTTTTCGACGCGTATCAAGTAGCACTCGAACGCCGGGTTGCCATCAAAGTGGCGCGCTCACAGGATCCTGAGCTTGCCCGTCGCTTCGTGCGCGAAGCGAAGGTAAGTGCGCAGCTCAAGAGCGATCGTGTTGTGCGTGTGCTTGACGCTGGCATCTTGCCAACGGGCGCGCCGTTTATGGTGATGGAGCGCCTCGAAGGCGAGTCGGTTGGCGAATGGCTCGCGCGTGAGGGACGTCTGTCGCCTGTCGATGCGGTTGGCGTGATGCTTGAGACATGTCGCGCCCTCCGCGAAGTTCATGCGCGCGGAATCGTTCATCGCGATATCAAGCCGTCGAACTTGTTTCGCCTCAAAGACCCAGACGGCATTTCGATCAAGTTACTTGACTTCGGAGTTTTCAAGACTCTCGATGGGAGCAATGTGACAGGCGTCTACGAGGCGACCTCTTCTCACGTGAGCATGGGCCTCGGTTCACCGCGATATATGGCCCCAGAGCAGCTCCGCAACGCGCGTTCGCTCGACGCGCGCGCTGATCAATGGTCTCTCGGCGCCACGCTCTTCGAGTTGCTCACCGGACAAGTCGCGTTCAAAGGCGAAACGATGGCCGATCTCTGCGCCGAGGTCCTGTCAGGCCCGACGCCCAAACTGGTTGGCTTTTCCGAACCGCTACGCACCGAGCTTGAGCGCGTTCTAGGACGCTGCCTTTCAAAAGCGCCCGAAGGGCGTTACGAGAAAATCGATCAACTTTTGATTGATTTGACTTCCCTCCCGCTGGCGCCAAAAACGCTGCGCAAACCTGTTCGGCGGGGCTACGTATGGGGGACCACAGCGGTTGTGTCGATGGTCGTCGGTGCGGGTGTCGCTGCACTGCTGCCGCACACTTTTCTTCAAGCGCGTGCTGCCGTACAGCCGACTGCGTTGCCCGCCACGCTCGGTGTCCTGCCAAAGACAGAAGTGGTACCACCTCTCGAATCCTTGACGTCACCATTGCCAGCCGCGACATTTGAAGTGCCGCAAGGTGCCTCCGTGCCGCAGCCGCAACTCCCGCGTCAAACAATGCGAGCGACGTTTGGCAATCCACCGCGCATGCCAAAACCAGTTGAGGCTCCCAGACAGCCCGAGCCTCAGGATCGTCAGGTGAGCGCACGCCCGAAGGCTGGTGGTAGTGAGCTGGATAGCCATGGCCTCGGCGATAGGAAGTAAAGTTGCTTGTCTATGCTTTTCGGTAGCACTCTTGCTTCCGCTTTCGGCGCGTGGAGATCAGGGAACGCGCGCGCAAACACTGTTCGATGAAGCGCGTAGTCTGATGCGAGACGGCAATTTTGCAGAAGCATGCGCACGACTTTCCGAGAGCCAACGCCTTGAACCGCGTGGCGGCACGTTGCTCAACCTCGCGCTCTGTTGGGAAAAGGCGGGTCGCCTCGGCCGCGCCACGCAGGCATATACGGCAGCCGAAAAGCAGGCGATCGCCGACGGGCGTGATGAACGCCGCAAGTTTGCGCATGAGCAACTCGGAGCACTGCGCGCGCGCGTACCCAAAGCGATCATTGTAGGTCCTCTTTCGCCGAAAGGAGCGGTAAGAATCGACGGAGAGTTGGTGCCTGCGAGCGAACTGGGCGAACCGCTACCCCTCGATCCAGGCCAGCACGCGATTCAAGTCGCGGCGCCGGGGTATCGCGCGTGGTCTCAGAAATTCGCCGTGTTTGAGCACGAGATCACTCGGGTTGAGATTCCTCGCCTTCAGCCGATTGAAACGCCGCACTCGGGCGAAGGAAGCTACGAAAAGCGCCGCTACTACAAGAAGCAACTGAGCGAAGGCGCCATCGCGCTCATCACGCTAGGTGGGGTTGCGATAACCGCGGGTTCGGTCACCGGCGTCGTAGCGCTCGTGGGTTCGCTGCCTGCTTACCAGTCGACGGCACGGTCGGATACGGCGCCTCTTTGGGGCGCGACGGGTGCCCTGATGGCGGGCGGTTTGACAATGATTCTCGTCGGCGTCGCGATTCCGAAACAAGAAGTCGAAATTACCCCTACGTTGGGCGGAGCCAGCGTCCGCGTGCGCTGGTAAATAGCCGCATTTCCCTTGACGACTACACGCGTGTCCCGTACATCCGGTCCCCCCGACCTATTGGCTCGGAAACCATAAGGAAAACCAGGAAGACCATGGCCGTCCACATCCGTCTCGCGCGCGCCGGCGCTAAGAAGCGCCCGTTTTATCGAATTGTCGTCACTGACCATCGCAGTCCTCGTGGCGGTCGCTTTCTCGAGAACATTGGCACATTCGATCCGCGGCGAGCCGAAGGCATCTTCCAAATCAACACCGAGCGTCTCGCATACTGGCAATCGGTTGGCGCGCAGCAGAGCGACACGCTCCGCGATCTCATGCGCAAGAAGTCCAAGGCAGCTGTCTGATAGCCATGCCGCTTAAAGCACTCATCGAATCCGTTGCGGGCGAGCTCGTCGACGATCCAGCTCAGGTTTCGGTTACCGAAATTGCGAGTGATCAAAATACCCTTTTCGAGCTACGTGTCGCGAAAACCGATCTCGGCAAGGTAATCGGTCGAGAAGGTCGCACCGCACAAGCGTTGCGTTCCGTGCTCAGTGCTGCAGCTGCCAAGCTCGGTAAGCGCGCGCACCTTGAAATCATCGATTGAACGTGCCAGCTCTTGCTCTTCCCTCGAAGGATCGGTGGGTCGAGCTCGCTGAGATCACGCGCTCGCACGGCATTCGTGGTGAGGTGCGTGTAAAGCTATTTAATCCCGATAGCGACGTCCTTTTGCAACTGCGCGAAGTGCGCCTTCGCATGACCGACGGTACCGAGCGCGACGTCCCGGTTGAGAGTGTGCGGCCTGTTGATGGTGGGTTGCTTCTCAAATTGCGGCCTGTCAGCGATCGTGACCGCGCGGACGAACTGCGGGGCGTTCGTTTGATGGCGAAGCGCACCGACTTTCCCGCGCTCGACGACGGCGAATTTTATGTGTGCGACGTTATCGGCGCAAATGTCTACTTACTTGACCAAGAGGCGCCCATCGGGACGCTTGAAGATTTGCGCAACTACCCAACGGTTGACGTTCTTGTCGTTAAGCGCCTTGACGGTTCACCCGCGCTCGAGGTTCCCCTCACCGACGCGTTTGTCGAGCGAGTGGATTCGGAAGCCGGCCGTATTGTCTTGCGTTCGCTTGAGGGGCTCGAGGCGTGATCGTTGACGTTGTTACGTTGTTCCCCGAGATTTTCGATAGCTTCGCAAGTGTTAGCTTCATAGGCAAAGCGCTGCAGAGCGGAAAACTCACGCTGAGGCGCAAAAGTCCTCGTGAGTTTGGTCTCGGTAAGCACCAGAGCGTTGACGATACCCCTTATGGTGGCGGTGCAGGGATGGTCATGCGCGTTGACGTAATGGTCAATTGCCTTGACTCGCTCGACGACATCGCAGTGCCGGCCCATCGGGTGCTCCTGAGCCCGCAAGGAAGGCGCTTCGACCAAACGATGGCGGCGACGTTCGCGAAGGCACCTCGTCTCGTGCTCGTTTGCGGTCGTTACGAAGGGTTTGATGATCGTATCGGAAAGTATGTTGACGAAGAGGTGTCGCTTGGAGACTTCGTGCTTACGGGCGGCGAAGTGGCTGCGATGGCGATCATCGAAACTTGCGCAAGGCTTCTGCCCGGCGTTCTCGGAAACGCATCGTCAGCTCACGACGAGTCGCACTGTCCAGAAGCGGGCGGCCTCCTCGAGTATCCGCAATACACCCGTCCTGTTGAGTTTCGCGGAGAGCAGGTGCCCGACGTTTTGCAAGGCGGCAACCATGCGCACATTGAGAAGTGGCGGCGCGAGCAGGCACTCACGCGCACACGTGATCGTAGGCCTGACCTCTTTGAGGCTTACACGCTGAAGGCGAAGTCATGAGTCGCACTGTTTCGATCGCGCTTGTGCATCATCCTGTCTTGAGTCCCACGGGCGACGTTGCAACAACGGCAGTTACGAATCTCGACGTGCACGACCTGGCTCGAAGTGCGCGGACTTACGGAGTTCATCAGTACTTCGTGATTCACCCCATCGATGCTCAGCGTGCGCTCATTGAAAAGATAGTTGACCATTGGATCAACGGTTCAAGTGGAAAGCGCATCCCCGATCGCGTTGAGGCGTTGCGACGCGTGGTTGTGACGCCATCTCTTGAAGATGTGTTCATGTCGATGGGTGGACGCAGCGCGATCGAAGTGTGGGTGACGTCTGCGA
This sequence comes from Myxococcales bacterium, assembly GCA_023248745.1. Taxonomy (GTDB): domain Bacteria; phylum Myxococcota_A; class Polyangia; order Polyangiales; family Polyangiaceae; genus JAHFDX01. The sequence goes on along the minus strand of JAHFDZ010000001.1, from coordinate 47,677 downwards.
AAGAGTCGCGAATGCCCGTGCCGTTTTCGGAGGCGCGCGCAGCCCTTGGCAGGCCCGGCAAGCCGGTGCTCTTGCTATTTGGTACAGGGTGGGGATTGCTCGACGCGACGATTGAGGAGGCCGAAGTTTTTCTTCCACCGATTCGTGCGATCGAAAGTGACTACAACCACCTGAGTGTTCGATCGGCGTGCGCCATCACGCTCGACCGGTTGCTTGGCGAACAAGATGTGTCGTGATGTCTCAGTGATGCGTTTTTGCGTCGATTCATTTGCGAGGCAGAAGACGCGCTTCCTCGATAAGCACGCGTACCTCTTCGGCTCTGGCTTCTCCCTCCCACTCGACGAGCGGTGGCTCGATGACAAGGCCTCCAGGTTTCGCGGCTTTGCATTCTACCAACACGAGTCGTGCTTCGGTGTTCGCGCGTGAGTGCACGAAACGCATACGCTTCGGCTCGAGGCCTTGCTCGCGCGCGTAGCCAAGCAGGACGGATAAGTACTGTGCAGGATAAACGTAACAAGAACGAGCACCTTTTCCTCCGAGTTGGCGTGCTGCGCCGAGAAAAGCGCCAAGATCACCGATGCGTGCTTGGGTGAGCCGTTCGCTGCGTGGAGTCACAGACGCATTGGGTTCATAAAAGGGCGGATTTGTCACAATGAGGTCTGCTTCGCCTTTGTGAAGAAGTGCGAGCTTCTGAACATCGCCTTCGAGGATGCGACTGCGAGCGGCCCATCCGTTGTGCTCAGCGTTTCGCGTGGCAAGGATCGTTGTGTCAGGCGAGATATCGATAAATGTAACATGTGATGCGACATTAAACTGCATCAGCGAAAGCCCCACGGCGCCGACGCCGGCGCCGAGATCGAATGCGTGATCGGCGTGCTTTCCCGCGGCGGCAAAACCTGCGAGCAAGAGCGAGTCGATATTCACGCGGTAACTGTTGCGATCGGCTGGCTGCTCGATGAGCATTCTGCCACCGAAGAACATGTCACGCGTCGTTTCAATCACGGCACGCTGCCTTAGCACGCCGATTGTCGTCGAATTCGCGAGATTTCACGAGCTCGGCTTCGCCCCCAGAAGTTCCACATCCATTGCGACGAACGCTTATTGTACGCACGTGTCTGAATCGAAGCGCCCGGAACCGCAGCGTCGTTACGCCCGAACCGAACGTACTCGCCACCAACTTGTCGAGGCTGCGATTGGGCATGTCGCTCAGCGAGGCTTTGCAGGAGCGACGATCGCTGACATCGCGGAGACGGTTGGTATCTCCAAAGGGGTTATCCAGTATCACTTTGGCAACAAGCCCGAGCTGGTGCGTGCGATGGTTGACGAGGTTTGCGCAGTTGCAGTTGCGCGCATCCTCGACGATGCGCGCAACGCACCTGATCCAGCGGGTCGTATCGAGCGTTTTGTCGCCGCAATACTCGCGTCGCGACTCAACGACACGCCAGGTGCGCGCGTGCTCTGCCAATTGGCTGCGATTGGGCTCGAGGATCCAGAGCTCAGGGCAATCGTTGCCACGCGCTTGGCTGCCGATCACGCCAGGCTCGTCGAATTTCTTAGCGAACAGGTAACCGCGTTGGGTGTGCCGATGGCGATGTCCGTGGGCACGATCGTCACGTTAACGGTTGCTCTCGCCGATGGCCTTGGCGCCCGAAAGCTCGTCGCGCCTGGTGAGGTCACTGTTGGCCCTGAGGCGATCCAAGCGCTTGGCCGCGCGGTTTTTGCGCCGCGCTAAGACTCGCGGTCAAGTCTGCAACGCCCAACTGCACGTGCTGATGAACGGTCAATGGAATTGACTTTTCAAGAACGCGCGGGTTCATTCTCCCGCTTTGCATCTGCGCGTTCTACCATGCGTTCCGTGGTGCCCTCCGCGCATGATCTAACCGAACGTGTGCACGTCAAAGCGCGAGAGCTTGGCTTCGATGCAGTGGGCATTGCGAACGCGATCGAGCCACTTGATATTGATCATGCGCGGTACGAGGCGTTTCTCGAGGCCGGAATGCACGGCACGATGGCTTATCTCGCCGAGAACCGCGAAGCGCGACATTCGGTAAACGGTCCGCATATCCTCGAAGGCGCGAAGAGCGTCATTTGTATCGCTCAGCGTTACCAAAGAAGTCGCGAAGAGGAGGCCTCAGATCCACCACTCGCGCGCTCTATCGCGCGATACGCAAGGGGTAGCGACTACCACAACTTCCTGCGCCGCAAACTTCGCAAGCTGGCTGCGTTCGTGCGCACGCTCGGCACCGAAGACGCACCGGTGCAGGCTCGACCTCTTGCCGACGACGCACCGATCCTCGAGCGCGCGTGGGCTGCTCGCGCAGGGTTGGGATTCATTGGCAAGAATGGGCTCGTCATTGTGCCAGGGCTCGGGTCGATGTTGCTCATTGGTGAAGTCGTCACGACGCTTGACCTTTTGTCTGGTACACCGATCGCCGAACGATGCGGCAGCTGTACGCGTTGTCTCGACGCGTGTCCTACAAGCGCATTTCCAAGGCCATTTGTGCTCGATGCGCAAAAGTGTCTTTCGTATGTTACAATTGAGCAGCGGGGCGAAGTGGCGAGCCACTTGATTGATGCGATCGGCGAGCACTTGTTCGGTTGCGATGATTGTCAGACCGTATGTCCGTTCAACGCATCGGCAAAGCCGCGAGACGTGAAGGACCAGTTTTCGCCGCGGCCCGAGTGGAGCGACGTTGACGCGATTGACTTGTTACAACTCAGCGAGATGCAGATCGCGGAGCTCGTGGGAAGCTCGCCGCTGAAGCGTACGACCCCCAGAGGCGTGCTACGCAACGCATGCTTCGTCGTAGGGGCGCAGAAGGACGTGCGAGCGCGAGAGGTGTTGTTGGCGTTGGGTGAGCACGCCGATGCTGGTGTGAGACAGGCGGCACGTTGGGCGATAACGCAGCTTCACGGTTTGTGAAGCTCCCTATCGCGTTCTTCCCGGCTTACGTCCAACTTCTACGGCACGACCTGCGCTCGGGCACACGTCGCTCACCCCGCACCTGTCGCACTGAGGCTTCACCGCACCGCAGATGCGTCTACCGTGAAAAATGAGCGTGTGGCTCGTTCGATCCCAAACCTCGCGCGGCAACAATTTACAAAGCGCGAGCTCGATCGTTGTGGCTTCGGCTTCCTTGGTCCATCCGAGCCGTTGGCTGATGCGCATCACGTGCGTGTCCACGACGACGCCTTCTGGCGCTCCAAATGCAACGCCGAGAACTACATTTGCCGTTTTGCGCCCTACGCCAGGTAGTTCCACAAGTTTATCAAGTGACTTTGGAACCTGTCCTTTGTGCCGTTTGATCAATAGGTCAGCCAACTTGACGATGTTCTTTGACTTCTGACGGTACATGCCGATGGTCGAAATGAGCGGTTCGACCTCAAGTGGGGTGGCCTTCGCGAGCGCTTCCGCGGTGGGGTACTTCGCGAACAGAGCAGGGGTTGCCTTATTCACTGCAACGTCTGTGGTCTGCGCGCTGAGAACTGTTGCAACAAGAAGTTCGAAAGGGCTTTTATGCTCGAGTTCACAATGCGCATCGGGATGAATCGCGAAGAGTCGTTGCAACGTTTCGAATGCGGCGTTCTTCGCTTCCTTTGCGGTGATGCGCTTTGTCATGGCGTGTTTGCTTCTCGACGTACCACTTGATCTTGATCCTCTTCACCTGATCCTGATCCTCTTCACCTGATTCTGATCCTCTTCACCTGATCTTGATCCTGATCGATCTCGCCTGATCCTGATCGGGCCCGGCGCGGCGCGGTTCAGGAACCGGATCAGGCGAGAAGATCAGGCGAGAGGTGTTGGAGCAGGCGAGAAGATCAGGCGAGAGGGGGTTGGACAGGGCGATGAAGAGTTGGAGTTAGTTCAGGGTTGGGTCTGGCGCGGATGGGCTGCCTTCGGGGTCTCCGCCGCCCTCGTCCGGCACCACATCTTCCGCTTCGGCCAAGCGCTCGAGCGCGACGATGCGTTCGCTCTCATCGAGGGTCATAAGCTTCACGCCTTGAGCGTTTCTGCCGGTGGTTCGAATTTCGTCTACGCGTGTACGTAAGGTTTGTCCGCGATCGGTAATGAGCATCACTTCATCGGTGGGCTTTACGAACTTGATGCCGACGACCGGCCCGTTGCGATCGCTCGCGTCGATGAGGATGATGCCTTTGCCGCCGCGGTTTTGGATGCGGAACTCTTCGATCTCAGTGCGCTTACCGAAGCCCTTTTCGCAGACTGCGAGAACGGCCGTACGCTCGGGATCGGTGACCTCGAGGCCGACAACCTCGTCGCCTTCGCCAACATCGATTGCGCGAACACCCATCGTCGAACGGCCCATCGGTCGAACTTGATCCTCGGGGAACCGGATCGATTGACCGAGCTTCGTTGCGATGATGAATTCTCGTGCGCCTTCGGTCAGGGCTGCGGAGAGGAGCTCGTCGTCGTCTTCGACCTTGACGCCGATAATGCCTTTTTCGCGGAAGTTCTCATATTCGATGAGTTCCGTTTTCTTGATTTGGCCCTTTTTCGTAATCGTAACTACGAATTTGCCACTTTCAATTTTGGGAACTTCGACAATGGCCTTGATGCGTTCGCCCTGCTCAATACCAAGGAAGTTGACGATTGCGCGTCCCTTTGACGTACGGCCGCCAAGTGGTATTTGATAAACTTTCTTGACGTATACCTTGCCCTTGTCGCTGAAGAAGAAGATGTACGCGTGGGTCGATGCGATAAAGAGCTGCGTGACCCAGTCTTCTTCACGCGCTTCCATGCCGATCTTTCCGCGGCCACCACGCTTTTGAGCCCGATATTCACTGGGACTTGTTCGCTTGATGTACCCCTCGTGCGAAATCGTAACGACCATGTCCTCTTCTTGAATGAGGTCTTCGTCGCTGATGTCGGCTTCGCTGGGGACAATCTCGGTGCGCCTTGCGTCGTTCTTGCAATATTTGTCACGAATTTCGTCAAGTTCTCTGACGATGACATCGAGCAGCATTGGCTCGCTTGCCAAGATCGATTGATAAAGAGCGATCTTGTTACACAATTCGCCATATTCGGTTGCAAGCTTTTCTTGCTCGAGTCCGGTCAAACGCGAAAGACGCATTTCGAGAATCGCCTTCGCCTGACGTTCTGAAAGTCGATAAGGTGTCTTTGCCTTTGTCGCCTCGATCTCGCTATCGGGGCGACCTGCACGCCTCACAAAGGCTTCGAGGCCTTCGAGCGGAAGCTGCATCAAGCGCTCACGCGCAATTTCGCTGTTGTCTGACTCGCGGATGGTCTTAATGACAAGGTCGACCTGAGTGGTCGCCATCCCGAGCCCTTCGATGATCTCGCGCTGATTCTCGGCTTGACGAAGATCGAAGCGTGTGCGGCGTGTGACGACTTCGCGTCGGTGTTCGACGAAAGCCGCAAGGGTCTGCTGCAAATTGAGCACAGCAGGGCGGCCGCCCATGATCGCCAAATTGATCACGCCGAACGACGTTTGCAGGTCGGTCATGCGGTAAAGTTGGTTGACGATGACTTGGGGAATTACGTCCTTCTTGAGTTCGATGACAAGGCGGATGCCGTCGCGATCGGACTCGTCGCGCACTTCGGAGATGCCCTCGATCTTCTTTTCGCGCATCAACTCGCCGATGCGCGCGTGCACGCGTGCCTTGTTGACTTGGTAAGGGATTTCGGTGACCACGATTTGCTCGCGCTCGGTCTTGCCAGAGACTTTTTCGAACTCGACGCGCGACCGCATGACGATCGATCCGCGGCCCGTACGCTGTGCAGATTCGATACCGGAGCGGCCGTAGATGAGCGCGCCAGTCGGAAAGTCGGGCCCCGGAACGAGCGCCATGAGCTCGTCGATGACGCAGTTTGGGTTGCGAATGAGGTGAACGGTCGCGGCGAGGATCTCGCTCAAATTGTGCGGCGGTATGTTCGTCGCCATACCGACGGCGATGCCGCCAGAGCCGTTGACGAGAAGGTTCGGAATGCGCGCGGGGAGAACGCTGGGTTCCTCCTCGGAATCATCGAAGTTAGGAACGAAGTCGACCGACTCGGATTCGATGTCGCTGAGCAACTCGATCGCGATGCGCGAGAGGCGCGCTTCGGTATATCGATATGCAGCCGCTGGATCGCCGTCGACGGAGCCGAAGTTCCCTTGGCCATCGACGAGCATGTAACGCATCGAAAACGGTTGCGCGAGACGGACCATCGCGTCGTAAACGCTGCTGTCGCCGTGAGGGTGATACTTACCGAGCACGTCTCCGACGACTTTGGCGCTCTTGCGATGCGCTGTGTTCGGCAGAATACCTTGCTCGTACATCGAGTAGAGGATGCGGCGATGAACTGGCTTCAGGCCGTCACGCACATCGGGGATCGCGCGTCCGATGATGACGCTCATTGCGTAATCGAGATAACTCGTACGCATTTCGTCTTGGATCGAAATCGGAATTTTATGGTGCGGCGTTGTTTGCGGGATATCAGCCATGACTCACACTCAGAAAGAATTGCCGATGGTAAATTCGAAGACGCTCTTTTCCTCGTAAGGTAGAGGCATCAACGGGAAGCCCAGCTCGAAGCGCAGTGGGCCGAGCGGCGAGAACCAGCGTACGCCGAAACCAGCACTGGTGCGGAGGAAGAAGAGGCTGCCGCCGTCGAAACAGGGGCTGACGACTCGCGAGAATTGCGGCGCCGGAGCCGTCTTACAGAAACGCGATTCGAGGTTCCATGCATTGCCAACATCGAAAAATGCAACGCCTCGAATGCCAACTTTATCGAGGATCGGGAATTCAAATTCGATATTTGTATACGCTTGAAGATTGCCGCCGATGACTGCACCGTTTGCGATGGGCGCGGAGTTCGGATCAAGCGCCGACGTGACGGGCAATCGCGGGCCAATTGTGCGGAGCCGATAGCCACGCATGTCGAAAATGCCGCCGAGGAAAAAGCGCGCGTAAATGGGTAGGCTAACGTCGTTCGGACTCGTTACGACGCCGAAGTCGTTACGCATCTTGAGCACGAAGCCACTACCCGGTTGGCCGGAGTTGCCGCCGAGCGGAACATAGAACTGCGTCGTCAGGCGGTGCCGAATGAACTGAAGTTCGCTACCGAGGAGGCTGGTCGCAAACTCGCTCGAAGCCTGTAAAAATATACCTGAAGTGGGAAAAATTCGATTGTCGCGAGAGTCGTACGTGAGTGTCGGTCGCACGGAGATCGTGCGCCCCGACGTGTACAAATTGGCGAGTGGAAGTCGCGGCTGCAGGTTCACTGTGCTCGTCGCGCCGAAGAAGGTTCCTTGAGACGCGTTGTCGACCGAGTCGTGCTGTGCGGTCAGCGTCACGCCAAGCCGCAACTTCGGCTGAATGATGGCGTAGCCAAACGTGAGCGACGCTCCCCGCGTTAGCCGCGCGAAGTCGTTGAAGATAAAATATTGATTAAAAAGTTCGGTCGAAAACGACCAGTCAGAATCAAGAAAGTAGGGCTCGTACACGCGCACCGACACGAGTTGGCGTAAACCCGATATCGACGCTTGCAACTGAAGCGCCTGACCATTGCCAAATAGGTTTTGCTGATTGACGGTCGCAGTCGCAATAAAAGTTTCGATTGATGAGAAGCCCGCACCAACATTGAACTGGCCCGTTGATCGCTCGTTCACGTCGAAGGTGACGACAATTTTCGTCGGATCCGAGCCCTGTGTCGTTGAGACATCGACGCGATCGAAGAAACCGAGCGCGAGCGTACGGCGCCGCGATTCCTCGAGCCCTGTCTCGCTGAACAACTTTCCTTCGGCGACTTCGAACTCACGCCGCAGGACCTTGTCGCGGGTCTTAACGTTGCCCTTGATCTCGATGCGTTCGATTGTGACCAATACGCCACGACGAATGCGTACCTGAACGTCGACCGCGTTGGTTTTGCGATCAATCTCGACGCGCGGTTCGGCTTCGACGTTCGCGTAGCCGGCGTCGCGATACTTTGTTTTTACGGCCTGTAGGTCCTTCTGGATCGCCGATCGATTAACCCAGTCGCCTGATTGGGCAGAGATGAGCTGACGCAGCGATCGACGTCCTCCAAGGGGCTCAATCTCTTTGCCGTCTTCGTCCACCTCTGTGATGAGCAGCTGACGAATTTTGTACCGCGGCCCTTCGGTGACCACGAGCATGATGTCAAGCCCTTCACGATCGGGCGTCAGCATCACGCGTGGCGTGGCGAAGCGAACGTCGAGGTAGCCTCGATCGTAGTAAAGCGCACTCATCAAGAGGATGTCGCGCTCGAGTAGGCTTTGCTTGTACGATCCGAACGAGAAAAACGAACCTTGGCCCGTTTCCATCACGTCCCGAAGTTCAGATTCTGGGAGGTGGTCGTTGCCGATGATTGTAATGCGTTGAACCGTAACTTGATTACGTTCGGTAATTTTGAATGAAATGCCAACTTCGTTGTCGCGATAGGGGACTGTCTCGAATACGACATTGGCAAGAAAGTACCCTTTCTCGCGATAGGCTTCCTTGATTCGATCGACGCTGCGACGCAGGGCCGCTTGATTGAGCACGGTGTTCGCCTTGACTTCGACGAGCTCGTTCAGCGCTGCTTCGTCCAGCTCGTCGTTGCCTGCGTACGTGATCTCACGAATGTTTGGTCGCTCTTGGAGTACGAAGCGAACAACGACGCCTGCGTCCTTGCGCGTGAGGTCGACCTTGATGTCGCTAAAGAACTTGGATTCCCAGAGTGCGCGAACGTCGGCGGCCAGCGCCTCGGTTGAGAACAGATCTTTCAGTTTGACGTGCAAATAGCCACGCACCTCGGTCTCTGGTAGCCGTCCAGCGCCATTGTCGATCACGATTCGAACAATGGGCAGCCCCTCAGCTTTCTCCGCTTCGTTGGGTTGCAACCGCGGAATGGGTGCCTCTTCCGCTAACGTCGCTGCGGTGGATGCATCGGCGAGGTTTGCGTCTGAAATTGAGGCATCGCTGGTGCCTGCGTCACGGGAAGCGGGAGCCGCATCCGGAGCTCCGCCATCGGTGGCGCCAAACGCGACACCGCCGCCAAACGGGATCAAAATAGGCCAAAAAACGCAGCAGATCACGATGAAGCGCGCCAGCAGAAGCCAATGGCGAACGACGAGCATCAAGTTGATGGCTCCAAGCGGCGCGAGATCAAGGTCGGCAAGCTCGTACCGCACACGAAGCCTCAGGGTCAACCAGGTCTGCACACATGACCAGCCGACGAAGTTCGCCTTGCGACCGCGAGGGCTCGCCTGATACATCGAAAAGTCGCCTGAACAGAAGGCCAGGGACGTTTCGCTATGTCAGCCTCAGCGGAAGCCCAAGCTCCCGTGACGGTTTGACGTTTTCATTCTTCCAGCGACAAAAGATGAGTTCAGCAACCCAAAGTTCGAAATCAGGCACCGGTGGCGGGGGTGGTCGGAAGCGTGGCGGCGGTGGCCGTGGTGGCAGCGACGACGGGGGACCTCCACAGCCCATCGACGACAGCACGCTCGCCGAAGAGGCGCAGCGTCGATATCTGCACTATGCACTAAGCGTCATCACTTCGCGTGCGTTGCCCGACGTCCGCGATGGCTTGAAGCCTGTGCAGCGTCGCATTCTCTATGCGATGCGCGAGCTCGGTCTTCGTCCCGACGCAAAGTATCGAAAGTGCGCGCTCATCGTCGGTGAGGTGCTTGGTAAGTACCATCCGCATGGCGACGTCAGCGTGTACGACGCGCTGGTTCGACTTGCGCAAGATTTTTCCATGAGCGTCAAGCTAGTTGACGGTCGTGGCAACTTTGGTTCGGCGGACGGCGACGCGGCTGCGGCCTATCGATACACCGAAGCGAAGTTACAATTCGCGACGCTCGAGCTGCTCGACGAACTCGACAAGGGCACTGTGTTGTTTCGCTCGAACTTCGACAACACGAAGCAAGAGCCAACGATTCTGCCGGCGCGGTTTCCGAACCTTCTCGTCAACGGTTCGTACGGAATTGCCGTCGGGATGGCGACGAGCATTCCTCCGCACAACCTGGGCGAAGTGATCGATGCAAGCATCGCGCTGATCGATGACCCCGAACTGACGGTCAAGGGGCTTACCAAATTCATCAAGGGCCCTGACTTTCCTACGGGCGGACAGTTGCTCTCTTCGCGCGCTGAGCTGCAAGAAGTCTACGCGCAGGGACACGGCTCACTAAAGCTTCGCGGCGAATGGAAGATCGAGGACGCCGACAAGCGCGGGCCGCAGATCGTGATCGAATCGATTCCCTACGCGGTTGAGCGCCGTGCAGTTGTCGAAAAAATTGCAGAAGTCATCATCTCGAAGAAGTTGCCTCTCTTGCTCGACGTTCGCGATGAGAGCACCGACGAGACGCGTGTCGTGCTCGAGATCAGGAAGGAAGCTGATCCACAGTTGGTGATGGCGTATCTCTACAAGCACACGCCACTTGCCACGAACGTGCAGGTGAACCTCACTTGCCTGATTCCGACAGACAATCCGCTCGTCCCTACGCCAGAGCGACTTGATCTTCGCGGAATGCTCGCGCAGTTCCTGAAATTTCGTTTCGACGTCGTCACGAAACGCACCGCCTTCGATCTCGAGCAACTCCGCAGACGCATTCATGTGCTCGAGGGTTTTGCGATCGTTTTCGATGCGCTCGATGAGACGATTCGCATCATTCGAAAGTCGCAGGGTAAGAAGGACGCGGCCGAGAAATTGATGGTGCGTTTCAAGATCGATTCAGAACAAGTCGATGCGATTCTCGAGCTTCGCCTCTATCGATTGGCGCAGCTCGAGATCAATTTGATCCGCGAGGAACTCGCCGAGAAGGGCAAAGAAGCGTCGCGTCTCGCTGCGTTGCTCAAGAGTGCGCCTGCTCGTTGGAAGCTCATTCGCGCTGAGCTCGAGGGCGTCAAAGCGCGTTTCGCGCAGAAGCGCCGCACAAAGATAGGCGGCGTCGCCGACGAGCCCGAATACGCTGCCGAGGCGTTCATCGTCGATGAAGATGCGACGGTCCTTGTCACCCAACAAGGCTGGCTCAAGCGTCAACGCGAAGTGAAGGACCTTGCAACGGTTCGCGTGCGCGAAGGCGATCAAGTGATTGGTCTCGGATTCGGCAGTACCAAAGCGAGTCTCGCGTTTTTCTCAAATCTCGGAACTTGTTACGTGTGCCGCATCGTCGATGTGCCTGCAACGACTGGCTACGGCGATCCTGTGCAGAAGCTCTTCAAGATGGCTGACGGTGAACGCATCGTCTCGATGATGAGCTTTGATTCGCGCGTTCTCGACGTTCCGGTTGCGAGTGAAGACGGCGAGCCCGAACCTCCGTTTGCGATCGTCGTGACGAAGACGGGCCAAATGTTGCGCTTCTCGTTACGAGGTCATCGAGAGCCGTCGACGCGCGCCGGTCGCAAGTATGCGCGGCTCAGCGAAGGAGACGAGGTGGTCTTCGTAGCCCTTACGCACAAGAAACAGCACATCGCGTGCGCAACACGCAATGGGCTCGGTCTTGCGACCGACGTCGAAGAATCACCTCTGCTCTCGGGCGCAGGGAAGGGGGTCATGCTCGTCAAGTTGCACGACAACGACGCGGTCGTTGGCGCAGTGCTTCTGAGCAAATCACGTGACGAGCTTGTGATCGAAACTGACAAGGGCAAACGCATGAGCGTGAGTCTTGCATTCGTCGCTGGCGCGCGCGCATCGAGAGGCGAAGCGATCGTCAAGCGTTCGCAAATTGTTCGAGTGGTTCCGCCAGAACTCACGCTGCCTGAGGTGTCATCATGAGCAACTCGACCTACACCGCCAAAGACATCGAGGTCCTCGAAGGTCTCGATCCCGTGCGCAAGCGGCCGGCGATGTACATCGGTGGAACCGACGCGCGAGGCTTCCATCATTTGCTGTGGGAGATCGTCGATAACTCGGTTGACGAAGCGATCAATGGTCATGCCAAACGCATTGAAGTGACGCTCGACGCTGACAAGAAAGGCGCAACGGTTGGCGATGATGGTCGCGGCATCCCGGTCGATATGCACCCGAAGTACAAGCGGTCTGCGCTTGAGCTCATTTTGTGCACGTTGCACGCCGGCGGAAAGTTCGGCGGCAAGAACTACCAAGTATCGGGCGGCTTGCACGGCGTTGGTTCGTCAGTCGTCAATGCGCTTTCCGAACACCTCACCGCGACGGTTCGGCGAGGTGGTCAAGAATATAGACAATCGTACGAGCGGGGTGCAGCGGTCAGTAAGCTCGTCAAAGTGGGGCCTGCAAGAACGCACGGCACAACGATCCACTTTCGACCTGACAGCCAAATTTTCGGAAGCAAAGAGAGCTTCAACGCACAGACGATTCTCGAACGGCTCGAGGCAAAGTCGTACCTGCACAAGGGCCTCAAAATTTCGTTTCGCGAGTCGCCGACTGCCGTGTGGGTCCATCTCGAGCATCCAGGTGGCATCGTCGAATACTTGCAGAAGATTCTTGGCGAGCGCGCCAAGGCGGCCGTGCATCCGCAGGCGTTTTCAATCGAGCGCGAAGAGCCTGTGCGCATGGAACTCGCGCTGCAGTGGACCGAGTCCACCGATGAGTTCGTCAAGAGCTACGCCAACGGAATTCCGACCCCATCTGGCGGCACGCACGAAGCGGGTTTGAAGCAAGCCGTCGCCAAGGCTGTGCGCAACTACATGACGACGCACGAGCTAACACCCAAGGGCGTCACCCTTACGGCCGAAGACATTCGCGAAGGAATGTGCGCGGTCCTCAGCGCCTACGTTGCCGAGCCGCAATTTCAGGGGCAAACGAAGGACCGCCTGAACAACCCTGAAGTGCAAGGTCACGTCGAAACGGCCGTTCGCACCGCCCTTGAGCAATGGTTGCACGACAACAAGCGCACGTCCGAGGGCATCATTGCGCGCATCGTGCTTTCGGCGCGCGCGCGTGAGGCGAGCCGTGCGGCGATCAGTGAGGTGAAACGAAAAGGGGCGGTGAGTCACCGACTCAATCTGCCAGGTAAACTCGCAGACTGTTCGAGCACCGATCCGGTGACGAGTGAACTCTTTTTGGTCGAGGGCGATAGCGCTGGAGGCAACGCGAAGCAGGGGCGCGATCGCCGAACGCAGGCCATCTTGCCGCTTCGTGGAAAGGTGCTGAACGCCGAGCGCGCGAACATGCAAGCGATCACCGGGAACAAGGAGCTTCAAGACATCGTGTCTGCGCTCGGTTGCGGTGTTGGCAATGATTTCGATCTTGCGAAGTTACGATATGGCCGCATCTTTTTGCTGATGGATGCGGACAGCGACGGCTACCACATCTCCACGTTGCTTCTGACGTTCTTCTATCGCCACTTGCCGGGGCTCATTCGCAACGGCCATATCTACTTGGCAATGCCGCCGCTGTTCCGCATTGACGCCGGCAAAGAAACGCATTGGGCGCTCGACGACGTTGAGAAAGAAAAAGTACTCGCGGCGTTACCAAAGAACGTTCGCCCAGAGGTCAGTCGGTTCAAGGGGCTTGGCGAGATGAGCGCTGAAGAGCTCAAGAGTACGACCCTCGATCCACGCAAGCGTCGTGCACTTCGCGTTACAATTGGAGAAGAACTCGAGACCGATCGCATCGTGAACGAACTGATGGGCAAAGATCCTTCGCCGCGGTTTCGCTTCATCATGGATCGCGCAGGCCGAGCTCAAGCGGAAGACCTCGACGTGTAAGGACTCAGGGGGCACTCTGCGACATCGCGTCTCAACTACCTTCAAGTTTTCCGCTCGAGCTTTACCTTCTGGCACACCCGTGCAAACTGCGTGGCCATGGGTTTGAGGGCAGTAGGCGTCGCCGCTTGTTTTTTGCTCGCGTGTTCGACCGCAAAAGTTCGAGAAGGTTTTACGAATTTACCCGCTGATGGTGGGTCTGGTGGCGGAGACAGACCCGATACCGGGCCGCCCTTGCCACCGACCGGCGATGGCGGTGAAGCCGTCTGCACGCCGTCGAAGCTCAATTACGACATCCCCGGAAACAACTGCGACGACGACGGCGATGGTCAGGTCGACAACGCTGTTGTTTGCGACAGCGGTCTCGCTCTGGACGGAAACGCCGAAGGATTCGCCAGCGCGCTGGGTATTTGCCGTTCGGCGAGCGACGGTGGATGGGGCCTAATTTCGGCGACGTTCCTCGACGGCTACAACACCACCGGCAAGCCCAATGACGGCCAGCATGGAATCATGCCCAAGTTTGGCAGTGTGCTCACGCCGCGCGAGGGTGGCAGCCTGGGCGTGCTGAGCTCTGGCTGGGCGCGCGAGTACAACAACAAGAACGGCACGTACGATAAGTACGCGTGCTTTCGCAGCGGCGCGACCATGGGATCGTACATGGGCGGTTCCGTGCCGTCGGGTTACCCAAAGTCCATCGCAGGTTGTGACGCAGACACCGATGTCTATGACGTCATCGTGATTCGCATGAAACTGCGCGCCCCAGGCAACGCGAAGGGGCTGTCGTTCAATTTCAACTTCATGTCTGGCGAGTGGCCCGAGTACGTTTGCACGAACTACAACGACGGCTTCCTCGCGATGTTGACCTCGAAGGCATTCAACAACGGCGTTGCGGAGAACATCTCGTTCGATCCCCAACAGCGACCCGTCAGCGTCAACAATGGCTTCTTCGATCGTTGCCAAGGCGGCACGACGACGTGTGGTCGTTCCACATGCGCAGGTGGCGACGGTGAGCTTTGGGGAACTGGATTCTACTGCCCTGGTGTCCACTGCTATTCGGGCACCACAAAGGAAGACACGGGCGGTGGCGCAACAGGCTGGCTCGAAACACAGGCACCCATCGAGCCGGGCGAAGAAATCACGCTCGACTTCATGATTTGGGACACTGGCGACGCGTCGTTCGATTCGAGTGTATTGCTCGACAATTTCCAGTGGATTGCAGGCGAGACAAAGACCTACACCGATCGCCCTCGGTAAGAATCTTTGAGCGATTGACTGCGGCTGCCGCCGTGGTGAAAACATCGCCATGGCTGCTCTCTTTTCCAAGGTCCTCATTGCAAACCGCGGCGAGATCGCGCGACGTGTGATCCGTACGTGCAAGAAGCTCGGCATCGCAACCGTTGCGGTTTACTCCGAAGCCGACGTGCACGCACCACACGTCAAGGAAGCTGACGAAGCGTTTCTCATTGGCCCACCTTCGCCGAAAGACTCCTATCTCGTTATCGACAACCTCATTGACGTTCTCAAGAAGAGCGGCGCAACTGCGGTCCATCCCGGATACGGATTTTTGAGCGAAAAATCAGGCTTTGCGCGTGCTGTAGCCGAAGCCGGTGCAACGTTCGTCGGTCCGACTCCCGACGTGCTCGACGCGTTTGGCGACAAAATGAAAGCGCGGCACGTAGCACTCGCAGCGGGCGTCAGCCCTGTGCCCGGAACTGACTCGCCAGTCGCCATCGATACGCCAGAGGCTATCGAGGCCGTCAAAGCGACGGTTGCAACCATTGGATATCCTGTGGTGATCAAAGCGGTTGGCGGCGGTGGTGGAATCGGGATGCAAGTCGTTGCCGACGAAAGCGGACTCGAGCGTGCGCTTCGAAGCTGCAGCGATCGCGGAAAGGCTGCATTTGCGGACGCTCGAATCTACATCGAGCGCTACGCCAGCGAACCTCGGCACATTGAGGTGCAAGTCTTCTGCGACAAGCATGGCCAAGCATTCGCGCTGGGTGAGCGAGAGTGCAGCGTGCAGCGTCGTCATCAGAAAATCATTGAGGAGTCGCCATCGCCTGCGCACTTCTTTGTGGGCGAAGCAGGAGCGGTTCGTCGTCGCGCTCTCTTTGACTCGGCGCTTCGTATTGTAACCAGTGTTGGTTACATTGGAGCGGGCACGTGCGAGTTCATTGCCGACGCAGAGGGCAATCTCTACTTCCTCGAAGTGAACGCGCGCCTGCAAGTCGAGCATCCAGTTACAGAAATGGTTACGGGTCTCGATCTCGTGGAGTGGCAGCTGCGTGTCGCCGCAGGAGAGCGGCTTCCCGATTGGTCGAAGCTCTCGCCGAAGGGGCACGCGATCGAGGCGAGGGTTTACGCCGAAGATCCAAGCAAGGGCTTCATTCCAAAACCAGGGGCTATCGATACGCTCGAATGGGCAAATGGTTTCGGCGACGCTCAATCCGACCACTTGCGCGTCGAGTCCGGCGTCGTTGCGGGCAGCAAGGTGACGCCGTTCTACGATCCAATGGTCGCAAAGGTTGCGGTGTGGGCAGCCGATCGCGCAGCGGCGATCCAAGCGCTCGATCGTGCACTTGCCGGGACGCGCATCGAACCTTGTGTCACGAACCTTTCGTTCCTGCGGCGCGTGCTTGGTTCAAATGAGTTTGGTATGGGCAGGTACGACACCAAGTTCGCGGAAGCGCTGGCAAAAAAGCCTAGCTGAAGCGGATCTGTCGCTCGAACAGGCGATTGCCGCTTTGAAGGCGCGTGCTAAGTCCGTGGCCGGGAGAATTGCATGAGAAAAACCGCCGCGCTCGCTGTTGCCTTGTCGCTTACGGGAGTTGGTTGCTTCGGTTCGTCTGACTACTCGCAGCTGTTTTCAGACGCGACGTTGCCGAATCAACCCGCCGAAAATGACGGTGGTGGCGGCGTGAGTGATGCGGCGCCTTCGGGGCCACCTCGGCTCGAGCTCTCCACGAAGGCGCTCGATTTTGGCGAGGTCG
Organism: Myxococcales bacterium; assembly: GCA_023248745.1. GTDB lineage: Bacteria > Myxococcota_A > Polyangia > Polyangiales > Polyangiaceae > JAHFDX01. Next base: position 31,037 of record JAHFDZ010000001.1, on the reverse strand, counting down.
ACTGCGGAGCCGCTGCGGAAGGCAAAGCGCTCACATTGCGAAACGCAGGCGCCGAACCGCTCTCTTGGGACGTCTCGCTTGACTCGAAAGAACAGTTCTCTCTCAGCGACAAGACGAGCGGCTCGCTCGGACCTGGTGAGACGGTTGAGCTGACAATCAAGCCGAGCGCCGTTGCAGCCAACGCGAAAGCCGGAGCGCTCGTGCAAACAGCGCTCAACGTTGTAACGAACGACCAGAACAACCAACGCGTGGCGATTCCTGTGACGCTCACGCCTTCAGGCGCCGAGCTTGCGCTGGTTCCCGCGTCGGCGGACTTCGGTAGCTATCCTGTCGGCGCTCAGGCACCCGACGTGCCGCTCGCGCTCACGAACAACGGAAATAAGGCTGTGTCGGTTACATTTGGTGATCCTGCCGACAAGCAGTTTTCGATCGCTTGGACAGGATCTCCGACTGCGGTTGAGCTGAAGCCGGGCGCGACCGCTGCGGGGTTGCTTGCGCGCTTCAAGCCATCAACAACGGTTCCAAGTTCATCCCAGTCGCTGATCACGACGACGGGCGTCCTGTGCGGAACATCAGTCAAGCAAGTTGCCCTTACGGGTCAAGGTACGAATGGCGTTGTGGGCGTTACGCCAGCGTCGCTCGACTTCGGCAAGGTCGATTGCGGTTCGCAAGGCAGCACGAAGAAGATCACGGTTTCCAACACCGGTAACGGTCCCTTCACATACGACGCGACGCTCGATGCGGCTGGCGCCAAGTACTACACGGTGGCGCCGCTTGCCGGCACGGTTGCACCTGGATCGTCAGCTGCCTTGACCGTCACACCGAAGGCCGTTCCTTCGGAGTCGCCCGTTACGGCGAACTATTACGCGGGCGGCATCGTCGTGAAGACCAACGCCGTCGGCGATTCCCCGCACTCTATTGCGCTGTCGCAAACTGCACGAGGCGCGATCGTAACGGTTAGCCGCTCCACGGTGGCGTTTAGCTCGGTGCCCGTGAGCACATCGCAAAGTGCCGTTGTTGCGATCGCAAACGCGGGCAACGTTTCCGCGCCGCTCACCGTGACCGCATCGGGCACTGGCTTCTCAGTGAGCCCGTCAGGTTCATTGACGATTGCGGCGGGCGATTCTGTGAGTGCAAGCGCATCGTTTAGCCCAGCCTCGGCGGGTGCTGCGACGGGCTCGCTCAAAATCGCTGCAGGCTCTGTTGCGCTATGCGCGCCGATGCCAGCTGATGTGGCTCTTTCCGGAACAGGAACGAGCGGACAAGTGTCGCTCTCCGCGCAGAGTTTCGACTTTGGCGCAACTAATTGCGGCAGCACTGCGACCGCACGCACCTTGACGCTCCAGAATCCAGGCAACGCGAGCTACACCTGGTCTGCGACGCTCGCCCGCGGTGCTTCCTCGCCATTCAACTTGAGCAAAACGAGTGGCACTGTCGCGGCGGGTGGCAGCGATACCCTCGTGATCACGCCGAACGCAATCCCGTCGAATTCGCCCGTGCCCGGCAACTATGGCGACACGCTTGCGATAGGGACGAACGTGCCAGGCGATGCGTCTCACTCAATCGGGCTTTCGCAGGGTGCACAGGGAGCGATTCTCCGTTTCTTGCCCACGACTCAAGTGTCGTTCGGGCAAGTGCCAGTTGGCAGCACATCGAGTGCATCGTTTAGCGTTGTCAACGACGGCAATCTTTCGGCGAATGTGGTGCTCGTCTCGAGCCACGCAACCGTGAGTCTCTCGCCGAGCACCGCATCGATTGCAGGGCAGACAAGCGCGTCGATCACAAGCGTGTTCCGCCCAACAGATACGACGACACGCACCGGTACTCTTGCGATCTCACCGACGACAACCGGTGTGCTGTGCGCGGCTCTGCCAACACCCGTTGCATTCACTGGAACGGGAACCAAGGGCGTTGCAAGTGTGTCGCCTGCACAGGTGACTTTTGGCGATAGCGGTGGCTTTGCAAATTGCGGTACGCAAGCCGCAACGCAAACAGTGACCGTTCGCAATGACGGAACCGCGTCCTTCAAAGTTACGAATGTTACGCTTCCAACGGGCTACTCGTACACCTCACCCAACGGCTTGACCGTCGCGGCGAGCGGGTCGATCAGCCTCGTCGTTACGCCACCGGCGATTCCGTCAAAGGTGAGTGCTGTAACGTCGTACGGCGGCACAATGGCGATCACCACCGATATTTCGGGCGACACCGTTCACAACGTCGCGCTATCGCTTACGTCGCGTGGCGCCATCCTCGCGCGCACGCCAAGCAGCTCCACGATCCTGTTCGCCAGCACGGCGTGGCCAGGCTCATCATCTTCTTCAGTTGCGTTTGCCAATACAGGTAACGCAACTGCAGGACTCGACTTTGCCATCGGCACCGGGGCCTTTACCGGACCCAGCAGCGCGAGCGTGAGTTCAAGCGGCGCGACGTCAACGTTTACATACACGCCGCAAACGAACGGAACCGAGTCTGCTCTCGTCACGGTAACGGCTCAATCAGGCGCCGTACTATGTAGTGATGTGCCATCGTCGTTTCGCCTCTCAGGAACGGGCGTGGCAGGCGTGTTGTCCCTTTCGGTGAGCGCGATCGAGTTCGGAAAGATCAATTGCGGCGGCCAGTCCGAAAAGACTTTTACGGTTACCAATACGGGAAGTGCAGACATCGCGAACTTCTATGGCAAATTCTCGAAGGGAACTCTCTTCGGTCAGAAGGGCTTGCCCGAAGGCGTAACCGCCGCGACGACGTTGAAGGCTGGTGCATCATTGAGCGTCACCGTCTGGGTTGGGGCCACGCAGTTCGGCACTTCAGACGACAAGCTAGGCATGTACGGCGACTTGCCAAGTGGAGCTGTCGGATTGACCGTCAGCATGACGCAAAGTGGCGCTCTCGTTGTCGTATCGCCCACGCAGATGACGATCACTGCGAAGGCGGGCGACATCGTTGCGTCAGAGTTCAAGCTCACCAACAGCGGCGATCAGGCAATCACGATCGGCGGCGCGTTTACGAGCGAGACCGGCTACTTTGGCGATTCGTTCAAGCCAACCAGTCTGGCTGCAGATGGGGGGACTGGCGGCGGTTCACTCAACTACCTGGGTCGCGTCGACACGACGATTGGCTACGATTTTGCGGACTTCTCGACGAGTTCGGTTCCACTCTGCGCGCCTTTGCCAAGCATTGCGGTGACAGGGATCACAACGCCCTAGTGCCTTGACCGGGGCGCATTGATTCATGCGCTCGCTGCTCCGCAGCGGGTCAAGGCACTAGCCTTTTTCCTGGGGCGCTGCCCCAAGACCCCGAAACTCGCTCCCGCGAGTTTCCCCAGTCCCTTCAACTTCGCTCAGGAAGCAATCACTACGCCCCGGTCAAGGGACTAGGCGTTACCTGCAGGGAGAAAGCGGGTTCGTGAGCCGTTTCGAACGCAAGCGGCCACTTGGTGTGGCATTGCTCACGCTCGCTGCTATCTCCAGCCCCAACGTGTCGTCCGCATCTGTTGCAGATTCATTTCCGCTTCCAGAAGAGGAAGAGTCGCGGGCACTTGCCGATGGCCTTCGCGCAAGCAAGAGCTGGGCTCAGCGAGAGCTCTTGGTCGACTATCGCGGCTACGTCGCCAGAATGCTCTATCGCGTCCTTGGCCCGCGGAGCGACATTGATGATCTGATTCACGATGTGTTTGTTCGCGGCTTGGAGCGCATCGATCGGCTCGCCGAGGGACAATCAATTGCAGGTTGGCTAGGCGCAATCGCGGTGTTTGTTGCGCGCGAGGACATTCGCAAGCGACGGAGGCGCAAATGGTTAAGCTTCTTGTCTTTCGATTTGATGCCCGAGCGCGAGTCAACAGAAGCTTCGCCAGAAGTTTCGCGCGCGCTATCTGCGGTCCACGACGTATTGGATACGCTCGACCCAGACGAGCGCATCGTTTTTGCGCTTCGCTATGTTGACGAACGTAAGCTCGAAGAAATTGCCGAGCTTGTTCAATGCTCGCTGGCAACCGTGAAGCGACGACTTGCTAGGGCTGATGCAACATTCGCCAGCCGTGCTGCGGACGATCCGTGGCTCGCGAGCTGGCTAGAGGAGGGCACGCGATGAGCCAAAGTCAATGGGCCAAATTGCGCACCGCCTCCGATGGATGGTTCGAGTCTCGTGAGCAGCAGTCAATCGACGCAGAGTTCCGAGCGATTCGTAGCGATGTGCATTCGCGTCGTCGGAAGCGTCGTCGCGGTGCTCTCGTTGTCGGCGCTTTGCTTGCGAGCATTGCCGCTGCAGGTCTCTTCTTCGTATCGCAACGCAAGAACGAGACGCTCATCGCCAAAGTTGAAGGACGAATGCTCGATGTCTCGCAAAGCTGGGGTAACGAAAATGAGCGAACGAGTGTTACATTTAGCGACGGTTCCGAGGTGCAAACCGAGAAACAGGGGAGAGCGCGCGTTGTATCTCTTCACCCCTATGGCGCAGAAGTGCGTCTTGAGCGAGGGTCCTTGCATGCGCACGTCGTTCATCGAGACGCAACGCGTTGGTCTGTGCTCGCAGGTGACTTTGCGATTCGCGTAACAGGCACGTCGTTTGACGCGGCGTGGGATCCTGAGGCTCAGCGCGTTCAGGTGAAGATGTTTGAGGGGCGTGTCGTTGTGTTTGGGCCGTGCTTGCCTTCGAGTGGTGTTGCGCTCGTGGCGGGTGAGTCGCAGGAGTGGAGCTGCGTTCCCAAGGGGCTCGCCGTGCAGAAGACGTCTTCTCCGGTCGTGCCGCCGAGCGACACCGCGTCTGCCCCATCGATTGTGCCTATGCCGACTGTGTCGGCATCGTCAATTGTATTGACGGACAAGCCAGAGCCAACGCATGCACCACTCGTTGCAACAGAGATCCCGTCTGCATATGCGCTTCAAGAAGCCGACGCCTCGACACCGATCGCAACGGTAGAGCCCACATGGCGCGAACTTGCAAAGGCGCGTCAGTATGCCGAGGCGTGGCGAAGAGCGAAGAGCGTGCAGGCGAGCGATCATGCGACGGCGCCAGAGCTAGTCGAACTCGCTGAGGTTGCGCGTTTGGCAGGCGACGCTGCAAGTGCGGTGCGTCTCTATCGTTCGGTCGTCGACCAATTTGCGGGTACACCCGAGGCCGCAAGAGCCGCGTTCCAGTTGGGGCGCCTCTCGTCGGGTGCCGACGCGTATTCGTGGTTTACGCGCTACCTTCAGGCCGAGCCAAGCGGCACCTTTGCGCAAGAGGCGCTCGGGAGGTTGATCGATCTGAGCGTTGCGCGAGGTGATCGCGCAACGGCGAAAGTGCACGCGAGTAACTATCTGGCGCGCTTCCCTGCTGGTGCGCATGCCGACTACGCGCGGAGTGTCATCTCGCCGTGAGCGGTGTTCTTGCTATTGCTGCCGTACGCGCCGTACTCGTTGAAGGAGGCTCGCCGGAACTCGAAGTCGAGCTTCGCACGAACGAACTCACCGTGTGCAGCGCGCCCTGTGACGCGAAGGCAATCGTGCGTTGCGCAAGCGAAGGCGAGTGTGTTGTTGAGATTGCGGGCAAGAAGCGCGTCTTTAGCGCACTCACGCGTGATGATCGCGTGAGGCTGGCAGAGGCCGTTCGCGCGGCGCTGCTCGAGCTCTTGCCGGGTGAGGAGCCAGCGCCCAAGCCGCCGAACAATCCTGGTGCGACCCCGACGACGACCAGCGCTCAACCATCAGCTTCGACGCCAACAGGGGTGCGCCCTCCGCCTGAAGTGGCCCACGTGCGTCGCAACACGCTTCGCTCGTTTGAGCTGAGCGTCATGCCGAGCGTCGTTTGGCAAGGAGGCACGCCAGGATTGGACCTTGCCGGAAGGGTGACCTGGTTTCCAAGCCGTATGCTTGGGCTCAACCTTGAAGGCACCCTGCCGATTGCCCTGGGGTTCGTGCACGGTCCAGAAGGGACGACGTCACTTGGCTCTTCTAGTTTGGCAAGTAGCTTGACAATTAGGTTGATTGACGACGTCTTACGGCTTCGCGTCAGCGTCGGACTTGCGGCATCCAACATTGTGGTGAGCGGGAGCGCGGAAAGCGGCTTTGTGGGCAAGCGAGAGACGAAGTGGAGCGCACTCTCATTTGCGAGGATCGAATCGGGGATCAACCTTGGAGATCATTGGTACATCCCAGTTTCCGCTGCGGTCGGTGTCGGCCTACCTCCGGCGGAGATCGCTTTCGCCGATCGCGTCGTTCGGCAGTGGGCTGCGCCGATGCTTCGACTTGAGACAGGGGTCGGCTTCGCCTGGTGACTGCGCTCACTACCCAAGCTCTGCAAACGGCAGCACGTGCGCACCCGCTAAGTCGGGCACGGCTTTTGTAACTGCATCGAGCGTGTCGCTTGCTGTTCCTGAAATGGCGATCACCAAGTTAGAGGCCGAGAGGCGCTTCTTCACAGCTTGGGAGGCCGCTTCTGGCGTCACGGCAGAAATAGAACTTTTGTAGTTACGATAATAATCTGCCGGAAGGCCAAGGAGTTCTGTGTCGACGGATAAATGTAACCTCTTGGCTGCAGTATCTTCGTCGAAGGCATGCGAACGAACGAGATACCGCTGAATGAAGCTCGTTTCGCGCGGTGTTACGCCGTTTTCGACCCACGCTTCGAGCAACTTGATCATCAGCGCTAGGCACGGCCCTGTGTCGGCTGTACCCGGTGCCGTCGACATTGCAAATGCGTGCCGCGCTCTTTCGAGGCTTAAGCGAGAGCTCGCGCCATACGACCATCCGCGCTTGCTTCTCACTTCACGCATGAGGCGCGACGTAAATGTGCCACCGAAGATTGCGTTCGCAACGATGAGCGCGTGGTGGTCGGGATCTTTTGCCGACGTGCCCAGCGTGCCGACCACGAGTTGCGACTGCGTACGATCGGGCTTGTCCGCAAACCAAATGGTGCGGCCGTCTGGCATGAGTGGAGGTCCGACTGAATCGACAAGCGGCTTACCCGTGCGAAGCGCGTTCGAAAGTGCATTCGCGGCGTCAATTGCTTGCGCAGAAGTTACGTCGCCGGAGAGTCCGATCACGACGTTGCCGTGGACGAGGTGCGTGGTGTAGTAGCGCTTCACGTCGTCTTGTGTGATGTGGCCGACGGTAGCCAACGTTCCGTTTCCGGGCCGTCCGTAAGGATGATCGCCAAAGAAGCCTCGCGAAAACGCGCGCTGCGCAAGGCCGCGATCGCTGTCGAGAGACTCCGTAATCTCGGCGAGAGTTTCACGCTTGAGGCGCTCGAGTTCGTCTGTGTCGGTTTTTGGATCGCTGAGTAGCTCGGTAAGCAGTTCGATGAAGGCGCCGAAATTGCGGGAGATCACCTGCGCATGCATCGCGATTGAAGTCGACGATGTGTCCACAGCGAGTTCTGCACCAAGCAAATCGATGCGCTCATCGATCGCGCGTGAAGTGAGCTTACTCGTTCCGCGTCGAAGCATGCGCAGGGCAATACGTGCCAAGCCGAGTCGGTCCGTTGGATCGTGCGCCGGACCCGTGCGTAGTGCGATCACCATAGAGACGAGCGGAACGGTATGCGCCGATTCGACGATCAGGCTCGTGCCGCTACTCAGTGTTTGTGACTCTGGCATCAGGGAGCCTCGGGAAGTAGGTAGACGGTATTTCGCGCACGTTCGACGAGGTAGCGGCGGGCTACGCGGCGAATGTCCTCTTTCTTGACCTTTCGTGTCGCCTCTAGCCGGATGAACGCCGCGCTTGGCTCTCCGAGCACGGTTTCATAGAAGCCAATCTGTTCGGCTTTGCCGCTTGCGGTCTCGAGCGATTGCACTTGCGACAGTTCGAGCCTTGCCTTCGCGCGCTCGAGTTCTTCGTCGGTAACGAGTTCTGTACTCAATTTGTCAATTTCACTGACGATCACTTGTTCGAGCTCTCTCGCGGTGTGCCCGTCACGCGCTGCGGCCGTGATTTCAAAGATGCCGGGATCACGAAATGTGGCCGCCCAGCAGCGAGGCTCGGTTGCGATTTCTTTTTCGGTGACGAGCTTGGTGTAGAGCCGCGATGCCCGTCCACCGGACATAATCTCCGCGAGTACATTGAGCGGCGTGTGATCGTGGTCGCCAAGAGATGGGCCCATGTAGCCGATGAACACCTTTTCGTTTGTCGTTGGCTTGACGACTTCGACGCTTCGAGGCTCGAGTTGTGGGGGCTCCGGTGCGATGTCTTCGGGAGGTACGACGGAGGACGGAATTTCGCCGTACGCTTTTTGTAACTTTGCGAGGACACTTTGCGGCTTGATGTCACCGACAATGACGACCGTTGCGTTGTTGGGCGCATAGAACGCGCGGTAGAAGGCTTCGCAGTCGGCGGGCGTGTACGCCTTGATGTCCTCCATCCAGCCAATCGTTGGCCAATGGTACGAGTGCTTCGTGTAGGCGAGTTTGTAGAGCAGCTCGTTGGCGATGCCGTCAGGATCGTCGTCGACCCGCATGCGACGCTCGTTTGACACCACTTCGCGCTCGCTTTCCACCTGGGGCTCACGAAGAACGAGGTGCGACATGCGATCGGCTTCAAGCTTGATGGCAAGGCCTACGCGGTCGGCAGGGAGCGCTTCGTAGTAGTAGGTCCAGTCGAGCCAAGTTGCCGCGTTCGACTCGGCACCGCTTTCTTCCAGCTTTCGATCGAACTCGCCCGCTTTGAGGTGCTCGGTTTCATTGAACATCAAGTGTTCGAAAAAGTGAGCAAGTCCGGTTTTTCCTGGTTTTTCGTGCCTTGAGCCGACGCGATACCAAGTTGCATAGCTCACAACAGGAGCTGACCTGTCGACCAGGAGAAGGACCGTGAGTCCATTTCCGAGCTCGTATCGCATGACGCGATCGCGTCCAAAAGGATGGTCACCTGCCCAACGCAAACGCGCATTGGGGGACGCCTTAGCGTTCAGCTTGTCGAGGAATGTAGGTGTAGGCATGCGCGGCCCACGGTTATAGGACGCTTCAGATCCGGTGCGTTTACAATTAAGGGCCGGATGCAGGTTGCAGCGATATACTCATATTCAATATGGTGCCGCGCACGTCGCCGCTTCCTGAGATCGCACGAAGTTCATTTCGTCGGCTCAGTCACGGACTTTCCGATCTCGGACGCAAAAGGCCTTCGAACGAAGATGCATTCTTCCGCGACGATCGCCTCGGCCTCTACGTCGTTGCAGACGGAATGGGCGGGCATGCCGCTGGCGAGGTTGCGAGTAGCGAAGCTGTCGACACGATTTACGGAATGGTCAAGCGCGGCATCGGTGAGCTCAAGCCGCTGAATGTGCCGCTCGTCGAAGGACACGTTCGTGCCGCATTCCGTTTGCTCGAGAGCGCGGTGCAAGCCGCAACCTACATGGTCTTTTCGATCGCCGAACTCGATAGCAAGAAGAGCGGGATGGGCACCACGATTAGTGCGCTCCTCGTGCTGGGTGATTTCGCGATTACGGCGCAGGTGGGAGACAGTCGCATCTACCGCGTGATTGGCAACACAGTTGACCAACTCACCGAAGACCACACGCTCGTCGCTTGGCAAATTAAACACGGACTCATCACCGAGCAGGAAGCCAAGAAGTCACCGCACAAGAACGTCATCACCCGGGCTGTCGGCAATCGTGACTACGTGCAAGTCGACACGGGCCTCGTCGAACTCGAGGCGGGACAACGCTTTCTTTTGTGTAGCGATGGCCTGCACGGTTACATGAAGCCGGGCGACCTTGATGCGATCATTCCGCTCGGTGCAGAGGCCGCAACGACGAAGCTGATTGATCTTGCGAACGGCCGCGGGGGCAAAGACAACATCACGGCTATTGTCGTTGAGATCGATTGACGCCACCGCAGAAGTTGCCCTACCAAACGACGACTTGATATGCGAAAGAGTGTGGCTTTTGTCGAATACGTGTGGCTGTTTGCACACGCGTTCAAACGAGCGTTCGCGTCGTCGTCGGCAGAGGCGGCGTGATCGCGGCACGAGCAAGTTGGCGTAACGCTTGCTTATTGCCTTTGCGACGAGGAGCGAGTCGATGAAAGAACGCATCGGGGTGTTGATGGGTGGCCTAGGCGCGGAGCGCCGGGTGTCTCTCTCCACAGGTGAAGGCGTGGCGAGCGCGCTTGCCGATCGCGGATACGATGTGGTCAAGATCGTGATCGATCATGATTGCGCGCCGCTCGACATTTTGATCCGCAAGGCGAACATCAATATTGCGTTTCTCGCGCTCCACGGTCGAGGTGGCGAAGACGGGTGCGTGCAGGGGCTCCTCGAATGGATGCAGATTCCCTATACCGGTTCGGGTGTGCTCGCTTCGGCACTAGCAATGGACAAGCTGAAATCAAAGGAACTGTTCCGGTTACATAACGTTCCAACGCCGCCTTACTACGTTGCCACCGAAGAGACGCTCGACGCTCTCGATGTTGTTCATGGCAGCTTTGGCTTCCCCGTAATCGTAAAGCCGCGGAACGAAGGATCGAGTGTCGGTCTCGCGCGCGCGAACGACATGGGAGAGTTGCGCAGTGCGATTCAGCTCGGCCTCGCGCACGATTCGAATTTGCTTGTCGAACGCTACGTGAAAGGGATGGAAGTGCACGTCGGCATTCTTGACGGCCGCGTATTGGGCGGCATTGAGATCGTTTCGCACAACGGCATCTTTGATTACGAAGCGAAGTACACACCAGGGCTCAGCGATACGATCTGCCCGCCGCGGCTTGATGCAACGCGCGCTGGCGGCGTCATGAATCTTGCGCTTCGTGCTTATCGCGCCCTCGAATGTTCGGGCGCATGTCGTGTCGATCTTCTCGTGACCGAGGGTGAGAACGAATACGTGCTCGAGGTGAACACTTCGCCCGGTTTGACCGAAACCTCGCTGTTGCCCAAAATCGCGGCAAGTGCCGGCATTGACTACGGCACGCTTTGCGAAATGATCTTACGAACGGCTTCGCTTCGCCCGGGTCTCGAACAGGCGTCTTGCGATAGCGCACCTCGATCATCAGATAGTGTTGCATTGCGTGGTGTCGTGCGGCCGCATGTCCGAAGCATTGCCGGGTAAGACCGACGCGTTGACGATCTGGCGGGCAAATTGACGGCGATCTCATTCAGCGACGTCAGTAAGAGTTTCTCGGGCAAAGCGGCTGTCTCAGACGTTACGGTCAATTTGCCTGACCATGCGCTAAGTTTTGTGCTGGGAGAAAACGGTGCTGGCAAGAGCACGTTGCTTCGTTGCGCGACAGGATTGCTTGCGCCCGATCGGGGAGTGATCGCCATTGGCGGCGTGCCGCTCGCCACCTTTACGACCCGCGAGGCTGCAAATCGTGGTGTTGCGATGGTTGCGCAGCACTTTGCGTTGATCAACGAGATGACTGCAATTGAGAACGTTGTGCTCGGCAATGAGCCTGTGCGTTTTGGACGCATCGATTGGGATCTTGCAAAGCGGAAGACAGGAAAGGCGCTTGACGAGTTAGGTTTTTCGATTGACCTCGATACGCGTGTGGGCGCGCTCGACGTTGGCGACAAGCAACGCCTCGAGATCGGGAGAGCGCTTTATCGCGATGCGCGCGTGATTGTTCTCGATGAGCCAACGGCCGTACTCACGCCTCAGGAAGCCACCCGATTGTACGAGGCGTTGCAAGCGCTCGTCGGTCGAGGGCGATGCGTCATCGTTGTCAGCCACAAGTTGGACGAGGTTGTTCGGCATGGCGCTTCAGCTGTCGTGTTGCGTCATGGGAAAGTCGTCAAGGAGTTTAACTTTTTGCAGGCCCCGGCTTCCACCCATGCGCTGGCCTCCGCGATCATGGGCAAAGAAGAAGTAGCAACGCGGCGCAAGACAGTGCGTGCGTGTGGCGAGCCAGTGCTCTGCCTTTCGAATGTCTGCGTTCCTCCACGTTTGCGAGGCGCCTCACTTGAGGTGCGGGCAGGCGAAATTGTTGGGCTCGCGGGCGTCGAAGGCAACGGTCAAGAAGAGCTGCTTGAGGCCATCGGAGGCCTTAGAGAATTAGAAAGCGGTACCATCACGCCTTCAAATGTCGCGATGGTCTATGGCGATCGACAGACTGAAGGACTCGTGATGGAGGCCTCTGTTGAAGACAATCTATTGCTCGGTGACCTCGAACGCAGTGCCCATCGCGGCTTCATCGACGAAGGCAACGTGCGACGTCGCGCCGACGCACTTGCATTCCTTGCGGGAATCGAGCCTCCCGATGTGACCATTAAGACGCGCGCACTTTCCGGCGGAAATCAGCAAAAGATTGTGGTTGCTCGGGCGCTGCAGGCGGTTGCAAACGGAGCGCGAGCGCTTGTGATTGCCCATCCCACGCGTGGTGTCGACGTTGAGGCAGCCTCCGGGCTGTGGGAGCAAATTGATCGTGCAGCTGCGGCGGGTGTTGCGACGCTCGTGATGAGTGCAGACCTCAACGAGCTTCGAACGCACTGCGACCGTATCGCGGTGATCGCAAAGGGAAGAATCGTCGGTAGCTTTGATTCTGGGCTATCGGACGAGGAATTTGGTGTGCTGATGCTCGGAGGCACCGCATGAAGGCGCTCACGGCCGGCCTCATCGGATTGTGTGCCGCCTGGCTCGCGTTCAATTTGGCGGCGCTGGCATACGGCGAGTCGCCTTTGCAGTTGCTCGTCATTCTGTACCGCGGCACCTGGGGTACCTGGTACGGCGCTGGGCAAGTGCTCTACAAAGCTACACCGCTGATGCTTGCCGGTGCAGCGGTCACGTTTGCGCTGCGTGCAGGCCTCTTTAACGTGGGCGTAGAAGGGCAAGCGGCACTTGCGGGTCTGGGCTCCGCGGCAATGGCGACGTTGTTTTCACGGGCCGTTCAAAATGGATCGCACAGTGCGCATTTTCTATTCGTGATCGCACATTGGATCGTCATTTTGGCAACGTCCTTGACGATCGGTTGCCTCTGGGCCTTGATTCCGGCTTTGTTGAAGGTGCGCTTTGGAGCGCATGAAGTCGTGTCCACGATCGTTTTGAACCGCATTGCAGACGCGATCATTGGGTTCGCGCTGGCGTCAGGTCTCGCGCTTCGCGGTACGGTTCGCACTGCCGATGTACCGCTGCACCTCGCGAGACTGGATGCGATCCGCCTCTCGAAATTTCGTGGGAGCGCGGTGAGCATCGCGCTCTTCGTGGGACTGGCCGTCGTGCTTTTAGCTGGCGTGGTTTTACGTCGGACCGTAATGGGTCGTGAGCTGGCGCTTATCGCGAATGGACCTCGCGCATGCGAAGCCGCGCGCGTTCCGATCAAGCGAAGGATCGTTCAAGCCATGCTCGTTTCGGGTGCGATCGCTGCGCTTGTTCCGCTTGGGGCGGTGTTTGGGTTCAAGGGCTACTACGAGTTAGGCCTTGGCGCGGGCGTAGGTTTTGCCGGTATCGCCGTTGCGATTCTTGGGGACGGACGTCCAGAGGGCATCGTGATCTCGGCCCTCGTCCTCGCGACGCTTGAGCAAGGAGGTCTATCGCTCAATGGCGTTCTTCCGATGGAGGTGATGGATGTTCTCAAAGCGATCATCATCATTGTCGTCGCATGGGCGAGCGGAACGCTGAAGCGGACGTTGGGATCGGTGGCGACGGCATGAGCGCGATTGTGACTGCGACGCACGTGATTGCGATTGCCGCGCCTTACGGATGTGCAGCGCTTGGCGGCGTGTGGAGCGAACGTAGCGGTGTGGTGAACATAGCGCTTGAGGGCATGCTCATCGTTTCAGCATTCGTGTCGATTGCGGTGCACGCCGCGACGTCAAGCGCGTGGCTCGGTCTCATCGCAGGGATTGTTGCAGGAGCGATGATCGGATTTGTTCACGGCCTCCTGGTGGAGCGTGCGGGCGTGCACGCTTTATTGAGTGGCTTGGGGCTCAATCTGTTCGCCGTAGGAATCACGCGTGTTGGGCTCCGCGCGCTCTACGGGTCGAGCTCAAACTCGCCCAACGTGTCGGGCTTCGGTTGGCCTATCGATCCGACCGTGATCCTCGCAATTGGATCTACCATTGTTACGATTATTGTCTTCCGAAGCACCGTATTTGGACTTCGTGTCCGTGCGTGCGGCGAATCGCCGAACGCGGCTCGCGCATGTGGTGTCGACGTATTTTGGACCCGTGTGATGGCCGTTTCTGTTGGCGGTGCCATTGCCGGTATCGGTGGTGTGGCGTTGGCGTTCGACTTGCGCCAGTTTCAATCAGGGATGACTTCGGGGCGAGGATTTGTCGCGTTGGCGTTGGTGGTCGTTTCGGGGTGGCGCCCGGGCAGGGTATTCGTGCTTGCGTTGGTATTTTCGTTACTTGATTGGTTACAAATTGCTGCGCAGGAAAAGTTGGGCGTCTTTGGGTTCGTTGTCCAAACGTTGCCTTACGTCGCGACGCTTGTAGGGCTTGCGGCAGTGCGGCCTGGGCAATCGGCAGTGGCGCCCAAGGGGCTCGGGATAAGCGCTAACGCTTAGCGCTGCTCAACATCTCGACGAGACCCGCTATCTCCTTCAGGTCTGCTTGTCTGTTGCCTCGCCGAAGCGGTCGCTATGACAGCGATGTCCCGGCAATCGCTACGCCTTCGACGACGACGGTAAGCGCCTTTGACGTTCCCCAGGGCTGGATGAGCGCATGCTCGTGCACGAGGTCCCATGCGACAACGTCGGCCCTTGCGCCAATTTGTAACATCCCTCGATCGTTTAACCCGAGGCTTCTCGCCGCGTTTCGAGTCGAACCGATGAGTGCTTCTTCGGGTGTGAGACCATACAGACGAACTGCAAGCGCCAGCGCAAGAGGAAGGCTTTCGGTCGGGGCCGTGCCAGGGTTGGCGTCGCTCGCTACAACCATCGCGATGCCGGCTTCACGGAGTGTTGCCACAGGCGGAGGGCTTTGGCCGAGCGTGAAACTCGCCACCGGCAGTAAGCACGCAGCGGTGCCCGATGCCGCAAGTGCATCGATGCCACGCGCCGAAACATGTTCGAGATGATCGGCTGAGAGCGCGCCCAAATCTGCAGCGAGTTCTGCGCCACCGACGTCGGCGAATTGCCCGACGTGAAGACGAACACCAAGGCCCATCGAACGCGCAAGGGTCGCGATCATGCGAGCCTCATCAACCGTGAACGCGCTGGCGTCGACGTATGCATCAACAAATTGAGCGAGCCCGACCGCCGAAGGAAGCGTGACATCACGAACAGTCGAAATGTACTCGGCGCGGTTCGATTTGTACTCTGCGGGGACGGAATGCAGCGCCAAGAATGTGGACACGACCGAAGGGGCGTCACGTCTTGCCGCAACGTTCGCGATCGCACGCAATTGTTTGAGCTCGAGTTCGGGAAGTAGCCCGTAGCCGCTTTTGACTTCGCACGTGGTGACGCCCAGCGAAGACATGCGCTTGAGGCGCGCGAGGAGCGTGGACTCGATTTCGTGCTCAGTTGCAGTGGCGATTGCTCGCGATGAGGCGACGATGCCACCGCCCCGCGACGCAATGTCGCGATAGTCGCCACCTGCCATGCGAATGGCATATTCGTCGTGCCGCGATCCCACCCAGCACGCGTGTGTGTGCGCGTCTATGAGACCTGGCGTGATCAGCGGCACCAAAGGGAACGACCGACTCTCTGGGTAGTCAACCTCATTGCCTATAAACGAGACGCGGCCATTTTCAAACGCGATGCATCCGTCGCGTACTGCACCAAGAGGATTGCTTGCGTCCGAAATTTGAGGATCGAACGTAACGACGCGTGGTGAACGAAATCCAGTGATCACGAGAGAGCCTGCTCGAGTTCCCGTGCTTCTTTACTTCCAAACGCGCGCCGCAACGCCTCGCCTGCGAGCGCGGCCGAAGGGGGAACGCGACCTGACAGAGTCTCACTTTGACGAGCGGCATCGGCCAATCGAGCACGGAATGTGGGACTCCTTTCTGCTTCGTGGGTGAGTGCCTCGAATGCGCGATGCCGAAGGTCTTCACTTGAACAGATAAGAAGCAAATCGCAGCCCGCCGCGATCGACATCACCGACGAAGATTCGATGTCGAGACCGATGGCTTTCATTTCGAGGTCGTCGGAAAAGAGAGCGCCTTTGTAGCCGATGTCGTTGCGAAGCAGGTCCGTCGCAATCTTCTTCGAGAGCGTCGCCGGCAGCTCTTCGTCGAGCGCAGAATAGACAACGTGCGCTGTCATGAGCGACGCCAGCTCGCTTGCTGCGCGGAAAGGGACGAGCTCGCGGGCCTGAAGCGTTTCGGTAGGAATGTTGACGATCGGCAACGCAAGGTGTGAGTCGACTGTCGTGTCGCCGTGGCCAGGAAAGTGCTTCCCGCACGCCAAGATGCCTGCGGCCTGTAGCGCGATCCCGAACGCAACGCCGAGGCGCGCCGCTTCCGTTGGGTTGCTCGAAAACGCTCGGTCACCGATGATCGGGTTGGATGGTTCGGAGTGAATGTCGAGTACCGGCGCGAAGTTGAGCGTGAACCCAAGCGCGCGAAGTTCTTTCGCCTGCGCTTGTGCCGCGCGGACTACAAGCGAGACGCCCCCGCGTTCTGCAACTACGCGCGCTGCTGGCAACTTCAAGAAAGGCGTGCCTAAGCGTGCGACGCGCCCACCTTCTTGATCGACTGCGACGAGCGCCGAAGAAAGTGCGCGTGCAATCGATGTATTGAGCGCGGCAATCTGATCGATCTCATGGGAGATGTTGCGCTTGAAAAGGATCGCACCCGCGCACTCTTTTCGCAGCAGAGCCTGCTCGAACGAGCGAGGTAGCTCATATCCCGAAAAGCCTCCGACGATCACCGCGCCTGCGCTCATACGCGCCATGGTACGAGATGTTCGCCACTCCACACAAAAGTGAAAGGCTTTCGACGAATGATTCCTTCATGGGGTCGAGGCACTAGGGCGATTTGCCTTTTGCGCTTCCGCCGATCGTAAACTGCGGGTACGCACCGTCAGGCGCGCTCACGACGCCGACCCACGTTCCGTTAAAGGCGGTTGGCTGGGCATTCTCACCGACCACTGCGCTTGCGACTGCCGAGACCGACAAGTGCATCATCTGCGATTGCGCGGTGACGGACGCCTGTTTCCAAGCGCTCGTGATCGCGGTCTTGCACATCGTGCTCAGGCACTTCGCGTCGCACAGTCCTGTTGCATCGGCGGCGGCAAGCGCAGCGGAGAGACCGGTGCAATCGACATCTGTCGTAGCCACTGCTGTTGCGACGTTGGTCTCGCCATCTATCCGCGCACGCTCGTCGCCGGCCCAAGCCAAGAGCGTATGCATCGCAAGTACGATCTCGCCCTTAAGCGTGAGGGTGTCCGATGGATCTGCGGTCCATGCAAAGCGCGTTGGCGTATCAAGAAGGACGACCTTCGTCGGGTCCAGCACGATGGCCGGGATGAGTCCGAGGCTCGAAATCGTAACCTGTGCGGTTGAGTCATGTGCATCATCGATGCGCATAAAAAATGGGCCGCTGACGCCGGCGCGCGCAGCGAGCAGCGTGGACTTCAGAGAGTTGCGAATATTCGCCCCGCGTTTGACGAGCCAACTACTCGTGACAGCGTCCCACTTGCCCGTCATGCGGCGGCTTCTGAACTCACCCTGATGCGCTGCGCTGTTCGCGTCCATCAAAGCGAGCAACCAAGTTGACGACATGGCGGCTTCGGGGTGAAATGTGTCGGTCATTTCTCCAATCGCCACGAGTTGCGCGTCTGACCACGCTTTGGCGCTGTCCGTTGTAAAATCGATTGCGAGGGTGGCATCGAGCTGGGTCGCGAGATTCAGCGCCGTGTCCCGGACCGTGACAGAGACGTCCGCTGCGGTATCGGGCAAAAGTGATCGCCGATTGATGCAACCCTCGGCGTAGCCAAGGATTCGACTGACGATGGCAAGCGGTCGCCCCGCTGGGATGTCGGTGAGTGTTACTGACGTCGAGGCCGCGTGCGTCGCATATTGCGTCTGGGATTTGGCTGTAACCTCCGCGCACGTGATGTTTGGGTACACGAGGACGGCGATTTCTGGCTTCGCGCGAACGCCGAGGTAGTTTGCGCTAACGTTGAGTGTTGCCGTTCCTGATGGTGAAGCGTTGACCTTCATGCGAACGATCCGTCCGTCATCCGAGCGCGCGGCGAGATCGAACTCGGCTTGTTCTGAAGGCGGACGAAGCACGATGTCACCCGTGCCACCTTTGAGAGCCACGGTGTCGGACTCAAGCGAAGCGTCAAGATACTTTCCTTCAAGCCAAAGGGCGACGATGTGCGCCTTGTCCGATGCAACAAGTTCCACGTGAGTGGGTCTCCCGACAACGGCGTCAAGATGCGCCCCAGCCTTGAAAGCAAGTCGGCTCTCTTCGACGACCGCTGCGTCGTCCACTTTTCCCGGTGGGGCGGGTGGATTGCAGGCAAGAACGCCGAGACCCACCGTTAAGATTAGCTTCCTTGACCCGTGCGTCCGCTCAGGAGCACCTCGATTGAGAGCGTTCCCATGCGCGTGCATCCCCTTGCGAGCTCCCCATCGCATTCCAACGAGAGGATACCTCCAACGCCGTAATTGTCAGGGTTTGGTACTATCTAATTCGTCTTTTGGAAGCAGGGCATCCCACCCACGGGCACACTCGCGCGACTGTTGTGCGGTCCGAGCTGAGCCTCCAACGCCCGCGCAGAGGCCGGGATCTGGGGCAGGCCACATCAATAAGACCGCGGTGTACGAGAGGCCGCGTGCCTTGGTCCGCCAAAGCGGCTCGATGAGTTTGATCGCACGATCGGCGTCTTCGCGCTCTCGTCGGGCGCCGAGCTCGTCGAGTTTGGCCTCGATTGCTTCGCGTTGCGAAGGCTCCTCCGAAATGGCGAGTGCTCGTCGTAGCGAAGCGATTGCCGCCTTTGTTTCGCCGCCGCGCGTAAGGATCGAAGCCGCAGAGAGTGTTGACGAGACGTCGCCGCCTAGCTCCACGCCCCGCATCATCGCTCGTGCTCCGTCTGCACGCCACGCGTCGATTTCGGGTTGGGAGGTCAAGAACGTTCGTGACAAGAAGGCCAGGTACTTTCCGAGACCGAGCCAGACATTGGGGTCGTAAGGACGTTCACGCGTCCCGCGTTCAAGGTACGCGCGAGCGAGACGAGCGTCCTGCTCTGTGCCTCGAAGCGGGCGGTACACGAGGAACGTATCTGCGTATTCGAATACCGGCGGATAACCCGGTTCGAGTTCGAGGATGGCGTCAAAATAGTTCGGGATGTTGACGAACTCTCGCTTCTCGGACCAGTGGACTCCGTATTCGACCTTCAGCTTTGCCCACAGCAAATCGGCGAGTGCTGATTTGTAACCAAGCGAGAGTGTTTTGAGCTGCTTCGGCTCTGGGAACGGATAGATATCGTCAGTTTCCTTGAGCTTGTACGTTGCGCGATTCATCCGCTCGCGGGGGAGGTGAACACCCACGGCGGCGAGGCAAACCGCCATCGAAGCAAACACGAAGCGCTTCATTCGAGCTCGGACTGCACAAAGAGTTCACGATCAAGGATTGGGCCGCGCGTGTCATCTGCAGTTCCCCGCATCTCAAACGTGCTGCGCTGCCCATCACCATCGAGATCACCGTGTGCTCGCGCCACGAAGCTGCTCTTGCCGGGCGTCGAGGTCGGATCGAACGCGAAGGAAAACGCGTGGGGAATACCGAGCGGTACCGCCTTAAAATTGAGCTTCGTCCAAGTTGGGTGCTCCCAAGTGCCGGGAACGTCGACTTCGCGAATGCCGCGGGGTGGTTCGGTCGGCGTGAGAGGGGCGGGCCCCGGAAATGCGTCGGTTGCGGGTTTGCCCTGAGCTTGCGCAATCGCCGCGGTTGACATGCGCTCGAGCCCCGAGGTCGCTTCAATCAGGTGCGACGCATACGCTTGTCGCGCAATGGTAGGAATTGCGATCGCTGCCAAAGTACCGAGTAAGCTGATGGCGATGGCAATCTCGACGGAGGAAAGACCGCGTTGCGAAGACCGATTGCACCGTCGAAGCATCGCGACTGAGATTACCACGTCGCGTCTAAACGTCGCCTTTAGGAGCAAATTCGCGTGCGCAAAGTGAAGTTACAAAGGGTCTTCTTCGGCCTTTTGGCAGCGCTCGCGCTCGCGATGGTGGCGTACGCCGTGCCTTTTCGTGATCGTTGCTATGACCCGGCCGCTCGCGATTCGACGCTCATATCGATCTCTCGCATCGACAATGGCTGCGTGCTCTACGTGCGATCGGGTGAAGTTACAATTTCAGCGGATGCTTGCAACAAGCTCACGTGCAATCCAGGCCTGCTTCAAGTGGTGCGTCGCGCGAGTTTGACTTCGCTTTTCGCGTTGGTGTTCGCTTATCTCGCCGCAACAACGCTCTACGCATTGCGATGGCGCGCCCTCCTTGGGGTGACGCACGCAAAATTGTCGACGTACGCTCTATGGCGTGTGTCGACGCTCGCTCAAATGGGAGGCGTCCTCTTACCTGGCGGTGTGGGTGGCGACGCGCTGCGTATCGTTTATGTCAAAGGGCAGGGCGTTCCGACCGGTATCGCGGCCGCGACAATTGTGATCGATCGCGCCATTGGGCTTACGACTCTCTCGGTGCTTGCGCTTTTGCTCGCACTCGCGATGCGAACGCCTTGGTCTCCGACGCTCACGGTGCTTGTCGCACTTGCAACCGGCATTCCCCTTGCGCTCGCAGCCCTTGTGGCAATTTCGCGCAAGTGGGGTGGTGAGCCGCTCGGCAGGCTGGAACGATTGAGAACCGTTGTTGACTACCTTCGCACCGACGGCGCCTCGTCGCGTGTCGTGTACGCGTTCGCTCTGAGCTTTTTGGTCAGCGCGTCGCAGCTGCTCATCGTCCGTGGAATCGTCTTTGCCTTAGGCGCGCGCCCTACCGTGGAAGGTTGGGTGTACGGCGGGAGCGCGATCAGCATGATGGTGAGCGCTCTTCCAGGTCTCCCGCAGGGGTGGGGAACGACCGATGCCGCGTACGTCTACTTTTTGGACAAAGCAGGCATCACCGCCGCGACTGCCCTTGGCGTTTGTCTGAGCTATCGATTGCTCTACTACGTGTATGTGCTTGTTGCGGTTTTGTTGCACGCGTTCGATCGACGTACGGAACGTTCAAACACGAGTAATTCCTTGTCGTCATGACGCTGATGCGTATGCTTCGGCGCATGGCGAAAAAGTCAACCGCATTGATTGTCACGTTGGTTGCCACTTGGGTGGCGTCCTGCTCAGGAAGTGGCGCTACTCTCGATGGTGATGCCGCGAGCGACGCCAGCACGGCAGATGTGGTCGTTGATGCAACCACCTCGGATGCAGCGACTGACTCGCCGGTTTTGCAAGACGCAACATTCGATGCGCCCAACGTGCCTGACGCGAAGCCAGACGCGCCCAACTTTCCCGATGCGAAGCCAGACGCGCTCATTGCGCCTGACGCATCAAAAGTCTGTGAAGCAGTGGGCGACTACGAGCTAGAAAGTTACTTCTGCGACACGCTCGACATCACTGCGGGATGGAAGGCCACCATTTCATCAACAACCGCCAAAGTCACTTCAACGGCGAACGGCACGTGTGCCGTGAAGATGACGTATCAGGCCGCAGCGTGCACTGAGAGCGAGAATGTCGAGTTCGGCCTCGGAACGGCTGTCGTCTTGAGTTTTAAGGGCATCGACTCATGTCAACCTGCCTCCTGCAAGTTCGGATTGACCGATGATGCTTGCGTGATTGGCGACCGCAAAGTCGACAAAACAGGCAATGTGACCCTAACGATTGGCGGCATCAATCGCCTCAAAATTGAGAGCGATCTCGGCGATAACGTCTGCGTAGGACCTGCGAAAAACATCATTACGCTTCGCCAAAAGTGAGCCCAAAGCGCCGCGGATCGCAACACTGAGTTGCGATCCGGGAGGGTATCCTTACCTTGCGGGTGCCGATACAACATGACCTTCTATCGAAGAGGAGTTCGTCATGAAACTTTATGGTCATCCAGGCAGCACGTGTACGCGCAAGATTCTCACCATTCTCGCAGAGCGCAACGCGCCGTTCGAACTCGTTCAAGTCGAACTTGGCAAGGGTGAACACAAGCAAGCCGAACACCTTGCGCGCCAACCATTCGGTCAGATCCCCGCGATCGAAGATGATGGGTTCTGGCTCTATGAGTCGCGCGCGATTATTCGTTACCTCGACGAGAAGCTTGATGGCACGCGCCTCACTCCATCGACGCTGAAAGACCGCGCGCTGATGGAACAGTGGATCAGCGTTGAGACGTCGAACTTCACGCCTCACGCAATGGGCATCATCTATGAGAAGTTCTTCGCACCGATGCGAGGCGCGCAGCCCGACCTGGCAAGGGTCGATCGCGCACTGCCGCCGCTCACGCATGCGCTCGAAGTGATGGACAAGCAGCTGGGTAAGACCGAGTACATTGCAGGCCAGACGTTCACCCTCGCCGATGTCTCGTTTATGCCTTACGTCGAGTACCTTTTCCCATCAGGCCACGGTGAGCTCATCACGGGACCGGCAAACGTCTCTCGTTGGTGGAATCAAGTGAGCAATCGCCGTTCCTGGCAAATCACTACCGGTAAGGGCAAATAAATAGTCAATATGGTTTATGATTCAGCAGATTGACGAACGGCCTTCGGCTCTTGGTTGCGCAGTGTCCACCCAAGAGCCAGGGCGCCAGCGCACCAAAGGAGAATGAGGGGTGCCAAAGTCGATAGACCTGTCAGGCCCATTCGTTCGCCCAAATTCCACGCATCCCACGTGTGACCTGGCTCGTAGTGATCAAGTCCCAATCCGCCGGTCGGCGACGATGCCTTTGCGCTGAGTCGACCCATAAAGAACCATGGCAGCACGAAGTCGCGAAGCGGCGCTTCGGGTCGAGGAATCGGCTGATCGTCGAGCCGCAATGGCGCGAACCAATCTGGAAATTCTGGCATCACGGCGACAGCCGCCGTGCAGATGAATACCGATGCAACGCACAACATCGCAACGGAAACCGTTCCCACGAGATGCCAAGGAGGACGGAAGGCGATCACGCGGTCGAAGCAAATTGTCACCATTAGGGCTACAAATGGAAGAGCCGGCAAAAAGTAGCGAGGCCCCATCGACGCGCCGCCGTCCCAGCGAAGGTAGCTACTGACGAGCAAGTAGAGCGTGAGCGCGAGGATTGCGATCAGCCCAAGTTCGAGGCGTCGATTGCGCTCCCTCCAGGCGAAATAGAAACCGATCGGCGCGAGGACTAGGAAGGGCGATAGCGGCAAGAGCCCACGGAACTCTGAGAAAAGTACGCCGTAGAGTGCGGCCTTTGTCGGCAGCGCAATGCCAAAGAAACCGCGGCTGATCACTTTTTGAAATTCGGGTGCGGCCAGCTTGCTGTACCCCAGCGTAAAGGGTGAGCCAAAGCATCTTGCGTTGTAGAGGCCGAGAAGGCTGATGGGTGCTGCGCCGCCGCCACCAAAAAGCAGCATCGCACGCAAGCCATGTTTGCGAGCCGCATAGAGGCCAAGAAGCGTCGCTGCGATGGCGATCGGAAATTCGCTAATCGTCGCAAACCCTGCTGCAAAACCGGCCGAGAGGAAGAGGATGGAACGGCGCTTTGGCTCAGGCGAAGTCAACAAGGTGAACGAAACAACGAGGAGAAATGCGACCCATTGATGCGCGACAAAGAGCGTGGCGTATGCAAATGCCGGTGTGCCAAGGCCCCACAAAAGTGCCGCGACGATCGAGGAACCTCTCGATGCACCAAGGCGCGATCCAAGCGTGGTGAGCAGGCCGCCCGTCGCAGCGGTCGCAAGGCCTACGGTGAGCCAAGTGATCCAGTAAAGAGCATTGACGAACGAAGTCGGGCTCGTGGGAGCACCAGCAACGAGCCGGTAGATTGCGTAGGCCGGTACCGCGGCGAGCGATAAGCCAGGTGCCTTGTCGCAATAGAAGTGGTTGCCCATTTGCGACTTATCGATCGTGTTGGCCGCGAATGAGTCGATCGAAAAACTGTGTTCTTCAACGATGGCGCGCACGAGGTCGAATCGCGAATTCTGATTCGGTCCAGCCCCTTGACCAAAGTAGGCGTAACTCGCTGCGAGTACGAGGGTCACAACAATCGCGGACGCATGCGTTCGCCACCATGGTGACGTTGCGCCGATCGGAGGGGACATGCGCGCGATCATCGCACACTTGCAACTCGCCTAAGGGGAGAACGCGGCAGCCCTTCGTCGACATGTTTCTGCTCGCACGGGGTCGGACGATTGGAACGCATCGGCGAGCGTTTTCCATGGCCGCGCGTACGAGCGGAAGATATCGCCTTCCCACGAATCGGCATTGCTTGGTGGCGTCGGCTCGAGTTGGAAGTGTGAATAGATGTCGTCATTGACGCCATAAAGTTGGCTAGGTAGCGGAATGGATCGATGCGACTGCTCGACGCGCATGAGCGGTCCGACGGGATACGTCGGCAAGGTTTTTCGAAAGTCGTCGACAAACCAGTCCGTGAGATAGACCGGCCTGCCTGTCGAGATCAGTTCGCCCATCAGCCGCCCTCCGCTTAGCGAGTGATTCTCGGCGCGAGTGAGCGTACGGCCGACCAGTGCTTCGGCTTGAGGTGGATACCAGTTGCTGAGCATCAACGTTCCGTGGACGAACGCAACGTCCTTTCGTTGTCCGAGTGCAAGGCGGGCATAGAGGAACCCACCAAAGCGGTGATCACCGCCGCCAACGAGAATCGTATTGGGCTCTACAAAATTCAATGTATTTTGCACATAGAGAGCGACTGTCGGTCGGTGATGTTCGCGGACCGAATCGAAGCTCAATACGCCAAACGCGATCGCCAGCGTGATTGGAATGAACCATCGAACGCGGCGCAGTCGTTCGATCGCAAGGCCATCAAGCGCATGCGCGCACGCGACGAGTAACAACGTCCAGGGAAGCAGATAGAAGCGCTCTGCGATGCCCTCGCCGATGCCACGTGGCGGAATGTTGAAGCGCATGAGGAAGAGAGGCCCGCTCAAGAGAACACTCGTCAAGAGCATGAACCAACGCCACGAGAAGGTCCTGGGGCCTCGCTTCCAAGCGATCGTGAAGCCAACGAGCGCGAGAACCGGAAGCCCTCTCAGAGAAATAAAGGTAGCTTTTGAAAATGTAACTAATTGAGCAACGATTTCAGGCTTGGCGTTCGAAATGCCGAGCTGCGTCGTGCCATATTCGCGCCGAAGAAAGTGCGCGAGTAGGCCGCCGAGCGTTTTGGTTTCCCCCCAAAGCCATGTTGCAGCTGGGTCCGAAGTTCTCGCCGCGTAGACAAGGTACGCATAGGGCAGCAATCCAACGGTCAGCGCAACCAGCGAAGCCAGAAGAGTAACGAGAGGTCGCTTTGACGCTCGCGTTGCTTGGATCCATGCGCAAATGCCGATGGGCGCAATGAGCACGATCGAGTGGTGGTTCGAGAGGCCAAGGCCAGCAACGAACGCAAGCGCTGCGCCGTGATGAAGGGCGGCTCGCGGATCTTCAGGTACTTGGGCAACGAGATTTACAAGAATGAGCGCGAGCATCGCGTTGAGCGCAAACACCTCTGGGCACGTCGAGAGCTTCCAGCCAAGCGGCGAAAATGTAAACGCAACGGTTGCAATTGCGCCTGCTATTTGCGAAGCGCCCCATATTCGTGACGCGCGATAGAGGAGCGCGCAATTTGTGGCGCCTGTAATCGCGCTGATCAACGAGGCTCGGTGTGCGGGCTCAGACGCTGGAATCCACCGCAGCGCGCGGAGCAAGAGCACATAGAGCGGATATCCCGGCGGATGCGCGACACCTCCAGTTGCAGCAAGCGTCGCAAACTCTCCCGAGTCTCCACCAAGCACGTGGTGTGCGCTTGTCGCTAGGTATGTGAGAAGAGCGACGCCAAAAAAAACACCCGCAATCTTTCGATCGCGGGCCGATAGAGATGCAACGACGGGTGAGTGGTTCACTCGATTCGTCGGACGCTCACTCGTCTGGGTTCGTCTCTTCGTACGAAGGAGAGAGAGCGAGGGTACCGTTCTGAACCGATCCGAAGTAGCGGAACGTCGAGTACGTTGCGTTGCCGTTGAGATCGCCAATCGCGGTTGCCGTGATGACCGAGCCGGTCGCTCCGGCGGTTGCATCCGACGTGTAGTTGTATTGGTAACGCTGTGGATCCTTCAGCGAGAACTTGAGGCACGCGAAGCCGGTGTGATCGGCGGCGCCGTCCTTGTTATAGTCGGTCGTTGGCGAACTGTTCGCTTGGTACTTCTTATCGGCGATGTCGGTGACGTTCGCTGGAACGGGAGCCGTTGCCGAAAGGCAAAGGCGTCGGTTGATGGCAGCGGTCGTGCCACCGGCGAGAACAATGTTCGATGAAGCTTCGCGCTCAAGAGACTGAGCAGCGGCCTTACCGATGGCGCCGAGCGAGTTGCGAGCCTCTGCGGTCTTCGCACTTGCAAGGTACTTCGTGACGCCGACGACGGCGAGGACGGCGAGGACGCCGACGATCGCTACAACGATCATGAGCTCGATGAGCGTAAAGCCCTTGTTTTTATTACGAATGATCATGCGCATGACGGTCTCTCCTCTTGACTTTCAAGTAACTTTCTTACTTCTAAACCTGTCTAACCTGCGAACACGGCGTTCTAGACGCTTCGCATCCCATATCGACAATGCGTCACATTTCGAAACGCAGATAATCTCTAATTGTTGAAACTCTGCTCACTCGCCCTCTCGGTCGATGAAAAGCTGGCTACCGTACGAGGTGCCGTACAACTGGCAAGCCACGCCATTTCCGTCGTAGTCACCTCGCGCGCCGACCAAGTACCAATCGGTCGCAGAAGCGGGGAATGTGATGGTGCTACCGGTCACGGTAAATGAAGGCGGTGTTGAACCGGCTTGTCCTGAGATGGTCGAGTAGCCGAATAGAACAGGGCCATCGGGGCGAACCGAGAGCACTGACCAGTCCATCCCAGCTTTGCAGTTTGAGCACGCAGCTCCCCATCCGGTACGAAAGGCGCCTGGCGCCGTCGCGGGATAGGTGCTTGCGAGGTCGGCCGAAATGTCGGCGTAGGTTTGAGTTTCGGCGTGATAGCGCTCCTGTGCGGCGCGGGTGTTGTGAATCATGCCGGTCGCCTCGCTCATGCGAGCCGACGCCGTCACTCTTCGATAAGCGACTACGGCGATCAACGAGAGAATTCCCACGATCGTCACGACGGTCATCAATTCGACCAGCGTGAATCCACGTGAACGCTCTCTTGCGGGTTGTCGCGTCACGTTGCCTACTAAAGCAGTTGCCGTGCCATTGGCGTCGCGATCGTGCATACCCATCGATTGTCGACCTTTCTCCACAAGAAGGGCAACCATGCTGCGGACTACGGGCAGCCAATGGACAATTTTCGTCACTCGTCGGGTTTGAGACCTGACAAATTTTGTTCGGTAGCGCTCGACGGTGGAACGTCCTCGCCATCGTCTGCCGCTTCAAGCGCCAGCTTTTGCATCCGGTAACGAAGACTACGTAAGCTCACACCGAGCAATTTGGCAGCAGATGTGCGCACGCCACCGCTGCGCTCAAGCGCTTCGAGCACGAGCCTGCGTTCGACCTCGCTCATGACTTCGTCGAGGTTGCAACCTGCGTCGGGCAATTGAACGAGCGAAGGAGAGGGGAACGAACTCGTGCCCGCAACCTCGACCGGTAAGTCGCCCAAGCCAACCACCGCGCCCTGCGCGAGCATGATCGCGCGTTCGATAATATTCTCGAGCTCTCGCACATTGCCAGGGAAGTTGTAACGGTTGAGGCTACGAATTGCGTCTGGCGAAAGAGCGCGAATGCTCTTGCCATGTTCGGCGCTGCATCGCTGTAGGAAATAGTCAGCCAAGTAGGGGATGTCGTCTCGGCGATCGCGAAGCGGAGGCACGACGATGCGAATCACGTTGAGACGGTAATAGAGGTCTTGACGGAATTTGCCTTGCTTGACCTCGTCTTCGACGTTGACGTTTGTGGCTGCAATCACGCGAACGTCGACAGGCACCTCGGTGGTTTGGCCGACGCCTCGTACCTTGCGTTCTTGAAGAACGCGCAAGAGCTTGACCTGCAGCGGCGTTGGGAGTTCGCCAACTTCGTCGAGCAAGACGGTGCCTCCATCGGCTTCGCGAAAGATGCCGAGCGTTCGAGATGTTGCCCCTGTGAATGCGCCTTTGTCGTGACCGAACAGCTCGCTCTCCATGAGCGCTTCGGGAATGGCGCCGCAATTGACAACCAAGAATGGCTTCGTGCGTCGCTCGCTGCGATCGTGAAGCGCGCGCGCGATGCGCTCTTTGCCGGTCCCGCTCTCGCCAGTAATGAGCACCGTGCTACGTGTGTTGGCGATGCGATCGATCAGCGCGAAGATGTCGCGCATCGTGTTTGATTGACCGTAGAGTTGACTCGGTCGTTCGCGCTCGACCTGCGCGCGAAGGCGCGAATTTTCCTCGCTGAGGTTATGTTTCTCGAGCGCCTTTCGGACGAGTTCTCTGAGTTCTGACGTTGAGAAAGGCTTGCCGATGTAATCGTATGCGCCTCGCCTCATCGCGTCGATGGCCGTTTCAACGGTCGAGTGAGCGGTCATGACGATCACTTCGGTCTTAGGGCTTCGGTTACGGGCTGCCGTCACAATATCGAGGCCAGAGCCGTCGGGCATCATGAGGTCGGTGATCACCA
This sequence comes from Myxococcales bacterium, assembly GCA_023248745.1. Classification (GTDB taxonomy): domain Bacteria; phylum Myxococcota_A; class Polyangia; order Polyangiales; family Polyangiaceae; genus JAHFDX01. The sequence goes on along the minus strand of JAHFDZ010000001.1, from coordinate 2,460 downwards.
ACGAGAATGGCTCAGGTGCATTGCAAATTGCGTCGTGTCCGTGTCCGAAGCTGCCTTGCAGTTGCACATCAAGGCCCTCGCGACGAAAAAAAATCGCAAGCATGTCGCGCAGGCTTGGCTCATCTTCGACAACCAAAATTCGCGGGGACGTCACTGCCATAGGGTATCGCGAGGAACGAAGACGAACGCTATTTTTGTGGCGTCTTCGGCGCGATTTGACATTGCTTCTTCTCCGTTCTCCGGTTGGTGTGAGTGCAATGAACTCCGTAGACGATGGCAGAGAGGCGCGCGTTGCTTTCGCGTCGCATGTAGATGCGTCGCGGCTTCGAACGATTCGTCAACTTCCTGAACCACGCTCACTGCCCCTTCTTGGCGCGGCACTCTCGATCAACCCCTCGCGGTTTCACCAGAATCTTGAGCGGTGGTTCGTATCGATTGGAGAGCCCTACCGCGTTCGTATGCCGGGTCGGCAGTTCGCCGTCTTCGGTGACGCAGCGATCATTCGGAGTGTGCTTCAGCAACGGCCTCATTTGTTTCGTCGCGCGAAGGTATTGAGCGACATCATGGGAGAGCTGGGTGTTGAAGGGGTCTTCGCTTTCGAAGGAGAGCAGTGGAAGCGGAATCGAAAGTTGATGATGCCGCCGTTCGTTCCGACTCAACTGAAGCGATTTTTCCCGAAGCTTCAGATGATTGCCGAGCGCCTGAGACAGCGATGGCTGCGTCTCGCCGATGAGCAAGCGGTTGTTGACATTCAGCTTGAGTTTGAGCGCTTTGCGACCGACGTCACAGTGCTCCTGGCGTTCGGTCATGATGTCAACACAATTGACGGTCACGCGGACACGCTTCAACGCGATTTGCGGGTGCTGTTTCCGGCGCTCAACCGCCGCGTCACAGCGGCTTTCCCGTATTGGAGGTACATAAAACTCCCAATCGATCGCGTTGCAGAGCGCGCGAGGGACAACTTGATTGCCGCGCTGATGCCCATCATTGCAGCGGCGCGCGAGCGTCTGCGATCGGATTCGGCGAGGCGCCAAGCGCCCGAGTCGTTGCTCGAAGCCATGATTGCCGCCGAGATGAGCGACGCTGAGGATTTGAGACTCACCGAGGCGGAGCTTTTTGGCAACGTGATCACCTTGCTCGCAGCGGGCGAAGACACAACGGCGCACACTCTCTCGTGGATGGTGCATTCACTCGTCATGTACGAAGGTGCGCAGGAGAAGTTGATTCACGAAGTTGACAACGTCCTTGCACCTGCGTTGGGCTTGCGATCTTGCGAAGACACCGAGCAGCTCAAGTATCTCGAGGGCATTGCTCAGGAGTGCTTGCGGCTAAAGTCGGTTGCGCCATTTTTACTTTTGCAGCCGCTCGAAGACGTGGTCATCGGTGACGTGTTGGTTCCTTCGAGTACCACCATAGTGGTTCTGACGCGACATGCGGCCATGCAAGCCGACGCGTTCAGCGAGCCGGCGCGTTTTATGCCAGAGCGATGGATGCGTGACAGCGATTCAGCAGCGACGCGTTGCCCTGTGCACCAACCGAAAGTGTCAATGGCTTTCGGCGCCGGGCCAAGGTTGTGTCCAGGACGCAACCTTGCGCTTTTGGAAATGCACAGTGCCATGTCGATGCTCGCGCGCAACTTTAGGGTGACTGCAGCGTGTGATCCGGAAGCCGTGCAAGAGAAATCTTCGTTTACGATGATGCCGGAAGGTTTGCTCGTGCGGCTTGCGCGACGGAAGACGTCGTGACTTTAACGTTTTGGTAGCGGCTCACGTCTAGCAAACTTGCGTCCAAGCATTGCGACGACCACGGCGATGCCGCTGATCCATTTGAAGAGCGTGAAGTAGCCGAGGGCACCGGCCAACAGTCGTGGCGCCGTCGGGTGAATTCCGAGCACCACAAGGATGCCAACCGTCTCGAGCAAATCCGAGGTGGCCGGAGCGAAGATCAAAAAGGCAAGCGCTCCACTTCGCATCTCCCACCGCTCCGTAAGTGCGCGAAGCAGCAACGTGTAAGTCGTAATGAAGACGAGATCGATGCACTCGTGAATGAAGTACATCGTTCGCCCATGCGCACCGAGGGTCGTCAGAAACGACACTGCCGCGTCAGCCCCATAGAAGAGGCGTGCGTCGAGCATCGCCGTGCTGGGCGGCATCACCAAAAGCGTTACGTTGAGAGCAATCGCGACAACGATCAAAGAGGCGAGGCGCGAGGACGACTTCACGGGTGATCGCTCGCGATAGAAACGAAGATGACGCCTGGATGCAAGGCAATGCCCATTTGTTGCGTGCCACCTCGCGTCAATTTGGCTAAACTGGTCGGCGGAAGAGTGGCCGAGTGGTCTAAGGCAGCGGTTTTGAAAACCGCCGTAGTGAAAGCTACCGGGGGTTCGAATCCCTTCTCTTCCGCCGATAACCGACACCATGCAGGAACCGTCAGATCCGAAGACGCCGGCCGTTGCTG
>JAHFDZ010000115.1 GCA_023248745.1 Myxococcales bacterium | reverse complement strand
CGACGCGAGTACATTCGCCGACTCGGTCGAGCGGCTGCTCTGGGAGACGCCCGCGGGAGCCGAAGCGCACACATTGCTACGCGTCTTGTGGAGCGAGGCTTCCCGAATGCGCGCGCGCGCGCTCCTCAAGGCGGGCAAAGCACGTGAGAGCCGCGCGGTGCTGAGCCGAGAGTCGGTTGAAGATGGCGACGGCGCATACCTGAGCGCCGTGACGATGGTGCTCGAAGGCGCGTCGATGCTTAGCGTTGAGAAGTACCTTTCAACGGCGATCGCGCAAAACCCGACGAACCACAAGAACTACGTCCTGCTTTCCGAGATTCGGGGCGTGCTGCAAGGCCCCGATGCGACACTTGCAACACTCGAACCTCTCGCTCCTCAAGCAGTGCAAAGCCCTCTGCTCCAGGAAGCGCTCGCTTCCGCGTACGGCGGCGTGAGTCGTGGTCTCGACGCAAAGAAAATTGGGTTCGCCGAAGTTCGGCGCCGCGGAAACGATGTACCGCAAGCGTTGGTGGATCAGATACGCGATGCGCTTGCGTTCGAGGCGCCCCCACAGAAGAGCGACCATGGTCGCGAAACCTCGATCACGCGCCACCCTTTCGGAGCCCTTCCGCGCGACAAAGTACAAGAGCGCATCGATCTGCTCGTCGCGCGCGCAACGCATGTTCGTGAGGCGGAACCTCTCATTGCGCGCGTAAAAATAAGCGCTCTCGCAAACGACCTCGATGCACTCTGTGCAGTTGAACTTGAGCTCATTGCTCTATTGGGGAGTGTCCAATGATGTGGTTAGGGCTTGCGGCGTTCGCGTTGCTCGCAATGGTTGCCCTCTTAGTCGTCGTTGCGCTCGCTGCCCCACAACTTGCCAGCTCTGCCGTCCGAGCGAGCACGCCCATCGCGCCTCCTGCGGCTGCCAATCATGAATCGTTGGCCTCTCTCGTACCTTCCCCTCGGACGGTGGTCGGCGACATGCCTTCGTTGCCTATCGGGCCTGTTCTGCAAGGTGCACAACCCGGCGTGGCGTGCGTGGTCGATCTCAGCGTTGTGGGTGTTCCCGATTCTTCTGAAGCCGACGACCGCGAGCTATGGCTCTCCGTCAGAAGCGCACTTGCGAAGAAGCCGGCGTAGCGGATAGGTAACGAGTTCCATGAGCCAGGACCTTCAGCTGATCCGAGACCGTCTGCGATCGGTCGTGATTATTCGTACCGCTGATGGCACGGGCAGTGGATTTTACGCGAACGCCGACGGCATCATCGTGACCAACAAGCACGTCATCGGACCGTTTCTTTCCGTAAAAGTGCAACGCTTTGATCGATCTCAATTCGAAGCGCGAGTCGTGCGCGTCGCGCGCACGTTTGACTTGGCCCTTTTGTGGGACACCAGCGCGAACCTCCCGCCACCAATTCCGCTGAGTGATCCCGCGGCGACAATGCCCGGTGAGCCGGTGCAAGCGATCGGCCACCCACGCGGCCTCGACTACACCATCACGCGAGGCATCGTCAGCGCGACCAATCGGATGGTCAATGGCATTTACTACGTCCAAACCGACACGGTCACTCACCCCGGCTCATCGGGCGGCCCTCTCTTGTCCGCTGATGGCAGCGTGGTGGGTGTTTCAACATTTGGCTTGCTCGAAGACGGATTGAACTTCGCGCTAAGCGTCCGATACGTTCACGAACTCCTTGGCGAAATGATGGTGAAGCCCGTCGCGCCGGGGTTTCGTCGATGCGGTGTGTGCTCGGCTAAAAACAGCATGGTGCGAAGAAGCTGTCGGCGATGCGGAGCCGACTTCGCCTCTCAAGCGAGAGACGAACGCGCAGCCTCGTTCCCTAAAGCGAGCGATACGGTATCGGCACCCTCCTATGCGCAACAACTCAACACGAGCACGAACGAGGTCGCGCTACCTGCGCCCGACGTCGAACCAGTCCCATCGGATCCACTTTTCTCGCTTTTGGTCACTGCGATCAAGCGGCTCGAACCACCGGCAACGCAGTCGAGCATCTTCGGCAACACCATCGATCTGCAGTGGCGAGATTGCACAATTTCAGTCACGCTATTTCGCGGAACTGAGCCCCATATTTCTGCCAACGCGCTCGCACTCGAAGTGCCCGTAGACGATGCACCCTTCTTGATGCGCCTTGCGCTCGAGATGAACCTGGCATCTTCGATCGAAGCGAAGATCGGTATGCGCGGCTCGCAAATGTACGTCGCCGCCGCACGCGGCCTTCCCGGCCTCGACGAGGTTGAGATCGTCGCGCTTCTGAGCCAGATCGTCGAAGTGCGATCACGATTTATTGAGGCGGCGCAGGCGCAACCGGACGTTGCTCCCGCTCTCGGAACCGGAACGTCACGTCCCGACGAAGCCCAAGATACCTAAAGACGATGAGCGCTTGTGCGCATGGATTTGCTCGCGGCCCCTTCCCGACTTGCCAGAGACTCACGATACGATTACGTTAGGGACCTAACTATCATGCGCAACATCCAAATTTATTTCGACTACGTAAGCCCCTTTCCCTACTTTTTGAGCGAGTTCATTCTGAAGAACGATATCGAGCGTCGCTACGCGCTCAGTCTCGAGTGGACACCTGTTTTCTTGGGAGGCTTGCATCCCGACAACAACCACACGCCGTACAACGCGACGGACCCGCGCCGGATGGCCTACAGCGCATTCGAAACGAAACGGTACGCCGAAGAGCTTCACGTTCCCTACGTCGGTACTCTCTTTCGGCCCATACCCGTCTTGCGCGCAGGCATCGCTGCGAAGAGGCAAGGACGCTTTGCCGCCTTTCATGTTGAGCTCTATCGGCGCATTCAGGGCCAAGGGCGAACGCCCGACGATGCGCTACTCACCGACACGATTCGGTCGGTTGGTGGCGACGGCGACCTTTTGCTTTCAGCAATGCAATCGCCTGATGTTAAGCGAGAGCTCATCGACAATGCCGAGGCCGCAAAAAAGCATGGTGTCTTCGGCGTTCCATTCGTTCTCGATGGCGACCAGCCTTATTGGGGATACAGTCATTTCCCCTACCTCTTGCGCGAGCTCGACAATGCGAAGTGACCCCAAAGACAAGGCCGAAAAAAAGGCGAAGCGGCTTGATATTCAGGCTTCGTTCGGCGGTCTCATTGTAACCGTTGGCAATCGGGTTTCAGAGCAGGGCAGAGCTGCTCTCGGAACCGCCGGGCTCTCGCACTTGTCGTTCGGTCGCATCGGAGTGCTCTCAATTCTACTTGTTGAGCCGACAACTCAGGCGGAGCTCTGCAGGTCGTTGCATCAAAAGCCGCCGAGCATGGGTGAGTTGCTCGAGCGTCTCGAGAAGGACGGCCTCGTCTTCGGCACGCCCGACGAAACCGATCGGAGGCGAACACACTGGGCACTCACGCCACGCGGGCGACGTGACGTCGAAAGGGCTCGCGAAGTCATGCGCAAAGCTGGGCTGCGACTCGACCGCTCGTTGCAAAAGGCAGGCGTATCCGACAAGGAACTTAGCCGCTTTAGAGCGGTCCTCGCGAGCTTGTTAGAGGACAACGCATAGCGACAACGCGCTTCGCACCGCCATAAGTCACGCAACCCTATTGTCATCGCTGGCGCTCAACTCAACGAGGCGACCCCTTATGAAATCGCAAGCACAAGCAGAACGATCCCTCCCACGTACGCCCAAAGACTTCGAACGATGGGGTGAAGGGAAACTCCCGGGCCTCCTCGGTATGCGAATCTTGGCGACTGATCCTACGGCGCTTCAAAGCGAGCTCGACGTTCGAGACGATCTTCACGCGCCCAATGGATACTTGCACGCGGCGACGGTCGTAGCGCTGGCCGACTCTCTTTGTGGTTACGGATCTATCGTCAACTTACCTGACGGTGCAATTGGCTTCACGACTATCGAGCTCAAGAGCAACTTCCTTGGCACCGCACGCGAGGGAACCATTCGATGCGAAGCACGGCCCGCGCATCTCGGACGAAGCACACATGTTTGGGACGCCAAGGTATTTGCGGGCGAACGCGTCATCGCGCTATTTCGATGCACGCAGATGATTCTCTTTCCGAAGGTGTCAGCTCCCTAACCAAGGTAACAATACCCATCGATGCGTCCTGTCGGTATCGAGCGAGTCCTGGTCGGTGGCCTCACCAATGCTGAGTTCTTAACCACCCATGCGGCGGCTGGTCGCGTCGGGCTCATCGGAGGCCCGAGCCTCATCGAAAAAGTGATCCGGCGCGCGCAACGACGCCAGCGTGCCGATGGGTCGTGGAGCGAGTGGGGGCACGCGTTTCTCTTCCAAGGAAAAAGACCCGACGGAAAGCACTGGGTTCTCGAATCGGACATCGACGTTCATCGCGAGCGCGCCCAAATTGGCGTTCAAGAAAATCGAATCGACAAGTACTTTGACGATATTGCGTATCCCCACGTCGCGGTCCTCGACTTCGGAATGAGCGAACCCCAAGCGCACGTCATGATTGGCGAAGGTCTTCGCCTTCTCGCAGAGCGCACTCAGTATTCGCTACGCGAGGTACTCGCCGCTTATTGGAAGTTGAAGAAGCCTTCCGAGCGCGAAGGAAAGAATCGCCTGGCGCGCGAGCGCGCAATGTTCTGCTCGGCGTTTGTGCAGCACCTGTTTGTTCAAGTAGGGATCGATTTCGCAAATGACGTCGAAACGAAGCTCACGACGCCAGAAGACATCATACAAACGACTGTGCCACATACCGCGTATTGGCTTGAACGCGCTTAGTTGCGGTGCAGGAGTGGCGCCCAAAGGACACTTTCCCCTTCGCGACGTAAAATATGACGAGGCGGTTGCGGACATGAGAAAGGCAGTGCGCACGTCCATTCGCTTGCTTCATTCGGCATCGGCGCTCTCGCTCGGGCTGTTTCTCCAACTTACAGTTGGCGCGTGCGGTGGTGCACTTCCTGCCGACGATTCAAGCGCACTGCGCGATGGCGGCGCCGACGCGAGCGAACCTGTACGCGCAAAAGGTCGCCGCGAGCAGTGCAACGGCATCGACGATGATCTCGACGGACGAATCGATGAAGGTTGCCCGATTCGCATTACGCGCGATCCCAAAGATGACGCCTATCCATCGCTGTCGGGAACGCGCGTCGCGTGGACGCGCGACAACGCCGATCAAACTGGCGTTGAGATCTGGGTCCGCGATTTGCCTTACGGAAACGAACGCCTTATTGCCAAAGGGTACTACCCTTCCCTTTCGGGCAATCGCGTCGCATTCCTGCGGGACAATCAGATCATCGTTTACGATCTCAACACGACGCAGGAAACCGTCATCGACTGCCCTGACGCCCGCTTCGTGCAAGCGCCACGACTCGATGGTGATCGCGTGGCTTGGAGTCAGATCCAAAAAGGTGGCGAAGAAAACTATGAGGTCGTGGTCTTCGATCTGAAGACCCGCGAGCGCTTCATCGTCGGAAGTCACGACACGATTCAAGAGTTTCCTCTCTTGAGTGGAAACACCCTCGTGTGGAACGACGACCGCTTTGGTCACCACACGGTCGGGCTCTACCACCTGTACGATATTTTTTGGGCTGACCTCGGCGTAAGCGCGCGGCCGCATCCGATTGCGCAAGTCACCCATCGTAGTGGCGACTTGGTCTACGACTTCGTCACGGCGCTTGATCAAAATCGCGTCGCCCTCAATGAATCGCGCGGCGATCTTCTCGACACCCGCCAAAAGCCGAGACCTTGCACACCCATTATCGTTGACTTACAGACTGGCATACGTACGGCGATAGCGCCTGAAACGCGCGAGTGTTACGGCGTCCTTGCGCTGTCGGGCAATCGCGCCATTCTTGAGTACGACGCCTACGGCGTTTCTGATTTGTACCTCGTCAAGTTACAAACGGGCGAGCGGCTGCAACTCACGAACTACCCGCGCAGATCCACGCGCGCCAAACTCGATGGCAACCTGCTCGTATGGCAGGACGATCGCAACGACACGTGGGACCTCTACATGATGGACCTCACCGACATCGACAGCGGGGACCTTCATCCCGAGGGAGTCGACCTGTGATTCGTTTCGCGCGGTGGTCGGCAACTCTGATCGCGCTCATGGGTTGCTCGCGTTCAACGGTCGACTTGGTCCAGCCGCAAGCGGTCAAAATCGACGTCCCCATCAGCACCAACGCGTGCGGCGGAACCGCGGCGCTCTCGGCGTTGCCCGAGGATGCATGCGGCACGTGCGGCATCTATCGATGTGGCACAACGAATTCGCTTCGATGCGAAGACCCTGGTGCGAACGCTTGTGGACGTTGCGGCAAGGTGCCTGAGGAAGAGTGCAACGGACGCGACGACAATTGTGATGGAGTCATCGATGAAGGGTGCGTGCGCAAACTCGCATCGCTACCTACGTGGGATTCTCAGCCACGCGTCTCAGGTTCACACGTCGTCTTTCGCGCGGGTGGCGCGTACACCAACGCAGCCGACATCGTACTCGTCACGTTGCCTTCATTCGACTTTGAGATCCTTTCGCCACACGCGACGCCCATCGACGATCCCGGCGATCCTTCACAAGAAAATGCCCCCGATATTGACGGCGACCTTGTCGCGTGGACAACGCGCCAAGTCGACCCATTTGGCGAGAGCGGTCGGCTCATGGGCTACGACATCAGCACAAAGGTAACATTCGAGATTTCGTCGATGAATACGCTCGCTCCCGCGGTGAATAAGGGTCGCGTCCTGTTTCAAGTTTCACCCACCCGGTACGCGAACGACGAGGTCTGGCTGTGGGAGAGCGCGTCGGGCAAGACGCGAAAGCTGACAACAAATAACAGTGACGATCAAGCGCCCGATCTCAGCGGCGAGTGGGCCGTCTACACGCGCGGCACAGGTTCAAATCCGTACTTCAATCGCCAAATTGTGGCCCACAACATCGCAACCGACGAAACGATCGTAACGTCAACGGGATTGCCAGGATGGAACGCCCTGCCCGCGATTTCTGGGACGCGCATCGTTTGGCGCAACGAAGATGGCAATCAAGCACCTTCCTACTCCGGCGAGATCTGGATGTACGATCTGCTCACCAAGGTGCGCACCAAGCTCGCATCCGGAACCGTCACGATGCCTCGCATCTCAGGAACGTTGGTGTGCTGGACACAGTCGAATGACTACGGCATCACGCTGCTCGACACTGCAACGTCGAAGAGTCGCGCAATCACGACCGTCGGTAGCGGCTGCGACATCGATGCGCGCAAGGTCGTATGGGGAGGAAATCACGATGTGTACGTGCGCGACTTGCTCACGGGTGAGCCTTAACCAAACGCTCGGCACATTGTGCGAAACACGGCATCAAGATTGTCAAGAATCGGAAACAATGTGCCAAGCAACGGCCGCGCGGGTGTTGGTTTCGCGCGCAGCTGGGCTACTCTCACGACCATGAATCGACTTCACCGCACCGCGCTTGTTGCCTCGGTTCTTCTTGCAGGTTGTGCAGCAAGTCGCGATCGCGATCTGCGCCAAGTCGTGCTCGTCGATATGCCGCCACCACCCGCCGCGAAGTCCACAGCGCCGAGCGTCACAGATTCTACAGATTCAGAGGACAAGCGAGTAGCCGAGTGGGGTCGTGACGACACGTCGGACTCCACTGTCGATGGCGGCAATCCGTTCGGAGACGCCATTGGCGACGCGTTCGGCCCTGGCGGGCTCGGCTCGAGCCCCGGCGTGGTGGGCAGCGGAGGATTGGGCGGAGGATTGGGCGGAGGCGCGAACGGCACCGCACGCGGCCCTCGCATCCGCGAGGGTGCGGTGGCCGCAAACGGCCGCCTACCACCCGAAGTGATCCAGCGCATCGTGCGCCAAAATTTCGGCCGCTTTCGCCTGTGTTACGAGAATGGTCTTCGAACCAACGGGGCGCTGAGTGGCGTCCTGAGCACCCAGTTTGTCATCGACAAAGACGGCGCCATCTCGTCTGTTAGCACCAACGCGAAGTCGACACTACCCGACCCAAACGTGCGGGCGTGCATCAGGAGGGCATTTGGAGGTCTCTCCTTTCCCAAGCCGGAGGGGGGGATCGTCACTGTGATCTACCCACTCCATTTCTCACCACCGAGCCCTTGAGAAGCCATCACGAAGGCGGCGTTCGCCCTCGTTTCCTTCGTGTCGCTTTTGTTTTCTTGAACAAGCGTGACGTCCATTGTACTTCTCCGTCCCCCATTCCGACTTAGCTCAGTTGGTAGAGCAGGCGGCTGTTAACCGCCTTGTCGCTGGTTCGAGTCCAGCAGTCGGAGCTGCTAAGCGGTAGGTCAGTGGTTCGAGTCCGTCTTGGCCCCCAACTTGGCCCCAAGACGGATTCGAACCACGCACAAATCATGTAGAATTTGACGATGTCGCGTCGCGAGTCTGAAGACACTGCCGTGGGCAGCCGTAGCTTCGTTGGTGCGAACGAGGCTTTGGCGCGAACCTGGCTCTGCGACTTCGAGTGCTCCGAGGCCTTCTCGGCCCTTGCGACTCCGGTCCGGCAGTCTCTCGCGGGCGCAGTTCGGGTTGTGGCGTATTGCTTCACGCGACGATGGAGCAGCGCGAGCGAGACGCCGTATCCATTGAATCAGATGACCGCCGACGATGCGATCGATGTGTTAACGGAGCAACTGCCCCACGTAGTGACCGCGGTGGACTCAGATGCCATCATCGATGGCCTCATCGAGTTCCTCGTCTGGGCGGCGAAGACCAACAGGATTCAGACCCGGGATATCGAGTACGCATGCCGAAGGAGCCGTCACGACGCAACTGCCGCGATGAAGGACGAGCGCAAAGGGCGCGCTGGAAAGTCGATGGTCTTACACGCCCTGCAAGATGGTGTTGACCCGGCTGATCTTGACCGAGTTCACGCGCACGCGATCGGCAGAGGCCTCGATCCTGCTTTCGTTGATGAGTCCCTGCCCCCAGGACCAACATCGCTCGGAAGTGGAAGGTGGCTTTGGAACGAATGAGGACCGGTTCTGCTGCGACGTATGTTGATCGTACAAAACGCGGCATAGTGATCACTTATCCACATGGGCACCTGTTGCACATGGCGCGTGTGAACATCGACTATCACATCGCGGTCGACGGTCACTTTTACTCGACGCCTCACGCGCTCGTACACGAGCAGGTCGAGGTGCGCAAAACGAGTGGATAAGCTCAAGAAACTTAACCTTTTTGCAATGGCGGATGCCTGGCGGTCGCAACAGCAAGATGCGCAGATCGTGGCGTGCGACTTCGACACACGTCTTGGAATGCTCGTCGACGCCGAGCAGCTATGCCGCGACAACAAGCGGCTCACGAGGTTGATCCGCGAGGCCAAGTTGCGCTTGTCGGCAGCGTGCATCGAAGGCATCGACCTGTCGCCGAAACGCGAAATTGATCGAGCATTGTTGCGAGAACTCACGTCCTGCCGATGGGTCGCCGAACACCAGAACGTCGTCATCACCTTCGCTACCGGAACAGGGAAGACCTACTTTGCTTGTGCGCTCGCGATGCAAGCGTGCCGCAACGGCAAACGCGCGCTCTACCGGCGCGTCCCAAGACTGCTCGAAGAAATGACGATCGCGCACGCCGACGGATCGTTTGCTCGACTGCTCCTCAAGCTGCCAAAGTGGATGTACTGATCCTTGACGATTGGGCGCTGACGCCTCTGCGCGATCAGGATCGCCGCGACATCCTCGAGATCCTCGAAGACCGGCATGCGCTCCGCTCAACGGTCTTCGCGAGCCAGTTGCCAACCGCAAAGTGGCACGACTTCCTCGTCGATCCAACCGTCGCCGACGCCATCTGCGACCGCGTGCTACACAACGCCCACCGGGTCGCTTTGAAGGGCCCTTCGAAACGAAAGGAGCCGCTTCTACCATCGAGCAGTAACCCAGTCTGAGAGCCATCCGGAGCGAAGCTCCGAGTGATCACGATGGCGCGTTTTGTGTGATCAGTTTGCGCGGAATAGGCACTCGAGAAAACTATCGAGCGAGATGACCCGAAGGCGCGCATCGCCATGCGGCAAGAGCAGTCGAAGCCGCTCCTCGATCAGATCAAGCACTGGGCCGAAACGGTCAAGCCGCTTGGCGAAAGTGCGCTCGGCAACGCCGTCAAGTACATGGCCAACCATTGGTCTGGATTGGTACGGTTTGTTGACGACGCAAACCTGCCGCTAGACAACAACGCCACCGAACGTGCGTTACCCTGTCGTAGGCAAGGATGAAACGCCATCGGTGTGCTGCTTTCCTAGGGAACGAGGTTCGTTGGGCGCAGCGATCCTATCGTGCTCTGGGGTCTCCAGCGCGAGGTCGTTGCGGACGTTGTTCGTCGCGTGTGATCGAGTCGCTGCTCGGTTCGGAGGACGGCATGGCGGGTAAGCCGGGCCTGTCAATGTGGGATGTCCGCTTAGTAGCGAGCGGCATCGGCTCCGCTTAGTTGGGCATTTCACCCGGCAGGTCGTTCTCGGGGTGCGTAGAGGACTCCTTCAGGGCGTCTGCGCGCCGAAGGGATATTGGAACGTCACCCGTCGAACCAAGTCGCGACGCGCTTCGGCGGTTGCCGAATCACACGGCATGTCGTTTGACTATGCGGTCACCTCGATGTCTTTCATGACGACCGGGCTTGCACCTTGCGATGCAGCCGTTTCAGCGAGGCCGAGTCGACGTGTGTCGAACAGCTTCGCGGAATCGAATGTCTCTCCTTTTGCGATGTGCGGGAGCGCGCACGCGAGCTTGCGCATGACGGCGACGACGCCACTCATGGCCTGTCCTTTGGCGTAGTTCTTACGCCGCTGGTGCCAGGTTTTCACGATGATGTCGGTGCGGACCAGTCGGAGAGCTGCGAAGTAGAGATAGAAGCGGACGCGAGCCGAGTACGTCGACAGAATTGTCAACATACTTACCGAATCGAGTTCGAGGTAGTTTGGCAGCTCGGGCCAGTGGCGCGCCAAGAGCGCTTCGAGTCTGCCTTTGTTGCGACCGAATGGATCGGCGTAGAGCTCCCGGCGCGAAAGTGCAGCCCGTGCAGCCCGCTCGGCATCTGTAGCTATGCAGCCACACGCGGCTGATGCCTTGCACGTGGAGCCACGCAATGAGGACCGCGCTCTTGCGGTCGTGCGTACTCGGTACGCCATCGAGCACCATTGCGGCGTCGTGACATCGTTTCGCGTTGACCTGAAAGACCGGAAAATCACTCGCGATCAACTGCGCGCGCAGCGCATCGCCATAGGTACCCGTCGCCTCCATCGCGACCTCCACGCTCGCGCCCGCCTCACGGAGGCGCATGCACACATCGACAAACGATCGCGTCTCAGCGGGGTGCTCGAACCGCACAATCGCCTTCGACTCGCCGGCAACATTTGATAGCGACGCGAACATGTCTTTTTTCGCAACGTCGATGCCGACGACGCATCGCGAGCCCGCAAACTGCGGCCCGAGCTGGGCTACGTCAACACGCTGGACTCCGACCGACTTGTAAGTACGCTTCTTTTTCACGGGGATGACCTTCCATCCTGCGCTTCATCTGTGAGAAATGTGGGCGCGTCGATTGCGATCGGCAGGAATGCGACGACGAGCAGGTAGAGCGCCTGCGTCAGCTCGGGTCGATAACGCCAGTCTTCGGGAGAAGAGAACGAGATGTCTTCCGTCTTCAGAAGCAGGCCGATTTCAAGCCAGTCGGCACTCAGCGCAGGAATCGTTCGCTCTCTCCGGGCCCGTTTTGGGCGGAGACTGGGGAGAGAGAGGCCGGGGGCCGTTTAACAGAAACCGAGACCCGTTTTACAGACGGAGAGAAAATACAAACACCTCTCCATCGGAGAGCGCGAGAAGAGCGGCGCGCCGCCTGTGAATCTCGCGCCGTGCTGTTCAACGGCCGATCGCTCACCGTTCTAACCCTCTCTCGACCCGATGTTGAACAGCGCGGGAGAGTGATCGACCTTGCCCGCGCGCGGGGCTGGTTGGACAATCCTCCTGTGCACACGCCGGTCGAAGAAACGAGGTCACCCAGAGGTGATCGACACTGCGAGGGACATCGCGCGCAAACTCCTGAAGACGCACGCCCACGACGAGTACGAGCATGGATCAGAAGAGGCTGACTGAGCTCAGCAAGTTCTTGAGCTTCGTCCTTCGTCACGAGCCGGAGGCCATCGGCGTTGTCTTGGACGCCAACGGCTGGATCGAGATCGACGGGCTGGTCGGAGCGTGCCGAGCGCACGGCAAGCTCCTGTCGCGTGAGCTCCTCGAGACCATTGTTGCCACGAGCCCGAAGCAACGGTTCGCGATCAGCGAGGACGGCCAACGCGTGCGCGCAAGCCAGGGCCACTCGATCGAGGTTGACCTCGCCTACCATCCCGCGCCGCCACCCGAAACGCTCTTCCATGGCACCATCTTCGCAAGCCTTCCCGCGATCCGAACCGCGGGGTTGAAGAAGATGGAACGACACCACGTGCACCTCTCGCCCGATGCTGTGACCGCACGGATTGTCGGCATGCGCCGAGGCAAGCCGGTGGTGCTCCAGATCGCGGCGGGCCGAATGCATCGCGATGGCCACGACTTCTATTTGTCCGCCAACGAGCACCGGAGCGCGGCTCGCATCAGGCGTGAGCGTGAAGTCTTCGCATTGAAGTTTGAATCCCTGGGTTGCTTGGGCGAAAGTGCGCACTTGGATTTGTTTCGCGCCGCGTCTGCTTGGTTGTGCCTCTCCACATTCGCTGCGTGCGCCCATCCTTCGGCGACCACCACCCATGGCGAGACGCTCTTCGTTGCCCATGACTTTACGGCTCCACGCTTCACGAGCGACATCGAAGGGCCAGAGATCGACGCCCACGGGAACTTGCTTGTCACCAATTTCGAGCAAAACGGCACGATAGGCCTCGTGAGCGAAAGTGGTGCGTGCGAGCGGTATGTCACGTTGCCGAGTGGGAGCTCCGCGAGCAGCATCAAGTTTGATTCACGCGGGCGCATGCTGGTCGCAGACTATGCGGGCCACAACATTCTCGCGGTGGATGCAAGCACTCGCGCCGTTGTCACTTATGTGCATAGTACACTATTCAACCAGCCGAACGACATGGTGATCGCGCGACAAGACGTGCTCTACCTGAGCGACCCAAACTTCAAAGCGGGCACAGGCCAGGTCTTTCGCGTCGAGCACGATCAAGTAACCCGCGTCGCCGAGAACATGGGAACGACCAATGGCATCGAGCTCAGTCCCGACGAGCGCACGCTCTACGTCAACGAGAGCGCTCAGCGGCGCATTTGGGCATTCACGGTTGAGGGAAAAGGCCTCGTCAATCAGCGGCTCTTCGCCGCATTTCCCGATCACGGACTCGACGGCATGCGATGCGATCGAGCCGGCAATCTCTATGTCACGCGCTATGGCAAGGGCACCGTCGTGGTGCTTTCTCCCGATGGGAAACTGATCCGCGAAATCATGCTTCGCAGCAAAGCACCGAGCAATCTCGTCTTCGGTGGACGCGACGGACGGACGGTATTTGTCACCGCGCAGGATCGAAAATTGGTCGAAACGTTTCGTGTCGACGTTCCGGGAAAGCGGTACCGATGACCATCAGTCGTCGCGCGATGATTGTCGGCAGTACCGCATCAGTAGGGTGCTTCAACCGAAACGTCGGCATGCCTTCGCGCGAATCTTCATCGGTTGCATGTGACGTTCGTGCATTCGCACGCGGCTTCTCCGGCGAGTTACTTCAAGCCGGCGACGCTCACTATGCATCGATGCGCTTCGGTCACAACGCGCGGCACGATGCATCGGGCGCGTCTCCCTTTCTCATTGCGCGTTGCCGAAACGAACACGATGTTCGCGAGACAATCGCTTTCGCACGTGCATGCCGCATTCGTGTTGTCGCCCGCAGCGGTGGACATAGCTACGCGGGGTACTCCAACACCTCCGGAATCCTCATCGACCTGTCGCTCATGAATGCGATCGGCGTTGAAAGCAGCGCAGTCACCATTGGTGCGGGCGCGTTGCTCGTCGATGTGTACGACACGCTGAAAAATCACGGAGTCTCGATCCCTGGAGGGTCGTGTCCGAGCGTCGGCATTGCGGGGCTGACGCTCGGCGGGGGCATGGGCGTTGTAGGGCGAAAGTATGGGCTCACATGCGATCGCCTTCGCGCTGCGACACTCGTGACCGCCGAGGGCCGCTTGATCACCTGCAACACAACGCACAACTCCGATCTCTATTGGGCACTTCGCGGCGGCGGGGGTGGCAACTTCGGCGTCGTCACTCAATTGGTCTTCGAGCCCTATCGCCTCTCCGAACTCACAACGTTTCGCTACGACTTTCTCTGGAAACACGCCGCAGAAGTGTTCGCAGCTTGGCAGCAATGGGGCCCTCTCGCGCCTGACGACGTGTGGTCCGCATTTCGACTGGACGCTAATGGTAAAGTAGGTGAACTACCTGAGGTCGAGTTTGCTGGCGCGTGCGTCGGCAGCGAGAGCGATCTGAAGTTGCATCTTTCGGCGTTCTTCGATCGAATCAAAACCGAGCCTCGGTCATCGAAGCACCAGTCGTTCGCACCTCGCGACATCGTCAAGGGAATTGCCGACTGTGACGAAAAGACGGTGCCTCAATGCCACAAATCTGACCGCGCGCCCGAGGGACAACTCAAGCGAAACGCGTTCGTTGCGACGTCCGATTTTTTTGACCGCGTCCTTCCAGAAAGCGCGATGCACGCGCTGCTTTCTAACGTCGCTCAGCGTCAGGCATCGGGGCGAGTGGGCATGGTCCTCCTTGATGCCCTCGGCGGAGCGATCAATCGCGTTCTGCCCCACGAGACTGCATTTGTACATCGCAACGATCGATTTAGCGCCCAGTACCTCGCTGAGTTTCCGGAAGAGACCCATGAGGCCGTCCTCGGTGAGGCGAGCGATTGGGTGCGGGAAATTCGAGCGACCATGAAGCCGTGGTCGAGCGGGCGCGCGTACCAGAACTACATTGATCCGCGCTTGGTCGATTGGAAGGCCGCGTACTACGCAGGCAATGCCGAACGGCTAGAGGCAACACGTCGCAAATGGGATCCCGAACGCTTCTTTGGATTTGCGCAGGGTGTATAGGCACCGCCTACAAACTCAGCACCTGACGCGAAGCGATTCGACGTCGATAGCGAATCGACACGCACCTCGCCCCACCCCACGCGCACCTTGCCGCACCTTTGGCGATCCCATTGCGCACCATGTTTCCACTTCGCGGAAGGCGGGTGGCGTCGCCGCAACGATCGACGTCGTCTTCAACCACTGCGTCATGCGTTACCGGCTTGTCGCTATCGCGTGAAGCCGCCCGCGCCTCGCTGAATCGCGGAGGGCAACGTACCGTAAGTACGGCCAGTGCTCCTCGAACACAGCCTACTCGGTTGCGTAAGTGGCGCCAGGCGCATCCGGGCACGCGCGATCGCACCAGGGGGAAGCTGATGACGGGATCGACGAGAACAGGCACGCACGCTCCGAAGCGCACACGACTCGTGCGTGGTTCCGTCGCAGCGGGCGCGCTGGTCTGGCTCGCGTGCAGCGGACCGGAGAGCGAAACTGGCGAAGGCCCATTTCCAAGGACCTGCGCCGAGGTTCAAGAACTGATCGTCGATGAAACAGGTGAACGGCCCAGCAACGGAACGTACACCCTCTACGTCGATGGCGATGAGGGGAAGCCTTGGGACGCCTACTGCCTCGACATGAAGCGCTCAGATCCGACGGAGTATCTAGAGGTCGACGAATCGACAAACTACTCACAGAGGAGCGACGGAACGTATCGAATGACGACAAGGTACCGGCGCCTTCGCATTGACCCGATACGTTTAGAGATTGACCCGAACGACACCACCTTTGCCACATCCGAGTCGACAGACGCGACCAAGTTGCCAGAAGAGATCCTCCCCGCTGGGCTCGCGTACTTCGAACGAAAAAAGACTGGCGGAACGCTCGCCGCAGAGTCCCGGTTCAGCCTGGGCGACGACAGCAACTTCAACCTCGACGAAGCGGTCGATGGGGACAATTTTTTCTGCATCGAGACCGCTGACACGAGCGCGGATGTGTCAGAGATTCGTGTGCACAACGACCTCAAGAGCGTCACGCTCCGCGCGTTGAGCAACGGGCTCGGCGCTTCAACCGTGGCGGGTGGCTGCACGGCTCTTCGGCCGCTCCTTCAGACCCCGTCAAAACTTGACCTTTGGCCCCTCGAATACAACGGATCCCCTCGCAACAATTGTGAGAACGGACGCAAAGACGGGACCGAAACGGACATCGACTGTGCGGGCAAATGCTCGCTCAAGTGTGCGGTTGGCAAGAGCTGCCTCATCAACTCAGACTGCGTCACGAGCGTGTGTCGATCGAACGTCTGCGAGATGGCAGACGCAGGAGTTGATGGCGGCAACGATACAGGTGTCGACAGCGGCCCAGACGCGACGATCGACGCTGGTCTCGACGCTGGCCCAGACAGCGGGCCAGACGCATCGGTTGACAGTGGCGGCGGCGATGCAACAGCCGTAGATGCTGGCCCAGACAGCGGGCCGGACGCCATCGCAGACACTGGCGTCGATGCTGGCGCAGACAGCGGGCCGGATGCCATCGCAGACACTGGCGTCGATGCCGGCACAGACAGCGGTGCCGTTGTCGTCGGTGCGAAGCGGATCTTCATCACTGCGGCGACCTACGACGGCAATCTCGGTGGCGTCGCCGGAGCCGATGCGAAATGCCAAGCCGACGCGAATCGCCCCAATGCGAGCACCTACAAGGCCCTTCTTGTGGATGGCTACTACAGGGTCGCGTGCACGCAAGGAAACGAGAACTGTGCGGCGAGCCAACATGTCGACTGGGTGCTAGCCGCGAACACGGTGTATGTGCGCTCGAACGGTTCGGCCATCATCGGCACCACCACCAGCGCGGGCATCTTCTCGTGGAGCGGGGGTGCACTCTCGAATTCAATCGGGCCAGATGTTGCCACTGCCTACACCGGCCTCGGCAGCGACTGGACGCGATACCCCGGCTGCGGAACCTATTGCGACTGCACCTGGTTCACCAAAAACACCAGCGGTGACAGTTCCTCAATCGGGCAAGCGGCGAGCCTGACGAGCAACATGATTGTGCTGGGCACCGCAAGCTGCTCCACAAGCCATGTTCTCTACTGCGTTGAGCAATAGCCCGATTGGACAGCGACGGCGGGTCAACTCCAGAGGCAACGCCGCGCAACTGCGATCCAGAACGCTTCCTTGGATTTGCGCAGGGCGCATTGGAATCAACCCACGAGACGCGATCGATAGACAAGTGTCCGCCCATCACTCTCCCGCGCTATCGTACGCGCAGTGTTCACGTCTCCTTTTTTCACCCGCACACTGTCTACGGGAATCTCGGTTGCAGCGCCGCTGCATGAGGTCTGGGCGACGTTGATCGATTTTGCGACTTACCCGCAATGGAATCATTTGCTCAGCAATGTTGAATCCTCTTTGGAACCAGGTGGCGCGTTCAACTTCAGCATCGCGCTCGATGGGAAAGTCCTTCGTCGACAATCGACGCTCATCGCAGCAATTCCAAACGCCGAATTGCGATGGTCAGGCCCTCGCGATCCGGCGCTTCGACCCTTGTTCAGCGGCAATCACTATCTCAAATTGTTTGAGCTCGATCGCACGACAACTTACGTCGA
>JAHFDZ010000114.1 GCA_023248745.1 Myxococcales bacterium | reverse complement strand
GTCCATGAAGATGCTTCGACGGCACGGGCACCCCAAGCACCGGAAGCGTCGTCAGAGCCGACACCATCCCAGGAAGATGCGCCGCGCCCCCGGCCCCTGCGATGATCACCTGAATGCCGCGCCCCTCAGCCGCCTTTGCGAACTGAAACATGCGGTCAGGAGAGCGATGCGCGCTCACCACACCAATTTCGAACGGCACGCCCCAATCAATCAGCAGATCGCGCGCAGCCCCCATCGTCTCGAGATCCGACTCGCTGCCCATGATAATCGAGACGAGCGGACCTTCACTCATGGCTCGATTGAATAACGTGAGAAGGAGCCTTCGGCCAAGACACAAAGAGTGACTCAGCCCCCTAAGCCTACCTTCGCGGGCTAAGATGCGCCGTCCACGTGCTCACATTGCGTTTCGTTTCAGGCTCGATCGAGGTTCACGGCGACGTCCCAGGGCAACTGGCGCTTCCTGGTGCCGCCCAAGACGAACGCGCGGGCTGCCAGCGAGCGCCTGCCGTTGCGTACGCCGATATTGTACGCACGCTCACGCGCGCTAAAGTCCAGTTTGTTGACGAAGCGCGACGCTACGAAACGCTCTCGCTGTCGGTACAAGCTTCGCGCGAACCACGTCCGTATCAAGTTGAAGCATTCAACGCCTGGCGGGCTGCCCGGGGACGCGGCATCGTTGTCCTTCCCACAGGCGCCGGCAAGAGCCATCTCGCCATCATGGCGATCGCCGAAAAACAACGCAGTACGCTGGTCGTCGCACCCACGCTCGATCTTGTCAGGCAGTGGTACGATCTTCTCGCTTCCACATTCGGTCAACGCATCGGCCTCGTAGGCGGAGGCGAGCACCGCGTCGAGTCGCTCACCGTCACGACCTACGATTCGGCGCACCTCCACATGGACCATCTCGGGTCGCGATTTGGGTTCATCATTTTCGATGAGTGCCACCATCTGCCAAGTGGCGCATACGCACACGCGGCGCTCGCTTGCCTCGCACCCTATCGACTCGGCCTCACCGCAACGCCCGAACGCACCGATGGCCGCGATGCCGATCTCACAACGCTTGTGGGCCCAATGGTCTGCCGCAAAGAAATCGGCGAGCTCGCGGGTGAGTATCTTGCGAGCTACGACACCGAAACAATCGCGATTTCACTCTCGACCGAGGAGCGCGCCGCATACGACGAAGCGCGCAACATTTACCGCGCGTTCGTTCAGAAGCATCATATCCGCATGGGCGATCCCGCCGGGTGGGGCACGTTCATTCGACTCAGCGCAGGCTCCGCCGAGGGGCAGGAGGCCATGCGCGCATACCGACGGCAACGCGAGCTCGCGTTCACGGCACCCGCGAAAATGCGGTACTTGAGCGTTCTTTTGCAAGAGCACAGACGCGACCAAACGATCATTTTCACGCAAGACAACGCGTCCGCTTACCGCATCGCGAGCGACTTTCTTCTGCCCGTTATCACGCATCAAACGAAAGTGCGCGAACGCAGTCACATTTTGAAAGGATTCACCAATCGCACCTACGGCGCAATCGTAACTTCTAAAGTACTCAATGAGGGCGTCGACGTTCCCGAAGCCAGCGTTGCGGTCATCGTTTCAGGCAGCGGCTCGGTGCGCGAGCACGTGCAACGCCTCGGTCGAATTCTAAGACAGGGCGAGGGCAAGCAAGCGTTGCTCTACGAGCTTGTTACTGAGGCCACCGCCGAGAGCTACGTAAGCGAACGGAGGCGTGACCACGATGCTTACCGCTGACCTCGCGCTCGCGAGAAGACGAGGCGACCGTCTTGAACTTCTGGCCGTCGACAAGAAAAAGCGCGATCGTCTCGCCGAAATGGGCAACGCACTCGCAAGCGTTTTCCGAACGCATCAAGGACAGTCCCGCGAGGCACTCGAGCGGGCGTATCGCGCGATCGACGCAGGCCCAAGAGAAGTCAAATTACGCGACGGTCTCATCAAGCTTCTCGAGGATGAGACCACTTTTGAAACGGTGGTCGATATCGACCCAGAACGTGCGCGCGAGGTCGTCTTTTCGGCTTCGACACGCGCTTGGCGTGATGGAATTTTCGTGCGCGACACGGTGCTCAATGCCGCAGCATCCGAACTTGGCAAAGACCGAAGCCACCTCGAAGCAGCTCTTTTTGGAGACCTTCGCGGCGCCCAAACGATAGTCAAGTCACCTGACATTTCTGTCGACACGCTCATCACGCGCTTCATCGACGGCCAAGCACAGGCGGTGCTGCTCCGTGCGACGCAAATTCGAGTCCGATTCGAGGGCTTGCCCGCAGCCGGAGTTCGTGAACTCTACAAGCGCCTTCGTTTCTTGCAGCTTCTCTTTCGGGTCGAGAAAATTGGCCAACACGGTTACGAATGGCAGATCGACGGACCGCTAAGCATGTTTCAAGCCGGAACACGCTACGGCCTCAAACTCGCGCAGCTGCTTCCTACGTTGCGAACATTAGGTCCCTTTCAGCTCGATGCCGAAGTCCGATGGGGCCCGTCTCGTGACCTACTGTCTTTCACGATCGTTCACGAGCAGCCGCCCGACGGTGCCAAGTTCATCCCCGCACTTGGAGACGACGCAGCTCGCTTGTTCGAGCAACTTCAAACATCGGCACCTGAATGGAAAGTAGCGCTGAGTAGCAAGCTGTTTCATTTTCCCAGCATTGGTGTGTTGGCGCCGGACTTCGATTGTGAACATGAAAGCGGCTTGACCATCCACGTCGAAGTTCTCGGACATTGGAGCCGCGGCGCCGTTTGGAAACGCGTCGAACTTGTTGAGGCGGGGCTTGAGACTCCATTCCTATTCGTCGTCGGCGAACACTTGAGGGTGAGCGAGGAAGTCCTACCCGACGAGAGTCACGGCGCACTCTGCACGTACAAGCGGTCACCGAGCGCACGCCAAGTCATCGCCAAACTGAACGTCTTACGCGAGCGCGCTCAAGGCTCTGCTTCCGCACCAACGTAGGCGCCCGCAAACTTAAGCAACGACGAAGCTTGCAGGACGCTCACGGGCACCGACACAACCACCCTGTTGTCCTCGGCGGTGACCTTCGCGCCCGAGAGAACGTCACGCGTTGCAACGCGGAGGAGGAAGCCATTTTCATCCGCGAGGATCGCACGAATCTTCTCGGCGACACCTTCAGCGTCTGCCGTCACGCCCAGTGCAACACTGAGCTCGGCGCCCTCACCCGAAACGAGGGTCACCGAAATGCGGGCCTCGCTAACAGCGCTCGGCATCCTCTTACCAAGCGCGCTCTTTTCAATGTGCGCCTCGACGAAGGGTCCGTCGCCAAGAACCAACTTATGGGCCCGAAGTGAGCCTTCATGTTTGAGCCACGTCGTCCGAGGCCCCACCGCTATCCACCCTGGCTGGAGCACAAAGAGTGTCTCAACGTTGTCATCTGCTCGCGACCCGGAGTCGCGCCAAAGGGACCAATGATGTCCAGTTCGCTCAACCCAATGACTTGCGCGGTCCTCGGCTGAGTGATGGGCCACGAGAAGCTGAGCGTCCCGCGTAACGTAATAGTGATCGTTTTGAAAGTACGTGGCATCGAGCTCACGAACCTCTTTGCTCGAGAATCGAAATTCCTCGAGCATCACCGACTTCGCCCACAACGGCGCCGATCGCATGCAAATCGCGTGTGACCAACACTGAGACAAGCGCGCGATGACGCGCACCGCACGACGCGTCGTAAGCACTTCGTCGACCTTCACGGGCTCGCTCGGCGTAGGAATGCGCAACGCCTGGGCAGCCGGCGGCGCAGCGGCGACGTCTGCGACGTGCGGCTTCGCGCAAGACAGCGCGCCTATCGTCAAGAATATTGTCAATCCTGAACGAGCGGCCATTTCCAATTGATCTTCCTCATGTGCAACGCAATGTAGATAGCCCTCGCCAGCGCTTCCTTGGCAAATGGGTCAAAAGCAAGAGTGAAGCGACCACTTGCCGCCTCGGCTGCAACGGCTCCGTCATTGAGGGCCATAAGCCGAACGCGCACAGGTTTTGGAAAAATGAACGCAATGTGGAGTGGATCGCTCATCTCGACGCGAAAAAAATCGTCGAACTCAGCATCTCCAACTGCAACACCACTGCGCCGACCAAAAAGCCATGTTCGCAAGCCATCAAACAGCGGCGAACTCGCTGACATTGACAAGACAACGTCTGGGAAACCTCGCGCAACAAAGGTGTGAACGCGCGCGCTTTCGAAGTCCATTCTGAGGCCGATAAAACTCGCGTGCACCTCAATCACCAAGGGCTGGTCACCCTCCGCAACAAAGGCGCAAGCAAGGCTCAAGAGTGGATGGCCGTTCGCGTTCACGCCTTCGTTTGGGATCCAGAAAAAGCCGCGAACCGCTTTGCGATCACCAAGTACCTTGACGATCTGATCGGCCATCAGGGCTAGGCGAACATCATCCAAAAACGACTGCTCGGCGCAAGGCACAAAGCGCGCAGGCCATGCGAAACCGGGGGTCTTGCGGCTCAGCTCAACTGCGACAGAGAGCTCTTCATTTTCGGCAGCATTGACCGCCAACGCGAATTCTTCGACGAGGCGCTCGCTCTCCCCCAGCGCCTCGTGACTCTCAACCCGCACTTGCGCGACGGCCCGCTCAAGCTCGGCGATGCGCGTCGCCATCGGTCCGGGTAGACACCGTCGAAAGAGGCTCGTGAAGCGAGCGAGCCTCCTCTTGGCATCATCGCGTTGCTCAACGACGCGTTGAGCGAGCTCTTCGAGAGAAGCCGATCGATACGGCTGGCTCATGCCTTCTTGCGGCGCGTCACAGCAAACGCCGCCAATGCAGCAACGATCGACGCCGCGAAGAGACCATCGCTCGCCCGTGGTGAAGTTGCGCAACTCAGCGTGCCGCTCGCCGTACACTCGTTGCCTGAGCAGCTTGCTTGACCAGAATAGGTAACGTGCGCCGCGATCCACGACTTTGCCTCTTCAAGGCTCTTGACGAACTCTTTCACGCTGTTGTCGCAAACGATCATCCCGTTCACGTTGCAATTGCCAGAGCAATCAGCCTTCGCTTTTGCCTGACATGTTGCGCTGCCCTTGGATTGGCAATCAACTTGACAACCAATGTTCGCCTTGCCGTGACATTCGCCCTTGCACGACGCGCTGCACTTGGCCTTGCAATCGGCGCTTGGCGGCGTCGCTGTGCACGAGCCTTCGCAATCGGTACGACAACTTGCGTCGCACTTTGCTTTGCAATCGGCCTTCGACGTTGCACCGTTTGTGCTTGCGGTGCAGTTCGCCTCGCATGTTCCGCCGCACTGGGTCGCGCAGTGTCCGGCGCAGCTAAATTCTGCGGGTTTGACGTTGCAGTCCGCTTCGCATGTTCCGCCGCAAGAGCCGCTGCATGAAACGTCAGCGTCGGCTTTGCACTGCCCCTGACAACTCACCGAAAGGTCGATGTTGCATGAACCTTCGAAGCTGATGCTCGTGCACGACGCAGTGCAGTCGGCGCCGCCGCGGAACTCGCAGCCACCTTCGAGCTTCGTGATATCGGCACTCGCCGTCGTGGCAACCAATCCAATGGCGATAAACAACAATGCGGCCGCAATCTTCTTCATGATGTTTCTCCCTCAACAAATCGTTGCGATATCGACAGGTTCAGCGCGATAGCGCCCCTTCTCGTCCCGGGTGAGCGCACCACAAGCGACGCTCGGATCATGCGTAAAAAAGAGCATCCCCTTCTTTGGAAGTAGATCCGCGTAGAGAGTGCCCTTCTCTTCGATCAGAAGTTCGGGGTAGCGATCGTAACCCATCGTGATCGGTATATGGACCCATGGCATGCCCGGAACCAAGTCGGCCGCAAACACGACGGGGCCCTTCGACGTTGCAATCTCGGCGAGCATGAGACCGGGCGTGTGCCCGCTCGAAAAGTGAAACCGAACCGTCGGCAATAGATCCGTCGCTTGACCTTCTTCAACAAGAACCAACTTGCCCGTCTCTCGCAGGAGCGTTTGCAGTTCGGGAATGAAGGAAGCCTTGTCGCGCGCGTGGGGTGCATTGGCACGCTTCCAATGCGCGGCGCCTACATAGTACTTCGCATTTGGAAAAACGAGACGCATCGGCCCATCGCCAAAGCGCGACAAGAGCCCCCCTGCGTGATCAAAATGCAAGTGCGAGAGGATCACCCGATCGACAGCACCGGGTGCGACGCCAACGGACGCGAGACTATCGAGCAGCACATGATTGTCTTCAACGACCCCAAATCGATCCTTCATCTTTGGGTCAAAAAAAGCGCCGATGCCTGCTTCGAAAAGCCAACGCTCACCTTGATCGGTCTCGAGCAACAGTGCGCGGCAGGCAAGCGTGATGCGGTTGCGCGCATCGGGAGGCGACCAGCCTTCCCAAACGGGCCTTGGCGCGTTGCCATACATCGCGCCACCATCGAGTTTTTGTGTGTTGCCGTCGATCGCGTAGAGCTTCACAAGAGCAGTGTAGGCGAAGCCTCGCGACCTTGCGACGGGCCATTTCCCGCCGAAAAGATAACGGTCCACCTCAATTGGTCAAGACGCGATACGATCTTCCGCAAACGAATGGATCGCGCGTGCCGGGCCTAGCGTCGCTACTCGAAGTTGCAAATTTTCGCTCGCCCGAGGCGATCGCGCTCGTGATGGCCCATCGCACGTGGACCTTTGCGCAGCTGGACGAGGCCGCAACTCAATTTGCATTCGCGCTCTTGTCGCGCGGACTCTCGCCGGGCGATCGCGTTGCGATCTGGCTTGCGAACGTACCCGAAGCCGTCATCGCGCTTTGGGGAGTCCTCAAGGCGGGCGGCGCGTTTGTTATGGTGAACGCGAAAACAAAGGGCGAGAAGATCAACTACCTCCTTCGGGACAGCCAAGCGGTCGCGCTCGTGACAGACGAAGCACATTTGGCGTCAGCGCAGCTCGTCAATTATCCTTACCTTCAAGTTACTTTCCTTGTCGGCGATCACACTCTCGCGATGCGCGGTGCTCTTGCTTCGTTTGAAAGCCGCGCAGAAGTCTGTCCGCTTCCCTCGCCTGATGGCGATGACCTTGCCGCGATCCTCTACACGTCGGGAACGACGGGTTTCCCAAAGGGCGTCGCGCTGACGCACAGGAACATCGCCACGGCAACCCGGGCAATCGCGCAATACCTTCGCCTTAAAGCGAGCGACGTGCTCTTCAACGTCCTGCCCCTATCGTTCGGCTACGGGCTCACCCAGCTCTTCTCTGCATGCTTTGCGAGCGCTGCTTTCGTCTGCGAAAAAGACATGCTGTTCCCGCACACTACGCTGGGCAAGGTGGCTGCAGTGCGCGCAACCGGCTTTGCGATCGTACCCACGATGGCCGAAATCCTGCTCAACCTGGATCTTACAAAGTACGACTTAGCGAGCCTGCGCTACATCACAAACGCGGGCGCTCACTTGCCACCAGAGCAGGCTACCCAGCTCGCTGCTTCGCTTCCGCACACAGCGCTCTACTGCATGTATGGGCAAACAGAGTGCCTTCGGATTTCGTATCTCGAACCCGAAGAATTCAGCGCGCACCCAGGCTCCGTCGGCAAGGGGATGCCATTTCAAGATCTCTTCCTACTCGACGCCGAAGGAAACGAAGTTGACGATCTGTGCACCGGCGAACTGGTCGTTCGTGGCGATCACGTAATGCGCGGCTACTGGAATGCGGAAGACGCCACCAGAGAGAAGCTGCGCTCGCCACCGCCATCATTGAAAGATCGGGTCGCGCCAAACGAGCGCTTGCTCTTCACGGGTGATCTCTTTCGGCGCGATGCTGACGGATTTCTCTACTTCATCTCTCGCAAAGACGACGTCATTAAGTCGCGTGGCGAGAAGGTGAGCCCCGCCGAAGTAGAACGCGCACTCGTCAGCATTCCCGGTGTCGAAGCCGCCGCAGTTGTCGGCATCGAGCGGCCTCGCTTTGGCGTTGTGATCAAAGCGTTTGTTGTGCGCGAATCGGGCGCAGTTCTTTCAGAGCGCGACGTCATACGCGCCTGCGCGGCGAGGCTTGAGGACTACATGGTGCCCGCGGTTGTGGAGTTTCGCGACGCATTGCCGCTAAACGAAAGGGGCAAGGTTGACTACGCAACGCTCAAATCACAACCGCAGCCGCCGTCATCGGACCGCCCGCATCGCCCGTATTGACGATTCCCGCGGGCTCGATGAGCAGCACTTCCACCTCGGCTTCTGCAATTGGGCGATGCTCGACGCCTCGTGGCACCACGAACACTTCGAAAGGAGAGAGTTCCACCGTTCGATCGCGCAGTTCGATCCGCAGCAGACCCTTCAGAACGAGAAACAACTCATCGGTGTCGGCGTGCGAGTGCCAAACGAACTCGCCAAGCAACTTGACGACCTTGAGATCGTAGTCGTTGAGCTTGCCCACAATGCGAGGTGCCCAATGGTCGTCAAAAAGCGCGAGCTTCGCTGCAAGATTGATCACATCGCCCATCGGAGGCTCCTACGTTAGGTCAGAAGATTGATCATCAAGAAATTGATGCATCACGTACGTCGCCACGTGCCCGTGTTCGCGGTGACGAAAGGACCGCGGGACGGTGGCGACAACCGCAAAGCCAAGCGACTTCCACAGCGCAACCGCGCGTTCGTTGGTCGAAACAACGAAATTGAACTGCATCGCGAGATAGCCCATCGCCCGTGCCTCGCGAAGGCAGTGCTCACCCATCGCGCGACCGATCCCGCGACCGCGCGCATCAGGTGACACGATGAACCCGGCGTTGCCAACGTGATCACCTAACCCCGGTTGGTTCGGTCTGAGGTAGTACGACCCAACGATCGCGCCTTGCCGCAACGCCACATACGCGCAACCCAATGAGCCCATCCAATAGGCACGCGCTTGTTCAAGCGTCACGCCGGGACCAAAAGCGAGTGTGTCGCCGGCTTCGGCAATCGCCGCAAAAATGGGCCAAATGGACGAGAAGTCTTCTGCCGTGGCAACTCGGATCATCGCAGCTTCTCCAACTTCTCGAGTGTCCGTTGCCGCAACCCGCGGCGAGTGAATGCTCTCTCGAGCGCGTCGACGAGCGGCATCACTTCCCCTCCCGCCTCATCGATGAGCGACTGGACGCCGCCCGCTGCGGCCTTCCACACGGGTCTCGCGGTCGCCAGCTGGGTGTGACCTTTCTTGGACAATGTGAGCAACGTACGACGTCCGTCCTCGCGCGAAGCACGGCCGACGATCAGACCGCGTTTTTGCATCTTCGCAACAACGGCCACCACCGACGGATGTGCCCACCCGAGCGCCGATGCAATTTCTGTCACGGCGAGAGGGCCTCGAAGCTCGAGCAAGAGAAATACGAGGTACCAATTGGGCTCGATCGGCAACCCAAGCTCTTCATAAAGCGCGCGAGCATCGTGGACCATGCGATCGCTGAGCCGCTTGAGTCTCGCGGCAAGGGCAAGCGCACCAAGCGAGTGTAGATAATCCTTGGAGCTGCACTTGAGCATATCCGTAGTCAACTACGGATATTCACCAAGATCAATACTTCGCGGCCATTTCGCAGCCCGCAAAGCGGCACGTCGACAACAGAACTCACGAATGCGCCACGCCTACGCGACGTTGATCAGCTCAGGCGCCATCGTGCCCTTGCCGTACACCTCGCGGTAGTAGCGAAGGAAACGCGAGAGTTTCGAATCCGGATCGCCGAGATCAAATTCGCGCGTGTCAGCATTCGTAATGGGCATGAGCACATTGCGCGATGCCCAGGTGTCCATCGCAACGGGATCTGTGCCCGCGATCACGAGACCGGTGTGGTGCGCGCCCTCGACCGCGAGGCGCGCATCGTTTACCTCTGCGTCCCACCCCTTTGGTGCCGCAGCGACCCACTCGGCCGTCACAATGTAGAGGTCAGCTTGGCGCACGTGTTTCGCAAAATGCGCGAGTGGCCCCGCCATCCGCCACATCGCGCCGGGGCTACCGAAGTGGTGAACCGACTGATAGTCGGCCACCCGGGGATCGCTTCCCATTCGACCAGCGCTCATGTCGACAATGCCCATGGGAGATTTGCAGCAAGAGCTCATGCCCGTCGAACCATGCGCCACGAGCGTCGGCATGTTCACGAAGACGAGCTTGCGATCGAGCTTGGTGCGAAGGCCATTTTCGCGTTTGAAGAGTCCATCTCTAAAATCGACGACGACGCCAGTGCGTGGCGAGCTAAAGACGGGCCACGTGAGGGGTGTTTGCGCAAAGTCGACGTAGCTACGCTTCTTCCTAAACGTGTTCTGAAAATCCCAAATGTAACCGTCCCTGTTTTCATTAGGTCCGATAGGCCCCCGGCCGTCGCCGCCGTAAATACCGTGTTCGTGCTTGGAGTCGTGCCAGTGATCGTGCGCGAGCTCGTTTCGTCCAGCGTCGACAAGACCCACGAAGCTAACCGGCGCGTTCAATCGCTCGAAGTGCGGAATTAGATCTGCAAGCTTGTTCCACCCCGGCACATCGACGTTTCGCTCACTTGGCCGGGTCCACGCACGCGCAAGACCCGAGCCATTTTGTAACCTAAAGTGAACATTTTCGAAGACGATCACTTCGCCGGCAAACCGGTCACGGCCAATGATGCGTTCGATCACGCGCTTGACCGCCGCAACGTTCGTCATGCCCTGGTTCCACCATTGGGCACTCACCTTGATGATGACGACATCATCAACGCCGACAATCTTCTCGATACCCCCCATTCGATCGAGCACGGCATCGACGTTGGCGGCGGGCCCAGCGTCACGCGCCACATAAATGGTGCGACGCTCTGCGACGGGGTCATGTGGGACTAATTTTGGCGTTTCGTAAAATTCGGGCAGCTTAGAGAACCGTGACAACGTCTGAATGACGCGTCGTCGAAAAAAAATCCCGAGGCCTGCGGCGCCAACCAGGCCAGTGCCCGCCGCAAGAAGAACGCGCCTTCCGAACGTAGGCTTGCTCATGCGTCTTCGTCTCCGTCTGTAATAAACCAATGCTCTTTGTTGGTTACAAATGCGCGCATATCGCGTTCGGCCTCACCAACCTCAACGTTGACCAAGCGCGAATCGCCACGCTGACTAAATCCCACGCGCGATAGCATCGATCGAATGCGCGCTGGCCCTAGAAACCGCAGCGTGGCCGAGTGCATCTGCCGCCGGTACATCTCTGCGAGAGCACCGAGCAGAAGCTGCTCAAGGTGATCGTCAGAATCTGCGAAGAAGTCGTTAAAGTAGGCGACCTTTCCTTCGGGCTTCACGAATACGTAACCGTGAAGGGTACGATCGTTCTTGTTGCGAAGACCAAAGAGCCATCGTTCGGGCTGCATGCCTGTGCGAAACCGCCAATCGAGAAATTCACGCGATCGGACGCAGCAAATACCGTACTGACTGCGCCCTCGCTCCCACAAAGCGTCAAACCCGTCGTCGAGTGTGTCTTCTTCGGCAACTTCGAGCTTTTTTCGAAAGGCAAGAATGTTGACTGATCGCACAGCCTGCAACGTCATGTCTGCACCGAGGCTAAGCGTGTGCGCAAGAAGCGGCGTTGTGACGAGCGAACGCAAGTAGGTCGCGTACCGAAGAACACACGCGTATCGCTTCATTTGACCGAGCGTTGCGTAGCCAACGCGCTTGACGACCCCCTCTGCGCGATGGTTCGGAAAGCCGTACACCACCGAATACTCCTTCTTGCAGTGGTCCATCATCGCCCGCTGCAGCAAGATTGCGGGCTGTAGTGTGCGGTGCTCCTTTGAGACCGCAAAGTCGGCGAGAAGGGCAACTTGCTTGACTTTTCCTCCAATGAGAAACCGCCGCGGCCCCACCCCAGCGCAACCCACAATGGCGCTCTCATCGCCCTCGGCCCGCAGAAGTTGGACCGAGCCTTTGCCCACCGGGTTTCCCTGGTAGTACCAGCGCACTCGCTCCCGCATTTCGTCGTGGGTGATGGGCAGATTCTCGCGCCAAAGACGGCCGAGATCCGCTTCGACCGACCCCACGTCGTCTGGAGCGAACACCGAGTACTTCATAAGAGGTGCCCCTATAGTAGCTCAAACTGAGCGATCGCTGCCTTTCGCTTGTCTCTACGCGCCCGATCGATGGGCCCGGCTCGATATGGAGGCACGTGAGCTTGAGACAGGTCACGGAAGCGGCGCCGGATAACCCGCAGTCGTCGTCATCGAATCGATCCACGCCTTGACTATCTTTCGTCCATCGACGTCAACCTTGTGCGAGGCAAACGGCGGCATCTGCATACCATTGCCATCGACGTCGTCCTTTAGGCCCATGCGCAAGTAGATCGCGCTCCGACTCGCATCGGTGGGGCGTGCGCGATACGTCTTTCCCTTTTCTCCTGGCGCCACCCAGCTCGATTGTTGGTTCACCAATTCGGTCATGAACGTGGTTTGCGCAACGTTGCTCAATTTGGCTGCCTCGAGACGCGCAACGTATTTGGCACCGGGCGTGATCGCATTGTGACAAGAGACGCCGCAATTCATGTGCATGTACGCGAGAGCATCGCGCTCGGCTGGCGTTCCGGGAACCTGAAGCGCGCTTGCTGGCTTTTCGTAATTCTGATTGGTCGATTTGAGAAGCTTCTTCGTTTGCAAGGCGCCGTAGGTCAGGCCGGTGGCGCTTGGGGCCGCGAGTGCAATGGCTTCGAACCCAAGAATGTTGTCAACCCGACCGCCGTGACAACGGCCGCATTGTTGTTGCGAGGGGACCTCATAATTTGAAGTGCCT
Source organism: Myxococcales bacterium (assembly GCA_023248745.1). Classification (GTDB taxonomy): domain Bacteria; phylum Myxococcota_A; class Polyangia; order Polyangiales; family Polyangiaceae; genus JAHFDX01. Next base: position 4,927 of record JAHFDZ010000114.1, on the reverse strand, counting down.
GCGACTTTGCCAATGCCGTTTGGTTCGGCCTTCGCGCTGCTGCCATCTTCGGACCATACGTAGGCAATGCGTGTCCATAGTTCGTCAGGCCCCTTGACCATGTAGCGCGTTTCGACAAGACGCTCTTTGCCCGACACCTCTGTGTAGAATTCTTTCCACACTTTTGTGCCGATCGGAAAAGTCCAATCGTCCATCGACGTCACGTCGATCTGCGAACCCGTTGGCAATTGGATGTACCGCTTCTTTTGGGCACCATCACTCCAAAGCGCGTAGCCCGGCGAGTAAGCAACAGCGTCGGGGCTGATCACTCGCTTTGTGAAACTGAGATAGAGCCCCGTGCATCGCAACTCCGCGGGTTGCAATTCGCCGGGCGTGCAACCCGCGAGAACGTCCTCGGGTTCTTCATACGCATCGACAACATCAGACGTTGCATCCGTTGACGGCGCCGCGTCGAAGGTCGTTGCGTCGATTGCCGCGCCTCCGTCCGTTGGCAAAGTCTGCGTGGACCCGCATCCAAGAACCACGAGGCAACCCAAGAGGGCCAATCTACGCATGAGCGCGAGTCTACCTTGAGCTGAGGCCCGAAGCACAACGCGTGATAAAGTCCCGCCGATGCAACGGCGTGTTTTTCAAGTGCTCATGGCCATCGCGACAGTTCCAATCGCTTGCAGCAACGCCGTCGTCGTTACAGGCGACGCCGGCACCGACAGCAGCGTCCTCGCACCAGAACCCTTCTGTGCAAGTCGCCCCAATCTCCAATTCTGCGAAGATTTCGACGGCGCCGGGTTGCCTGGGCAATTCACCGAGAAGACCGAACTTGGCGGCACGTTTGCGGTCGACACATCGACATGGTCGTCACCCAGCAAAGCACTTCTCGTCAAGACGGTTGCCGGAGCAAGCGAAACGAAAATCGTCCTTACAAAGGCTTTCGCGGCCGGAAAGAAGCTCAGACTCTTTGGGCAAATTTACGTTGAGCAACGCAGTGAACTATCAAGTTCGTTGACCGAAGTTTACGCGCTCAACTTCGTCGAAAATGGCGCAACCTACCGCGTCGGCATCGCCGTCAGCGGAACTGGCGCTTGGTTCGCGTTTGAAGAAGGCGCATTGGCAACACCAATCGCAAGCACGTTTGCCGCATCCACAGCTGTTCCCGAAAAGGAATGGACTTCGCTCAGACTCGACGTTGACTTTGAAGCGGTCGAAAAAGGCACGCTATCGGTTAAAGTCGGAAGCGATACCGTCGTCGAGAAGGCATCGCTTCGTCCACCGTTCATCACACAAGGCCCAACGCTCGCGGTTGGCTTACGGAGTGTGTCACCCGCATCGGGCGAGTGGCGAGTGCGCTTTGACACCCTGAACTTTGCGATCGACTGAACCGCAGTCGGCAGCGTTACTTCACTCGGTTGCGCATCTCGACGCCGCTCGCGGTAAATTGCACCACGATCGCTGAGCCGTCCGCTTCCTTGTTCGCAATCGTTCCGCCTTCGGCCTCAAGCTCGGCCACTTGGCCGGCCGTCATGCGCGTCACGCTCACTTCGCCTTCCATGCGAACGTCGGCGCTGCGGGAGTTGAGCGGAACGAAGAAGCCGTAGTTCTTGAAACGGACCGTGAGTCCGGCGCTTGCGCGATCATCCGGGTCGCGCACTTCCATCCAGCATCCGCGCTTTTGGCAAGCGGCACGAACGACCGCATTCGTAACCAGCTTCTTCTTCGCGTACGCCTCGGGGCTCGTCAGGACCAACTGGAACGCCACGCGTTCCACCGACGCGTCGAGGGCGGCGCCGAAGAGTTCGAATTCGTCAGCAACTGGCTCGACTGGCGGTTGTTCAACCGTGACGGCTGGAGTGGGATCTGGCTGCGAAACACTCGTGCCGCACCCCAATGCCGAACCCAACACAGCGGACAGTGAAATCGAGAGAGCAAGCGAACGCATTCGAAAACCTCCTGAGAGAAGCCGCGGACTCTAATGAAAACCGTTTTCAATAGCAAGCCGTTCTATGTCACCACGATAAGCGGTAGCGGCTGAGCCACAATTCGTGAGAAATAGCGACATGACCCGCAAGCGCATTGCTCTCGCATCTTGTCTCGCCGTCGCCTCGGCCTTTGCATCGCTTTCGGCGTGCAGCAACGGAATCGAATCGCCCGACGGAGGTGCAACCGACGCGTCCGTCGATCAAACAACGGCCGACACCGCAGTTGATACGGGCGGCAAAGTCGACGCAACGACAGACGGTCCATTGCTCGACGTCACGACCGATACGCCGGTCATCATCGACGGAGACCCACCGGCAGATGCACCAAAAGACGGACCGAAAGACATCGAAGTGGTGAAGGACGCGCCCAAGGATGTCCCAGCAGATGTCCCCGTCGCTGACGCGCCAAAAGACGTCGCAGCCGACACGCCCGTCGCCACCGATGGCCCCACCAGTTGCACCACGTTGCCGAAGATGAAACTCACGTCTGTTATCTCGGGCTTGTCAGCACCTCTCTACGTGACTTCCCCGCCCGGCGACTCGACGCGCATGTTCGTTGTCGAAAAAGGGGGCGCGATCAAATTGTTCAAAAATGGCGCCGTTCTCGCGACGCCCTTTCTCGACATCACGAGCAAGGTGTACATCCCAGGCGCCGCGGCCGAAGGCGGCCTGCTTGGCCTCGCCTTTCACCCCAACTACGCGACCAATCGTAAGTTCTACGTACACTATACCGCGCAGCCGAGCGGCAACGTCGTCATCGCCGAATTCACAGCGACGAGTGGCGGCGACACTGCGAACACCACCGAGACGCGCATCATCAACACGACGCACGGAGCATGGAACCACTGCGGCGGCATGCTCGCATTTGGTAAAGATGGTTACCTTTATGGCGCAATCGGCGACGGAGCAGTCGGAAGCAGCGTACTTGGGCAGTCGCCCGCGCAATCGCTTGATCCCACGGGCACCTACTACTTGCTCGGCAAACTACTGCGCATCGACACCGCCAATCTCACAACACCGCCATCAGGGAACAAGAGCGGTTACATTTGGGATTGGGGTCTACGCAACGCGTGGCGTTTCAGCTTCGACCGACAGGACGGCACGCTCTACATTGCCGATGTAGGCAAGTCGCTTTACGAAGAAGTCAACGTCGAACCGTATGGCAGCACGCCGCGCAACTACGGTTGGGACACCATGGAAGGCACGCACTGCTACCAGGCGACGACGTGCAACCAAACGGGGCTCACCTTGCCCGCGATCGATCACCCACGCACCGAAATGGCCAGCATTATTGGCGGCTACGTTTATCGAGGCAGCAAGCTTGCGTGCATGAAGGGGCGCTATCTCTACAGCGACTACGTGACCAATAACTTCTTCGCCTTTACGTGGAACGGCAGCATTGCAACCGACAAGATGGATCTATCGAGTGATCTCAACCCCGGCACTTCGATCACCGGCATCGCATCGTTTGGCGAAGACGCCGACGGCGAACTCTACGTAGTGTCCGTTTCAATGGGCCGCGTCTATCGCATCGATCTCGAATAACGAGTACACCCCGTCATCACATGAGCGATCGACCGATTTCGTACTGGGATTACATCCGCGTCGAGAACTTGCTCGACTTGCAAGGCGGGCTCGGCGCGAGCGATCACGACCTGTCAAACGACGAGGTCATGTTCATCGTGATTCACCAAATTGACGAGTTGTGGTTCAAACTCGCGCTGCGCGAACTGGGCAGTGTGCGCAGCCTCTTCTGCGCGGAGCACGTGCCTGAAGTTGCGCTGGCATCCGCGGTGCGAGGCATCCGTCGCGTCGAGTCGATCTTCCGTTTTGCGGGACGTCATTTCGAACTGATGGAAACAATGACAACGCGAGACTTCTTATCGTTCCGCGACAAATTATTTCCCGCGAGCGGCTTTCAATCGGCGCAGCTGCGCGAGCTCGAAATTGTGCTCGGCCTTCCCGATTCGGTCCGCATCCCACTTGGACACGAAGGGTCGTACCTCACCGCGCTAAAAAATGCAGACGGGACGCCTTCGCCTTCGTACACGCGGGTTGAGAAGCGATTGAACGAAGGCCAATCGCTGCGCGAAGCGATCACAGGTTGGCTCTATCGCACGCCAATCGACGGCAGCTCTCCTTCAAATCCCAGCGACGGCGAAGCGGTGTGGAGCTTCATTCAACGGTATCTCGCAGCGCACACAGCCGAAGTGGATCGCGCGTTCGAACTTGCGAAGCGAAGCGCGCGATCCGAAGCCGACATCGAACGACTCGCATCGCGCTACGCGGTTGAAAAGGTCTCAGCGCGCGAGTTCATGGAAGCGACCGACGTTCCAGAAGCGATGCAGCGCAACGCGTGTCGTTCTCGCGCAGCCATCATGTTCATCGAAAGCTACCGCGAGATGCCATTGCTCGCATGGCCGCGCGAGTTGCTCGATGCGATCGTCGCGCTCGAACAAGCGTTCGTCGTGTTTCGTCAGCTGCATGCACGCATGGTCGAACGCATGCTCGGAAGACGTATGGGCACTGGCGGCTCAGCTGGCGTTGACTACCTCGATCAAACCGCGTTGCGATACCGCATCTTCAGCGACATTTGGGCTGCGCGAACATTGCTCATTCGCGCTGAAGCGCTGCCGGCACTTGGTCAGGCCGCGATGTACTCGTTCGCGAATCAACCCTAGCGCAGCAGTTAATGTTACGGACAGAACACGAAGAAGCCGTCGTTCGCCACGTAATCGCCCGAAACCGAAGTCGCAACGGGCGTGCTGTCGCACACGTGCCCTGACCACGTGGGGTGGGTTCCGGCTGCGAGGTCAAACACCAGGCGCTTGTCGAACGTTGCGTTGTTTGCACCTGGCCAAGGGTTTGTCGGCGCGGCAATATCACCACCTGTGAGGCCGCCCATTACGGTGAGCATCGTAGGGCTACCGAGCAGATTGCGGGGAACGGCAAGA
>JAHFDZ010000358.1 GCA_023248745.1 Myxococcales bacterium | reverse complement strand
TTCGCTGAACGGAATGCTCAAAGTCGAATGCGAGGCCTGCAAGGCGCCGTACCAAGTCGATGAGCGACGGGTTCCCGCCACGGGGCTTAAGATGCGTTGCCCGAAGTGTGGGCACTCATTCATGGTCACAACGACGGGAACTGCGTCGCCGCCCGCGGTGAAACGATCGGTCGCACCACCGCCGCGTGTGGAAATGCCTTCAGACTTTCCTTCGGCGCTCCGTGCAGGTGATTTCGACGTTCCTGCCACCGACTTACCCGATGTGGCGCCCGCAAGGCGCCCGCCTCAAATTGCGTCGCCGCCCGCTGTGGGCACATCCTCGCCACCACTTTTTGCGGCAGACTTGCCAGCGCCGCGCGTTGCGAAACCCACGATGCCTTCGGTCCTGCCGCCGAGAGTCAACGCTGACCTTCCAGCGTCGCGCGTCGCTGCCGATCTCCCTGCGCGTTCGCGGAAGGTACAGGATCTTTCCGACCTGCCCGTTGTGCTCGGTCACGACGCGCCACTGCCTGTGGTTGCGGGGTCGGATCTGCCTGCGATTGCTCACGCAGGCTTGCCGTCCGTTTCGCATAACGCGCCGCTAAGGGGAAGTGCCTTCGGCGATATTGAATTGCCAGTTGTTCAAGAAAATTTACCAAGTTCAAAAGCCTCGTCGCGAAGGTCGGTCCCGCCTCGATCCGATCCATTTGGCGATTTTGGTGAGCTTGATTTGCCCGCTGAAGATGGAGGCGCGCCCCTGCGTGGCTTCGAAACAGAATCTCGGGAGCAAGCTGAGCGTGGCGATCGTGCAAAGCGTCCCTCCCTCTTGCCCCCTGATTTTCTCGCGGGCGTGACGCCGGCCCCCCCTCTCGCAAGCGGGGACAGCATGCCACCGCCTCCACCTTCCGAGCGTCCCGTCGCGGGTGCATCACGCGCCGGAGGCATGGGGTTCGGTGAGGTCGAACTCACGGGTGGCGACGGCACGGGTGCTTCGCGACTCTCGCTTGAAGCGCAAATCCCGGAGCGCACCGGAGCTGGTGGTGGCTCCACCGTTCCCGATTTGTTTGCTCCGCCGCCCTTGTCGATTCCTCCAGGCGAGGCGAATTTCGAAGCAGCGGCGCCTGCGATCGAAGCGTCCATTCCATCCGCATCGCGCCAAAGGTCGACGTCACTATCGCCGCCAAAGCCGAAGCCAAAGAGAACCAAGCGAGTTGCATTTCTCGCGTTCCTTACACTTGCCCTCGCGGGAGGTGCGTCGCTTCAGCTCACGCGCCACGGAGCGTTTGGGTACATGTTCATTTCTGACCTCATTCGCGCCAATGACTATCAACGCGCAGAGGCCGGCGCGCTCGCGAAGGTAGGCAGCTCCCTCGAACCCGACACGTACGATCAGACACGAGCAAGCGTCGACGGGCTCATGAGCACGCAGTCTCAGATGCCACGCGCTGAGAGTCTCGCAGCGCTCGCGGCGTTCGAAGAGTTCCTCATGGTTGTGCGGTTTGGCCCTGACCCGAAAGCGAACACTCGTGGAGCGGTTTTGCTCAAGACGCTTCCGAGCGATCGGCCCATTCGCTATCGAACCGCGGCGATCGCGGCAGACGCAGCGGCGCATGGCGATCTCGAGAAGGCACGCAAAACGCTCGAGCCGGCTCTGCGCGAGCACGCAGGAGGCGACAAAATATTCGTAAGGGAACTTGACATTCTCTCGGCGGAGATCGCGCTTTCAGCGCGCGAGTATAAGGAGGCGCTCGCGTCGTTCGGCAAGGCGCAGGCTGCCAAGGCTGATGCACGCGCCGCGTTTGGCGTGGCGCGTGCAAAGTGGGGCACAGGCGATCGTGAAGGTGCGATCGCCGCGATCGAGCAGACTCTCAAGCTCTCACCGAAGCACGTTGGCGCGCGCGTTTTGCGAGCGACGATCGCAGAAAATCGCGAAGGCGAAGAGACGCTTGGAAACGAACAGCTCACGCCGGTACTCGACGGTCCTTTGCGCCCGATCGCTGCACCTCTCGAATTGGCCGAAGCGTATGCCACGCGTGGATGGCTGGCCGTCAATCGTGGCGCGCTCGTTGAGGCGCGCCCTGCACTCGAAGAAGCGCTCAAGCTGAATCCTAGAAGTGTGCGTGCATTGCGAGCTCAGGGGGAGCTCTTCATTCGTGAGGGTCGGTATACCGAGGCGCTCACGCGTTTCGAAACCGCGCTGCAAGCGGGCGCATTCGCACCTGAAACCGCGGCCGATGTTGCTCGTGCCTTGCTGAAGCTCGAACGCTTACAAGACGCAAAAAAGCGACTTTCGGAGGGCGTTGAAAAGTTCCCCAATCATCCTACGCTCCTCGCGCTCATGGGGCAGGTCGAGCAGCATCTTGGCAACTTACCGGCCGCAGAGATGCGATTTCGTGCCGCGATCGCGGCCGTCGACGCGTCGCGACGCGATGCGATTTTTCCGTTTGTGGCACTCTCCGGTTACCTTTCGGCGCGAGGTCAGCCAAAAGAAGCCGAGTCCGTTCTACAAGAGGCGCGAACGAAGCTTCCCGACTCCGCTGCCCTCCAAAAGGCTTTTGGCGAAGTGGCCGAGGCACAGAGCGATCTCGATCGCGCGCTCACGCACTACCGAGGTGCACTCACGCGTGAGTCGACCGATCTCGCGACACGATTTCGGGTGGCCGTCGTGCTGCGGAGACTCCGTCGGTTTGACGAGGCGGCCAAGGAGTTTGAGAAAATCGACCATGCCGACAAAGACTTTCCGGGGCTCGCCGTCGAACGCGGCCTTCTCTTCGAAGCAAGTGGCCAGGTCGAGCGTGCGATCGAGTCGTTCAAGACCGCTCTCGAGAAAGCACCCACCGATCTGGACCTTCAGCTGCGTGTGGGCAGTGCTTACGTCACGATCGGTCGTCCGACAGAAGCGCTCGGCATGCTCGGCAAGGTTCTCGATCAGCGGCCTCAGAGTGCAGAGGTGAATCACTTTGTCGGACGCGCGCACATGCTGCGAGGCCGAGAGGGTGAGACCGAAGCGCTCCGCTTTCTCAAGCGCGCCGTTGATCTTGATCCCAATCGCGCCGAGTACCATCTCTACCTTGGGTGGGAAGCAAACGACGCGACCCCGCCGCAACTCACCGTCGCACGCGAAGAGATCGATAAGGCGTTGGCGCTCGATCAGCGTCTCTGCGAAGGCTACTGGCAGCGCGGCGTGTTCGAACGCAAAGCGGGCACAGTTAACGATGCGCTAAAGAATCTCAAACACGCGCTCGAACTGTGTCCGGCCCGTTTCGAGATCTATGGTTCGCTTGCAGAGCTATACGAAGATCGCAATGAAGTGCCAGCTGCCCTTGCCGCTTGGTCGACCGCAATGCGATCGCGCGACGTGAAGCCCTTTTGGCACTACCGATATGGAAGGCTGCTTACGGAGCATGGTAACGCTGCTGAAGCGGGCCCACACTTCGAGGCCGCGTCGAAGCGACTCGAGAGCGTGACGCCAAAGCCAGCGTGGTTCGTGCCGCTCGAGTTTCATTTGGGCGAAACACTGGCGCGAGCCGGTAGGAAGCAAGAGGCGCTCGCGCACTATCGAAAGTACCTCGAGCTAGCTCCAGCGAGCGATCCCGATCGCAAGGCCGCGCAAAAATACGTGGACGATGCGGGTCGATAGTTAATAGATCATATTAAGTTACGATTTGAGGAGAGCGCGCGTTCCATCGCGGCGAACTGTTCAACCGAAAGCGTTTCACCGCGGGCTTCTAGTGAGATGCCACTTTCGGTCGCAGCTTCCTTGAGCGCCTGAGGATCCGCGACGCGCCTCCAAGCATTGCGCAACGTCTTGCGTCGTGCTTCAAACGCGCTCTTGACCAGTTGTCGAAAGAGCGTCGTTTCGTGTGCGCGAGGTGGCGCGAGCTTCTGGAGCATGATCACGGCGCTATGAACGTCGGGCGAGGGGTAGAAGCACTGGGGCGATACTTTCGTCACCATCTTGGGATCAAAGGCTGCTTGAACGAAGATGCTCAGCGCTCCGTACGTCTTGTTACCCGGTGAGGCGAGTAGACGCTCCGCAACTTCAAGTTGCACCATGAACACGGCGCGATCGAAGAGCGATGCGTGCTCGACCGCGCGCTGCAAGAGGCTACCCGTAATCTGGTACGGCAAATTGCCAGACAGGACGCGCAAGCCAGTCGCTCCGCTAAAGAGTGGCTCGAGAGCCTCGGTCTGCGCGTCGCCCTCGATTACTCGGACCGATTCAGCAAATTGACCTTCAAGAATCGGAACCAAATCGCGATCGCGCTCGACCGCGACGACGTTCTTTGCGCGTTTGACCAGTGCCGCCGTCAGTGCGCCTGTTCCCGCGCCGAATTCAACGACGGTTGCGCTTCCTATCGCGTCGTCAGGGACGCACGCACGCGCGATGACATCGAGGATGTTTGCGTCCGTGAGAAAGTTCTGACCGAACGACTTTTTTGGCCGCAGCCCCCGCTCCGCGAGTAACCCGCGTACGTGACTCACTTTGATGGTCCTCGAAGGTGCAATCGCTTTGCACCGGCCGCCGTAAGAGCTGCGGCGTTTCGGCGTTCGGCCGCGCGCACCCTCAACCTCACGGCATAGTTTGCGGCCTGCGCAACGGTCGATGCATCGCCTTCGGAATTTGCGAGCGTTCGTTCGAAGGGAGTAAGCGCCCATATGACGGCGATGCCACTCTTGCGAACGCGCCGCACAGCGGTACGCATCGTCGCAGCCGTCGCGCTGAACGGCCCGAAAACGTAAATGGAACCGATGTGCTTACGTTCCTTCGCAAGCGTATCGAGTACGGCCGCGAGCGTAATCTCGCTCTGCGCGCGCTCGCCCTGCTCGGGCGGCGGCGTCTCGATGCCGAATGCTTCGAGGTACTTGCGCAGGCGCGATTCGGTTTGGGTTGTCGCGACAGGCTCATGAGCGCCGAACGGCGCGCGCGTGAGTTGCGCCTCAGCGCGACTCGCCACATGATCGACGTCAGCCTTTGCGGTTTGTGGTGTTGTCTCGAGCGGTCGCAGGTGCTCGAACACCAACCGCGCAAGTTCACTCTGCCGGAGGCCGCATCGATCCGCATCCACGCATCGTGAGCTCGCGAAGAGTGCTTGTTCGATTGCCTCGGTGTGCGCAGGTCCTGAACCAACCTCG
>JAHFDZ010000113.1 GCA_023248745.1 Myxococcales bacterium | reverse complement strand
CGTTCGTCTGCACCGGCAGTGATTTCGAGCGCGTGTGCAAGGTCGTACGTGCTCGATGCGATCGGCCCGACGTGCGCGACGCTGCCGCCGGCAAGATCACCATCGCGACTCACGCGTCCCCACGTGGGCTTGATGCCGAACACACCATTGAGCGACGAAGGGATGCGGATGGACCCACCACCGTCTGACCCAATGCCCATGGGGACGAGCCCTGTTGCGACGGCAACTGCTGTGCCGGTGGATGAGCCCCCGGCGAGTCGATCGTAACCATGTGGGTTGCGAGGCATGCGGCGCTTCGGGTTGAACCCGAGTGGCGTCATGCCGTACTCGGTCATGACGGTTGTTCCGAGTACGATGGCGCCCGCCTTCACAAGGCGATCGACGAGCGTCGAGTCTTCTGGCCAAGGTGCGTTGCTCTCAAAGTCAGAGCCCGCCCGTCGCGCTACACCTTGCACGCCGATTTCTTCCTTGATGACGATCGGAATTCCGTCAAGCGGTCCGAGTGGGCGCTTCGATTGGTACCTTTTCGTCGAGGCGATTGCTGCGTCGTGTGCGCGCGCTTCGGTGCGGTCGCACATTGGGCCAAGGTACGGCGTGCCCTTTTCGAGCCGTTCGAGGGATTCGTAAGCTTGCTTGACGATCGTCTCGGGTGTGGCTCCACCCGAGAGGTAGCGCGCAGCGATCGTCGCGCACGTTGGGTGGTGCGCAGGAGAGTTAGGCAAAGGTAGTCCTCCGTCGGTTTGCCTCGGCGCCCTTGCGCCTCGCGCACGCGTATCGAGCGGCACATCGCCCAGCAATGCGGCGGGTAACGCTGCGAGCTCATGAATGCGAAGGTCCTTCAAAAACAACTGTTTGAAGAGCATCGCTCCCGGCTTCGTGCGCGCGAGAACAAGTGTTGCGGCGAGCGTACGACCTGAGAGGCGTGGTTGTGCCATGCCCCAGAATTACATGACTCGGTTGCGGCTTGCCTACATGAACCCGCGTCCGTTCACGGTTTGCACTTTTGAGTGCGTCGTTCACCCTCAGATCGTTCACGCTTTTGCGTTTGCAACGTACGATGACAATGAGAAGTGCGCGCGAACGAGAGAACACAAGAGCGAGGCTAACCAAACCATGACGCGATCAATCTTTGGGTCATTTGTAGCAGCAACGGTTGCAATTTCCTGTTCTTCAACTGGGGCTGCTCCGTCGCAAGATGCTGCCGCACAAGACGGTGCCGCGACGACGTCTGACGCTACTGACGCCGCGGCAAGCGACGCGCCTTCGACCGATGCTCCCGTCGCAACCGGCCCACAGAACATCGTCTACGGCTCCTTCGTCATCAACATTCACGACTGGGTCTACGTCGAAGAGAGCATCGTGACGGTCAACCGCCTGATCGATCTGCACGAGAAGTACAAGCTGCCTGTTGACATGTACATGACCGATCCGATGCTGCAGGCTTACCTGACAAAGGCGCTCCCCCTCATCGAACGCATCAAAGCGTCTCCTTACGTTGCGATTTCCCATCACCTGCGTCCGCCGTCGCCCTATTACGCCGGCTACGACTGGCTCGGCCTGAACAAGCTGTCGAGCGCGGACGTGAAAGTGAAGCTTCGTAGCTACGAGGAACATGCGATCGATCTCTCGACGGGCGAGCCAACGACGGCTCCAGGAGGTTACGAATACATGAAGCAAGTATTCGGGTACCCGCCCTACGTCGTCACCAGCGCGTCAGACAGTTCGGTCACTCAAAAAGCGCTCGCCGAAATCTACAAAGAAAAGGGCGCGAAGTTCGCGCTTGTGCACGACGACAACGGCACCGAGTGGGGCGAAAAGAGAAATGAAATTCTGATGCGCCCCGAGACCGTCGAACTCAAGGTCTACGAGGCCAAGAACGAAATCGATTTCAAGACCAAGCTTCTCGATCCGGCGATGACCACTATCGGAAATAAGCGCCCTGCGTTCATCAACATGAAGTGGCACGACGACAACTTCAATTCGTCGGGCACACCGTGGATCAACGTTTACTACGCCGACGGTGAAACCAAGTCGAAGCTCAACCCTCGACCTTGGGATCCCAAAGCTATCGGCACGATCAAGATGAAGACGGCCGAAGAAAAGGCCATTCAATGGAAGCGCTACGAAACGGCGCTTCAGTACTTTGTCGATCATCCCGAGTTTGGCGTTGCAGGTGCACGCCAACACGCCAAGTGGGCGGGCCTAGAGTGACTCTTTGACGTTTGGTAATTGCGTGCGAGGGGGTAGAAAATGAAGTGGCGATGTTTTGTAAGTGCGGGCTTGCTTTGGGCGTGCGGCAGTAGCGGAGTTGCAGGCTCGCCTGACGCGAGCGATGGGTCTGTCGGCGATGCAGGCGTTGATGCTTCGCCCGTAACGGTGCCATCGTATGAGCGGCCGATCGATCTCGTTTTCAAAGTTCACCTCGAGCCACAGGGCTCTCTCGAGTACTACAAGAAGCGTCGCGATGACGTCGAATCTGTTCGTAAACTTGCGGAACAATATGGTCTCAAGCTGACCATTCACGGCAACGGTGAGTTTTGGCAATACGCGCGCGAACAAGGCGACGAGGCGACGGTTCGCACGTGGCTCGCGAACAAGCACACCGTCGGTCCGCACATGCACACGGTCTATTGCAATCCCGATGGGGAGCACGCGTGGCGGACTGCGAAGGATCAAGAGACCGCCGATCCCGCCTTTGTCGACGACCTGTGGAAGGACCACGAGCGTGAGCTCAAGGCGCTGCTGCCAGACGTGACCATCACCGAAGCGACCCCATTTGACTGCGATCAATCCACGTTTATCTCGAGGATGGATGCGCACGGCTACACCACGTTGGGTGGGGGGCGCGAAGAAATCTCCGAGCAATGGATGGGACATCATCCTTTTCATCCGTGGCGAATCGGCGGCTCTTATCTCGCAGAGGACCTTGGCTCGAAGGTTGTTCTCGTGTCGCACTATGCGCAGTTTACGGAGCAAGACTTTCACGGGCCGCCAACCGGTTCCGTCTTTGCCGATCAAAGTCTCGCGCACCATCAGGTTGGCTTCTTGCAAATCTATCTCAACCGTCTTCACGCGGAGCGCACCGGCGACGCGATGGACAAAGTGTGGGTCTACGGATTTCTCACCCACGACAACAAGAGCACGCAGACCGTGCGCGCCGAGATCGAGAAGTTTCTCGTGTGGATCACAACGAACTTTGGCAGTGGCAAGGTTTCGGCTCGAGGCAACGCAATCTTGAAACCGTCGACCATGACAGATGTCTACAACGACTTCATCGCGTGGGAAAAAGAACACCCCGCCACCAGCAGTTTCAACGTGAAAACACCCACAATGGGGGCTGGACAGAAGATCAACCAACTCGACGAAGCGCAACGCAAGGCGCTCTATCCAGGAACCTTTTGGGGCATGGCGGAGCTCCTGCGTGCAGATGGCGAGCACGTCGTCGACTATGTCAAGCCAGTTGACACATTTTCAGGCGCTGGAGTTTCGTGCCACGAACTCTCGTTCGGCGAGCGTGGAAACGCGACCAAGCGAGCGCGTCGGTGGCTGCTTTGGAAGGAGACCGACGGCGATGTCAGCATCGACATGAAAAACGTAGCTGGAAAAGACACAATTCGCCGGTGGAATCCGCGCGACAAGACGCAGGCAACGGTGAGTGCGTCCGCGGTCGCGATAGGGAACGAGCCCGTTATCGTGGATGTGGGCGATCCATGATTTGAGGCGTGACAACCGAATCGGTTCTCGGTAACCGATTGCTCATGAGCTCACTCAAAGGAAAGACGCTTTTTATCTCCGGCGCTAGCCGCGGTATCGGCAAAGCCATCGCCATTCGCGCCGCGCGAGATGGCGCCAACATCGTCATTGCCGCAAAGACGGCGGAAGAGAACCCCAAGCTTCCAGGCACGGTCTTTACTGCTGCCAAAGAGATCGAAGAAGCGGGCGGCAAAGTCCTGCCGTGCATCGTCGACATTCGGCACGAAGAGCAGGTTCAAGAAGCAATTGCCAAGGCCGTTGCCATCTTTGGTGGGCTCGACATTCTGGTTAACAACGCGAGTGCAATTAGTCTTACTGGCACTGTCGATACGCCGATGAAGCGTTACGATCTGATGCACCAAATCAACGGGCGCGGAACCTTCCTCTGCTCGCACGTCGCGTTGCCTCACTTACTCAAATCCGAGAACCCGCACATCCTTAACCTGTCGCCTCCGCTCAACATCGAAGAGAAGTGGTTTTCTCCGCACGTGGCCTACACCGTCGCGAAGTACAACATGAGCCTCTTCGCATTCGGTATGGCTGGCGAGTTTCGCGGACGCGTCGGCGTGAACTGCCTATGGCCCCGCACCGTGATTGCGACGGCCGCCGTGCAGAATCTTCTCGGCGGTGATGCACTCGTACAGGCGAGTCGCAAGCCTGAGATCATGGGCGATGCGGCGCATTGGATTCTCACGCAGCCGAAGACCGTTACGGGGAACTTTTTCGTCGATGATGAGGTGATGGCGAAGGCTGGGAAGACGGATCTTTCGGAGTATGCGGTTGTGCCGGGGGCGTCGCTCGTTCCTGACTTTTTTGTCTAGCTGACGCTGACGCGTAACCCGCGCGCGTGGCCTTTTATGGTGGGCGCTGCGCTTCGCGAATATGTGCTGCGCACGGCTATTTGGGGGCCGAAACTACGTTTCGCCCCCAAACCCCCATCTTCCTTCACTGCGAAAAGATGATTCGTGCATCTGGGCGCTTGGCTACCCTGGTGTCCACCTGGATCGCTTCCCTACGCACGCTGAGAGCGTGCTCGGTCGCTGCCTTTTGGAGGCTGTGGTGTTTCCTGGGCGTTGACTTGGGCGGAGGCTCGCGGGGCACCGTTCGCTGTCGCTTGCGGCTGACTGGTGTGCCAGGGAGTGTGCCAGCGGGTGCGGGGGATCAGGGGGACTGGGCGAATTTGGGGGTTTCCTTGGGTTTTCTTGTTGGTCCGCAGTGTGCATTGTGGCGGTCAGCGGTTGGGGAAAACCTTCGGAGAAATCAGATGATGACGAGACGAATTGGAATGGCTTCTGCGTTGGCCTTGGTTGCTTGTGGGGCCCAGTCTCAACCCGATCCGGGGCCGCAGGTTGCGCAGGCGAAGTCGGCGCTTAGTCGTGAGGTAAACCCCTCGGTTTCGGTGGCGGATCAGGCTCAATTTGTAACTGACAACGCAGCATTTGCGGTCGACATGTACAAGGGGCTCGTTGCGGGCAAGAAGAGCAACGCTTGGTTCTCGCCTCACAGCATTACGAGTGCCCTTGCGATGACCTACGCCGGCGCATCCGGCAAGACGGCGACCGAAATCGCGAAGGCGCTTCACTACACACTTCCTGGCGATCGCTTGCATCCGGCGTTCAATTGGCTCGATCTAGAGCTCGCCAAGCGCGCCGTTGTTGGAAAGGATCAAAGTGGGCAACCGCTCAAGCTGCGGGCGGTCAATACGCTTTTCGCCGAGCAGACGACCAAGTGGAAAGCGCCATTCCTTGACACGCTTGCTGTCAACTACGGCGCTGGCGTCAACTTGGTTGACTTCGTTGCTGCGCCTGAGCCGAGTCGCAAGACGATCAACGAGTGGGTGTCCTTTCAAACAGAAAAGAAGATTGACGAACTACTCCCTTCCGGCGCGGTGACTTCGGACACCAGGCTCGTATTGGTCAATGCGGTTTACTTCAACGCTTCGTGGACCAAACCTCTCGAGTCTTCAAAAACCACGAACGACGACTTCACAACTCTCGGCGGAGAAGTCCCTGTCAAAGTGCCAACGATGCACGGGACCGTAACGGGCGCATACGCCGACGCGGGCGGCGCAGAATTGTTCGAGCTTCCATACAGCGGCGAACAAACCTCAATGGTCATCGTTCTTCCAAAGGCGGGTGCCTTTTCGACCTGGGAGTCTCAACTTACGGGCGCGTCCCTCACGGCCGCCCTCACGGGTCTGAAGAGCGCTACTCTCGATTTGTCACTTCCCAAGTTTCATATCAACGGCACGACTGTTTCGGTCCGCAAGGAGCTTCAGACGCTCGGCATGAACGATGCGTTTTCGAGCGCCGCGGACTTCAGTGCGATGACGGACGTGAAGCTCTCGATCAGCGACGTTCTGCATCAGGCGTTTCTTGATGTGAATGAACAAGGCACAGAAGCCGCAGCAGCGACGGCCGTCGTAGCGGTTGGTGGAAGCTCGGCTCCACCCGAAGCGCACGTTGCGAAGGTCGACCGGCCGTTCTTTGTAGTCGTCCGAGATCGCGTAACGGGCGGCGTTCTTTTTGCCGGACGTATTGTCAATCCCCTTGAGTAAAATGCGTACGGAGAAACGAAGATGAAAAATCGAATTGGAGCATCCTTGGTGCTTGGGTTGGCGGCGTGTTCTGGTAGCGGCGAGCCTCAGATCGAGCAAGCGAAGTCGGCGCTCACGAGGGAAGCCAATCCTGTGGTGCCGGCCGCAGATCAGACCCAGTTTGTAACTGACAATGCCTCATTTTCTGTCGATATGTACAAAGGCCTCGTGACGAGTTCGACGAGCAATGTCTGGTTTTCTCCGCACAGCATCACCAGTGCACTCGCGATGACCTACGCGGGTGCAAACGGGAAGACCGCGACCGAGATGGCGACGGCGCTCCACTACACACTTCCCAGCGCACGTTTGCACGCGGCCTTCAATTGGCTCGACCTGGAGCTCGGCAAGCGTGGCGCCGCTGGCAAGGACCAAAGCGGTCAACCTCTCAAACTTCGTTCGGTGAACACGCTCTTCGCAGAGCGCACCACGCAGTGGAAGGCGCCCTTCCTCGATACGCTCGCCGTCAACTATGGAGCCGGCGTCAACTTGATGGATTTTCTAAGTGCCTCAGAACCGAGTCGCAAGACCATCAACGAATGGGTGTCATACAAGACCGAAAAGAAAATTGACCAGCTTCTTCCCACTGGGGCGGTGTCGTCTGCCACCAAACTTGTATTGGTCAATGCAGTTTACTTCAATGCGTCGTGGAGCGAGCCATTTCAGGCCTCCAAAACAACGAACGACGACTTTACGGCTCTCGGCGCTGAAGTGCCGACCAAAGTGCCCACCATGCACGCCGACGTCGGCGGAATGTATGCCGCCACCGAAACCGCGACGCTTGCGGAGATTCCGTACAGCGGCGGGGAGACCTCGATGGTCATCATCGTTCCGAAATCGGGCTTTGCGACTTGGGAGTCGCAGCTCACTGGCCCAGCGTTGACGACGGCGCTCGCTGCGCTCAAAGGCGGGAGCATCACGCTGTCGTTGCCAAAGTTCCATATCAAGGGCGTAACGATTTCGCTCCGCAAGGAACTTCAAGCCCTTGGGATGAACGAGGCATTCACGGGTGCCGCTGACTTCACCGCAATGACCGATACGAAAATTGAAGTGAGCGATGTTCTCCATCAAGCATTCGTTGACGTCAACGAACAGGGTACCGAAGCCGCTGCGGCTACGGCGGTGTCAATGAAGGCAACTGCCATCGCAGAACCACACACGCTCAAGGTCGACCGACCGTTTTTTGTTGCGATTCGAGATCGCGTAACCGGCGGCATCCTGTTTGCGGGGCGCATCGTCAACCCGCTTGAGTAATGTACGGAACTATCAATATTATTTACGAATTACTTAGCGACTAACTCCTTAAGGCGCGGCGTCAAATAGGCGACCGCGCCTTCTCCCTTTTCTGCGCCTTCGACGCGCTCCTTTTGGCCGCGGCCGTCGGGGCCAGGTTTCACGAATAGTGGAATGTACATTCCCCAGTATCCGGAGGCTTGGAGCTCCGCCTTTGCGCTGTCGGCATCGAACTCAATGAAGTCCACATTTGAGAGCTGTGCGTTGAGTTCGCCGTTCTCCAGCGCCTTATGAAAGCGCTGGCAAGGTTCGCACCATGTCGCGCCCACGTAGACAACGGTTTTTCGACCTTCAGTCCGCGACTTCCCCGCAGTGTCGGTTACAAATTGCGGTAGCGACGGCGAGGTTTTTCCCTTGATGATGCGCGGCGCCGTGGCGGGGGTGATGTCGACGCGCGCTTTGAGGTCGTCTTTTGCGTCTCGCTTGACGCAGGCAATGGCGAAGATGGCCAAGAACACAAGAGGACGCATGATGCTTGTTGTCACCTCCGGAGGGCATTTGCGCAAGTTGATCTGCGCAACGGTCTTGACGGTGCGCCTGTCTCGCCGCAATGAATGAGTGCAATGATGTCCGCAAGCACCGCCGTCACGGACGGCATTCGCGTCACCGTCAGAACTCGCTATCTGCCGGAGCAGTCGTCTCCGTTGTCGCGTCGATACACTTTTGCGTACGCGATTCGCATCGAAAACGAGGGGGCGGCACCCGCGCAATTGCGCACTCGGCACTGGGTCATCACCGACGCGACCGGCAAGGTCGAAGAAGTGCGCGGCCCAGGCGTCGTAGGCCAACAACCCCACCTGCGCCCAGGCGAGCATTTCGAATACACGAGTGGCTGCGTCCTGCGCACGCCCCGAGGCGAGATGCGCGGCACCTACCAAATGCAGCGCCCCGACGGCACGATGTTCGACGCAGCCATCGAAAAGTTCGAGCTTTCGATGCCGCATAGCCTCAATTGACGCGCCCGCGGGGGGATGCGCCTTACCTTGGCCCCCCACTCACAGCCGAATGCGCACGACAGCGTGTGCGAGTTGCCTCATCGCCGTTTGGAGTTACGTGGACAATAGTCGCTATCAGTCGCTTGTGGATGTTGCGTTTCGGAAGGTCACCGATCTGTTCGACGCGATCGATACCGATTTGGCCGATTGCGAATCAGCCGGTGATGTCATCACGATCACGTTCGCCGGAAACAAACGATGTGTCATGAACACACAGCGCCCAACGCGCCAAATATGGCTCGCCGCAAACGCACGCGCTTGGCACTTCTCCTACAACGAGACGCAGCAGTCGTGGCTTGACGACAAGGGTCAAGGGGATGAACTGTTCGGAACGTTGACGAACATTGCGCGCGAATGGGGCGGCGTCGAACTGGCGTGAGCGAAGTGCCCCGCGAGCTCCGATGCCCCACGTAAGGAAACACCAACCGCCACCAACAACGCCGCGACCGAGCACGCTTTAGCGTGCGTAGGGAAGCGATCCAGGTGGACACCAGGGTAGCCAAACGCCCAGCTGCACGAATCATCTCTTCGTAGTGAAAGGAAGATGGGGGTTTGAGGCCTCCAGCCTCTGGTGAGCGAAGCTCGACAGGAGCGAAGCGATAGGCTGGAGCTGAGCGAAGCGAAGGGGCGAAACGTCGTCTCGGCCCCCAAATAGCCGTGCGCAGCACATACCCGCGAAGCGCAGCGCTCACATAAAAGGCCACGTGCGGGGTTACGCGCCAGCGTCAGCGAAAGCGTCAGCGTGAGCCATCAGCACCCCCACTCTCACCTTGACCAACCCCCTCCACTCACCTAAGTAATTACTACAACCCTCACGTGCACGTGAGACGTATGCGTCCGAGTTCTCCATGTCGAACATCCGCCTCCCCCTCCTCGAATCATCCCCGGAACTCGAAGGGCCTTCCGGTGACGACCGCGCACTAATGCAAGTGGGCGATTTAGCTCGCGAAACAGGTAAGACCGTTCGCGCAATCCACCTCTACGAAGAGCTGAATCTCCTCCGTCCCGCCGCCCGCAGCAAGGGTCGATACCGCCTTTATGGCACCGAGGCTCTCCTTCGCATCCGCTGGATCAGCCGGCTCCAAGACATGGGTTTCAGTCTCTCCGACATCCAGGCTTGCGTCCGCGAATGGGAACAACTCGGCTCCGCCCCCCGCGCAATGGTGCGCATGCGCGCGGTATATCAACGCAAACTCGAAGAAACACGCCTCCAAAAAGAGAAGCTCGCGCAGCTCGAACACGAGCTCACGGCGAGCCTGAAATATCTCGACACCTGTGACGAATGCGACCCCGCGCGCCTGCTCTCAGCGTGCACCGGTTGTGACCGCCACGAGTGCGACGATCGGGCGCCCGAACTCGTCTCCGGATTCCACGCCCAGTAACGGCGACTCAAAGGCAAAAGAGCAAAAACATGGCAATCCGACTCCCCGTATTCATGGACTACCACTCGACGACGCCGGTTGATCCGCGCGTCCTCGAAGAGATGTTGCCCTACTTCACCGAGAAATTCGGCAATGCGGCGAGTCGCAGTCACGCGTTCGGCTGGACCGCCGAAGAGGCCGTCGAATACGCGCGCGAACGCATCGCAAATTTGCTCGGTGCGCAGAGCGAAAAGGAAATCGTCTTTACCTCTGGCTCGACCGAAAGCACAAACCTCGCGATCAAAGGCGTTGCCGAATTTTATCGTGACAAAGGCAATCACATCATCACGACGGTGATCGAGCACAAGTGCGTTCTCGACACGTGCAAGCGCCTCGAAAAAGAAGGCTTCACAGTCACCTATCTCGCCGTCGACAAAGAGGGTCTTGTGGACCCCGAAGACGTGCGCAAAGCGATCACCGACAAAACCATTTTGGTTAGCGTGATGCTCGCAAACAACGAGATCGGCACGGTGCAGCCGCTCGAAGCGATCGGCAAAATTACACGAGAGCGTGGCGTTCTGCTTCATACCGACGCCGTGCAGGGCCTCGGCAAAGTCGACTTCGACGTGCAGCGCATGAACGTCGACCTCGCATCCATCACGGCGCACAAAATGTACGGCCCAAAGGGCGTGGGCGCACTCTACGTGCGTCGCAACAAGCCACGCGTAAGGCTTGTCGCGCAAATCGATGGTGGTGGTCACGAGCGCGGCAATCGCTCGGGGACGCTCAACGTTCCTGCAATCGTTGGCTTCGGCAAGGCGTGCGACATCATGGCCGCCGAAGGCAAAGTTGAATCGTCAAGAATATTGACGTTGCGCGAAAGCCTTCGTTCGAAGATTACAAGCCGCCTAAACGAGGTCTACCTCAACGGCTCACTTGAACGTCGTCTCCCCGGAAACCTAAACCTCTCCTTCAATTTCGTCGAAGGCGAGGGTTTAATGATGGCCATCAAAGATGTGGCCGTGAGCTCCGGCTCCGCCTGTACTTCGGCAAGCCTTGAACCAAGCTACGTGCTTCGTGCGCTTGGCGTCGGTGACGAGCTTGCACACTCGAGCATTCGCTTTGGCCTCGGACGCTTCACAACGGAAGAGGAAGTCGCCTTCGTTGCGGACCTGGTTGTGAGCAAAGTAGAAAAATTGCGCGAGATGTCCCCGCTATGGGAGATGCATCGCGAAGGAATCGACCTCAAATCGGTGGCGTGGGTCGCGCACTAAGCAGAGGAGGACTAGCCATGGCATACAGTGAAAAAGTAATCGAACACGCGGAAAATCCGCGCAACGTTGGCACGCTCGACAAGAACGATCCGAGCGTGGGCACCGGGTTAGTAGGCGCGCCTGCTTGCGGCGACGTCATGCGCCTTCAAATCAAAGTCGGAGAAAACGGCATTATCGAAGACGCAAAGTTCAAGACGTTTGGCTGCGGCTCAGCGATTGCCTCTTCGTCGCTCGCAACCGAGTGGATCAAAGGAAAGACGATTGACGAAGCCGAGGCGATCAAGAATGTCGACATTGTCAACGAACTGAACCTTCCACCCGTGAAGATCCACTGCTCTGTGCTGGCCGAGGATGCGATCAAGAGCGCGATCGCCGACTACCGGAAGAAGAAGGAACAGAAGAGCGCGTGAGGTCCCGATGATGCCCGACACCCAAGAGAACACTGCAACGGCGGCCGAGGCGCCAAAGCCTGCACCGGCTACGCTCGGTATTACCGTGAGCGCTGGGGCCGTTGAGGCGATCGTTCGGCAGATGAAGAAGCGCGGCACGATGGATGCGGCGCTTAGGGTCGGCATTCGCGGCGGAGGCTGTTCGGGCTTCTCGTATGTGATTGAGTTTCACGACGGCCCCGCGCATGCGCGCGATCGAGTCTTCGATTGCGTGTCAGCCGACGGCGTCGCGGTTCGTGTTGTGGTCGATCCGAAGAGCCTTCTCTATCTCAATGGCACCGAGCTCGACTGGGAGCAGACGGTGATGCAACGCGGGTTCAAGTTCAACAATCCGCAAGAGAAGACGAAGTGTGGCTGCGGACATTCGTTCACGATGTGACGCGCCCTCTTCGCGGACCGCAGACATTGGAAACCGGCGATGAATCCATTTGAAGTACTCGGGCTCGAGGCAATGTTCGCGCTCGATCTCAAAGAGGTCGAGAAGCGACACCGCGAGCTGTCCCGCGCGCTGCATCCGGACAAATTTGTCGGTGCAGGAGCGAGCGAGCGGCGTGCCTCACTCAACAAAGCTGTCGAGGCGAACGAAGCTTGGCGGGTGCTGCGCGATCCAGTTAAGCGGGCCGAAGCACTGTTTCGCTTGGCCGGTGTTTCGGTGGGTGAACGCAACGAACCGGCGGCATCGCCTGAATTTTTGATGGAAGTCATGGAGTGGCGTGAGGCCCTGGCAGAGGCGCGTGCAACGAAAGACGTTGGGACGGTGGGCAAGCTTGCTGCTGAAGTGCGCGCCCGAGCAAAGGGAAGCGAAGTGGTGTTGGCATCGACGTTTGGGCTTCAAAAACCTGACCCCGATGAATTGAAACTAAGTCAGATACAATTAGGGGAACTGCGCTTCTACGTTCGCTTTCTCGAAGAGGTTTCGGCGATCGAAGAAGCGTGGCAAGACGAGATTTCTCAATGACCTTGCTCGAAATTTTCGATCCAAAAGCACCGCCAAGGCCGATCGGTATCGACCTTGGGACGACCAATTCGCTTGTTGCAAGTGTCGGTAGCGATCGCCCCTCCGTGATCGAAGACTGCTTCGGCAAGACGATGGTCCCAAGTGTTGTTTGCTACGAGAGCGATGGCACCGTCATCGTGGGCGAGCGCGCAAAAGAACTCGCGTCGCAGAGGCCACAAGACACGATCGTGAGCGTGAAGCGCTTCATGGGCCGCGGCGCTGACGATGCCGAGACGCGTCGCATGGGCCCTTATCGGTTCGTAGCGCCACAAGAGGGCCAGGCCAACGTCGTGCGCTTTGCGGTCGAAGGTCGCCCTCCAGTTTCGCCCGTCGAAGTCAGCGCCGAGATCCTCCGCGCGCTCAAAGAGCGAGCAGAGGACGAGCTGCGAAGCATCGGTGGGGCGGTGATCACCGTCCCGGCTTACTTCGACGACGCGCAACGCCAAGCGACGAAAGACGCAGCTCGTCTCGCGGGTCTCGAGGTGCTGAGACTGCTCAACGAACCAACGGCTGCTGCGCTCGCCTATGGTCTCGAGCACAAAAAGAACGGCCTCTTTGCGGTCTACGATCTCGGCGGCGGGACGTTTGACGTTACCGTCCTGCTTCTTGACGATGGTGTGTTTCAGGTCAAGTCAACGGGTGGCGACAGCCAACTTGGTGGCGACGACATGGATCGCGCACTCGCCGAAGTCGTTCTCGCAAAGCTCGCGCCCACCGCCGAAATCGCGGCTCGTCCAACCTTTGTTCGCGAGTTGCTCGATGTGTGTCGCAGCATCAAACACGGCCTCACCTCGGCCGAGGTTGTCGAGGCAGCGTTCGACGTTGACAACAAGACAGCGCAAGTCCAAGTGACGCGCGCGGAATTTGAAAGCGCAATTCGACCGCTTCTCGATCGCACGGGCGTTGCGTGCCGAAGAGCGTTAAGGGACGCAGGAATCGGGGCCGAAGAACTCGATGGCGTGATTCTCGTCGGTGGCTCGACGCGTGTGCCTGCGGTTCGTCACTATGTTAGTCACATTTTGGGGCAAGAGCCTCTCGCAGATATCGATCCCGATCAGGTCGTCGCCCTCGGTGCTGCAATCCAAGCAGACCTCTTGGCGGGTCATGGCAACACCGAAGAAGTCTTGCTTCTTGACGTTCTGCCGCTATCGCTCGGCATCGAAGTTGGAGGCGGTGTCGTCGACAAAATCCTCCCGCGCAACACGACAATTCCGTGTGGCGCGCGTGCTACCTACACAACGCAAGAAGACAACCAGACCGGTTTCGAAATTCATGTTGTCCAGGGCGAGCGCGAGATGTCGAAAGACAACCGCAGCCTCGCGCACTTCACGCTCAAGGGTATTCCACCCATGCCCGCGGGCCTTGCGCGTCTCGAAGTCGAATTTCGTGTCGATGCCGACGGTTTGCTTAGCGTTTCGGCAAAAGAAGCGACCACGGGCATTGAGCAGACGATTGCGGTGAAGCCTTCTTACGGACTCGACGACGAAGCTGTCGAGCAGATGTTGCTCGATGCCTTCGATCACGGAGAAGGTGACTTGCTCACACGTCGACTTGCCGAAGCACGTGTTGATGCCCATCGGTTGATTCTTGCAACGGAGAAGGCGCTCGCGTCCGATGCCGATTTGCTCGAAGGTACCGAGAGGCAACGAATCGATGACGCTCTCGCTCACCTAAAGGCGATGACCTCGCGAAATGAGCCCGCGCTCGTTACCGCTGCGATCGATGGCGTCGACGGTGCTACGAAAGATTTCGCAGGTCGTCGCATGAATCGCGCGATCGCAAAAGCGCTCGAGGGTCAGACCATCGACCGCGTCGAGCAAACCGTCGAGCACGCAAAAGGCATCGAGGCGGCACACGGGTCACCGCTGCCGCCAGAACGTGCGTGAACGCGTTAGTGCGCGAGGGCTCTTCGCTTCTCGCACGCCTTCGTGTTGGGGGCTTCTCTACGGCCGTCCCTACGAAGCGCAACCGCGTCGAGGTTCCCTGGCAGAACAAGACAAGCGCGGGCATATAGTTCAGCAGCTTGACGATCGTCTTTCGTGACGCCGTTGCCGCTTTCATTGGCCTCGCCAAGTCTGAGGCATGCTTCTGCTTCGTCGAGCGTAGTGGGTCGGAGGGTGCATGCGGCGTTGAGGTAGCGCAACGACTTTGCCGGTGCGTGCTTCTGAGCATCGATCGCAACCGTGAGGCACGCTGAACTGCTTCCGCCGTTGCATGCGCGCTCAAGCAGCTTGAGCCCGCGTGTTTGGTCGCGGTCCACCTTCGTTCCCTCCCACAATATCTGCCCGGCGTCGAAGCAGGCGAGTGTCGTGCCGGCCTCGCAGCGCGTGACGAGCAACTCAAGGTAAGTGGCGCTCATATCGGCACTCGGCTCGGATTTGGAGGGGAACATCCACGCAAGCAAGAGACACCCTTCATCGGATCCAAGCTTGCATCCCTTTGCAAGAAGCGAGATGCGCCTATGCCCGCCTCCGTCCGACTTTTCGAGATGCTGAGCACCCAACAAGCAAGCCTCCTTCGACCCACCGTCGCATTCTGCGTCGCAGCGTTTGCCTTCGCAGTCGGTTATGGTCGCGGTGCACTTGTCGTTGACCTGGCGCATGCCGTGAGGACACGCGCTGGTTTCCGCGCCAGCGGTGCTCGACTGGTTCTCACGTTCAGTTGAGGTGATGCTCGAGAGTTCGAGTCGAAGCAGCGCGCCGCATTGCTCTGGCGCGCTCTCGCTCCCGCTCGTGGACTTGTTGCACGCGGTTGGGTCGCCATCTTTGTTGAAGAGGCGCTTCTGGTATTTCGAGTCGCCCTTCTGTTCGAACCCAAATAGACTGGCGGCTTCGCCCGCGTGGGCTTTCGTTCCTATATCCATCGCGAAAGCACCGAGCGTCGCTCGCCGCACAAAGTGGGTGGCACCCGTGCACTTGCCTTCGAGCTCGTGCTCGGTTGCGGATGTCAAGTTGGTTGACTTTTTGCCAATCATGACGAGCGCAATGTCGAGCGATGCGTCGCGATCGAGCTCACCTTTGAGTGATACCGGCAAACCCAAGTTTGAAAATGGTAGGTTTGCGCGCAATTCGTCCTGCGACAGAATGCGCACGAGTTGCTCTTTGCGGGTCATCCCAAGGTATTGGTAGCCACCCCTGATATGGCACTCGCGCAGCAACTCGAAGCGTTCGCACGTGTATCGAACAACGGGGATGTTCTCTTTCATGGCAATCTCAAGATCGCCACGTTGCTCAGGCGGCCAATCGACAATAAGCGGATTGCCGGCGACGCCGTCACGCTTGCACTCACCGTTGTCGACCGCTTCAACGTACGTTTTCGGTTTTGGTGCGATTCTCTCGGCCAAGTTTGGACCGCACCCGACGAACGAGAGTGGCGCAAACGCAGTTACGGCGAGCGCGAGGGCGGTGGTCTTGTGTGCTAGTGGGGTGGTCGTCATGGCGATTGTACGTTTTCGAGGTTTTGGTGAGGCCAACGTACCTGTCGGTACATCGATTCTTCAGGCCGCGCAAAGCGTGCATGCGCCCGAGGGCTATGCGTGTGGTGGTGTGTGTGCTTGCTCAACCTGTCATGTTTACGTGCAAGAGGGAGCCGATCTTCTCTCAGAGATGGACGACGAAGAGAACGACATTCTCGACAAAGCGTTCGATGTTCGCGCCCAATCCCGCCTCGGATGTCAATCGAAGATTGTGCGCGAGGGGACGATAAGCGTCGAAATTACGAGAGAGAGCCTCGAGGCGTTTGAGAACGAACATCCAGAAGAACGTGGAAAATACATCAAACGCTGATCAGTTTCGTCACTTGTTCTTTTTCTTAAACAAGTCGCCAAACGTACCCAGCGTTTTCGCCGCACTGCCTTGGTCCCGAACCGCCTCGAACTGAGCGCGCTCTTCGTCGTCAAGTGCGGCCTTCACCGACAGTTTGATCTTTCCGTCACTGACTTCGATCACCTTCGCCTTGAGCTTCGTGCCCTCGGGGAAGCGCTTGCGCATGTCGGTTCCGCGGGGGAGGCCCAGCTCTTGGTTGGGCACAAGCCCACGGCCTGCGCGACCTGCGGTGCCTTCGAGCTGAAGAAACAGACCGTACGTTTCAATGCGTTCGACCGTACCGTGCACGATCGCGCCAACGCCCAATTTGGGCGTGCTTACGGTTGCGCCCAAGCTCAAGCCAGCCGGAGCCGGCACGAGTGACAACTTCCGCTTCTCGCGATCGATTTCACGCACCACGACGTTCACTTGCGCGCCGGGCTCGAGCTTGCTGCTACCCGTTGCCATTTCGGAGATGTGAAGAAGCCCTTCGATGCCAGCGGCGAGTCGAACAAATGCGCCAAATTCGGCCGTTCGAGTCACAGTGCCGATTGCGACTTTGCCAGGCGCGATGAGTGACTCAATGTCGTCCCATGGGTCTTCTGCAAGAGCCTTGAGCGAAAGGGTAATTCGTACTTCTTGCTGACCTGTTTTGCCCGTGACTTCTTTGATCTCGCGAACGAGTACGGTAACGGTGTCACCGGCGCTCACGGTGCCGCTGGCGCTCCGGTCGTAGCTGAGTTCAGACGTTGGGATGAGGCCTTCGATACCTCCGAGATCGACGAAGGCGCCAAACTCGCGAACGCCGGTGACGGTGCCACGAACCGTGCTGCCGGGCTTTAGGTCGGCGAGCAACCTTGAGCTCGCTTCTCTTGCCTCGCGTTGGGCAAGTGCACGACGTGACAGCACAATGTTGCGACCGTTCTCGCGAATGTCTGAAACCAAAAATTGCAACGTGCGTCCGACCACTTGCTGCGGATCGGTAACGCGTTCGCCGATTTGCGACATGGGGCAGAAGCCGCGGATGTTGCCACCGAGATCGATTTCGTAACCGCCCTTGTTTGCAGCCGCGACCTTGCCATCGACCGCGAGTCCCGCTGCGCGCGCGTGTTCGAGTGCTGCAACGCCAACGCCTGAAGTGCTGGTCCCGCGTGAGAGCTGCACTTCGCCTGTGGCATGGTCGACGCGGCAAA
>JAHFDZ010000357.1 GCA_023248745.1 Myxococcales bacterium | reverse complement strand
TGCTTTGGCTGATGCAGGGGTGATCGCTTTCGCGTGGGTGGGTTGGACGGCACCACCCATTCATCGCTTTGGCTGATGCAGGGGGGCGCGCGTTCGCGGGGGGTATTGGACGCCACCACCATTGTGTCGCTTGGGCTGATGCCCGGGGTGATCGCGTTCGCGTGGGAGTGTTGGGACGGGCCATCCGTGCCGCGCTTGGGCTGATGCCCGGGGTGACGCGGTTCGCGTGGGGGTTGTTGGACGCTTGCGTCACCCAACGGGCAGCGGCTCTCGCGATGTGAGATCGACCGCATCGAAGGCCACATGCCCGCCATCCGGACGTGCGAAGAATGCGCGAATCTGCAGGTTCGCGTTTGCGCGCGCAAGGTCTGCCGCTGCCACGCGCAGGTCGTGAAGTTGACGCGCGACAAGCTCCTCCGCGGTGCGGCTCGCGAACCTCGCGCGGTAGTAGCCGCAGCCGGCGTGCGCAAGCAACACGACGTCGGTGAGGGCGTGTCCCTTGATAAGGAATGAACTGGCCCTGCGAACCGCGTCGAGGTCAGACGTTTGCGCGGACCACACGTTGAGCAGCCCGGGCCCGCCCGGAAGGGTCATCGTATCGAGCCGGTCGTGGCCAAGGGAATGCACGAGCTCTTCGACCGCATCGGTAAACCTGCCGTCTGAGCAGTACATGGCAAGCGCCTTGGGGTGATCGACGCGGTACACCCCACGTGATCGAAACTCGGAAGCGACGGTTGCAGGAGCGACGACATTCAATGCGGTGTGCAGTGCGACAATTCCCGGCGAGTCGCTCATCGCCGTAAGCCTATCGCATAGGTGACGCCATAGACGCCCTTTTGCGTGAGGATTCACGGCGTACGAGACGTCCTTCCCGTGCATGACGGGACCGGCTCGACTCGGGAATTTACGGCGGAGCACCTCGACAACACCGCGGTCTTTCGCCATCCGTTCTTTTCAGCGCTTTCGTTTGCGACACGCGCGGCAGAGCCGACCCAGCTATCGCTGGCGCGAGAGCTTCGGGAGACTTTGGGGCGACCAAGAGAGGTGCTCTTCGCGCTGAATCTTGTTAGGCTTCTCGCCCTATCTCATGACTGGCCAAGAAGCAGCGAAGCAAATCCAGACCATTTCCGAAGAGCTTGATGGAGTTGCGAGCGCGCGCGACCAGCAAGCGCTGCGTGAGCTCATTCAGGAGACCGCGACTGCGCGCGATGATGAAGCGTTGCTCGCCCTCGTGAGCGAAGCAAAGACCATCAAGAGTTTTTGGGAGAAGCGCACCCAAAGTGTGGTCGCGATGGACGCCGTGCGGCGCTGGGATCGGTAACTCACGCGCCTCGAATCGTGAGCTCTACATTCCACCGCTCGTCGGCGCCAATGGGCTGAAGGGGCACGGCTTCGAGGGCGAGCGTTCCGACCTCTGTCACTTTCGCGCTGAGCTGGACGGGCACCACATCCCCCACCGCTCGCGTTGACGATTGCGACACGGGAAGCGTGACTTCGATCGGCGCGAGCTCTTCGAGTTCGTCTTTTGACCAACGCGCGAGCAGCGTGCCTGAGACGTCGCTTCGACGCGTTGCGGACGCGAAAAATCGGAAACGAACGGGCTCGCCGATCACCGCACCAAACGCTTCGTTGGGCACGCGTGCATCGGAGCCCTCTTCGAGCCCGAAAGGCGCGACGCAAAACGCAGCGATGGGCGCTTCGAGGCCCGGAACCGCTGGCGCAGCACTTTCGATGCCGACGTAGTACGATTTTGCGGTTCCGCCGCGAATGCGAATGCCGCGCCCTCTGCGCGACAAGCCGTAGTAGGCAGCGCCGCGAGCGACTGCCAAATCGAGATCGACGTGCGACAACGTTCGCACAGCCGTACCCTGCTCGGCTGCAACCCAAGCAGAAACCGCTTGCTCAACGCGCGCGCGAAGCCCTTCGGCCTTCATGACGCCGCCGTTGAAAAGTAACACCGTGGGGTGCAAAAGCGCTCTTGGTGCCGCGCCTGAAGTCGTGACTGCACCGGCTTGCTTGCCGAGGAAGGCAGCAAGGTGCTTCGTGATTGCGGGATCTTGGGCGAACGGCAAGCCGAGTTGCACGAGTGCAGAACGCGCTCGAACAAGCGGTCGAACGCTGCCCTCAACGTTCGGGAAGAAGCCCTCGAGAAGCAGTTGCGTGAGCTCGACGCGCGTGAGTTCGGTGCGAAGACCGCCGCCCATTAACTTCGCGCCGCGCGCTGCTATCGCCACAGGAAAAGTCTGTAGCGATGAATCGCTCAGCAACCGCTCTTTGCCAACGCGACACAAGTGCACAAGCGCGCCCATCTGCCATTCGTCAACTTGCTTACCTTCTTCGCGAAGTTTGCCTGCAACGGCATGCGCGAGGGCGAGATCCATATTGTCGCCACCGAGCAAGATGTGATCGCCAACGGCCACGCGCTCGAGCTCGAGCGTGCCGTGTTTCTCTGTCGCAACGATCGCGGAAAAGTCCGTCGTGCCTCCGCCCACGTCCACCACCACAATCACGTCACCCACTTTGATCGATTTTCGCCAACTGTCGCCGCTCGCCGCAATCCATGCGTAGAGCGCGGCCTGAGGTTCTTCGAGGAGCGTCACGTTGGTAAGCCCAGCACCACGCGCAGCCTCGACGGTGAGTTCGCGCGCCGCCGGATCGAAGGAGGCAGGCACCGTCAGCACGACTTCTTGTTGCGCAAGCGTGAGAGCCTTGTCGGTCATCGCAAATGTGTGGTCCCACGCTTGCGCGAGATGCTCGAGAATGCGCCGTGAAGCTTCGACCGGCGAGATGCGCGCCACGTCTTCGGCCGGCGTTCCAGCGGGCAAGACGGCGCCGCGACGGTCGACACCTGGGTGACACAGCCAGCTCTTGGCGCTGCTAATCACGCGATGGGGCGCTTCGCTGGCCCTTGCGCGCGAAAACTCACCCACTGTCAACTTACTTTCCTTTTCCCAAGGCAGAGCCTGCGGACCGTCGCTCTCATGCGTGAAATAGAGAAACGAGGGCAACAGCGTCCGTACGTCGACCTGGCCGCGATCGACAAGTTGTGGAATGGCAAATTGCTCGATGACTGGCGTCTCGACGCCAAGCCGTGCATACGACAGCGCCGTGTGTGTGGTGCCCAAGTCGATGCCGACGACAAACGTTGCGCTCATAGCTCCACCTCTGCAGGTGCGACAATCGAGAGATCAACATCGCCTACCGGCTCTGCGAGCGAGAGCTTCGAAATGCGCCAACCTTGGTGACGAACTGTGCCTTGATACGGAGCCTGCCCCTGCACGTTGCCGACGAGTTTCACCATTGGCAATTGCTCACGCGTTACGGCGATGCGAACTCCCTCTTCCTCATGCAAGATGGGCTCCACGGTCGCGTGATCGCGAAGAGCTTTGCTGCATCCTTGATGGACAACACGTGCTGCCGCGCCAACGTCGCCATCGCTAAACGCGGCGACGTCTTGCGTGAGGAAATCGATCAATCGCCCTTCGCGCTGAAGCACGGCAAGGAACTGAAGCGCGGCATCGGTCCTTGGCCTCGGAGGCGCCACCTTCGCTGGTAGCTGCAAAGGAGGGGGGGTTGGCAATTCGGGTCGAACGTGAGGTTCGGTAAGTTCCTTACCGAAGTGGAGTTGCCAGACTCGCGCCGCAAATCCGCCGTCGAATAGAATTCGGAACCAACAGAGGTACGAAAACCAAACCCGCGTCACAAACGATAGAGGAGCCACGGCGCACACGTTTACCCCGAAAAACCGGGCGTTGCACCTCTCGTTCGACACTCGTTCAACGACGAAAACTAGACGATTTGGTAGTCGCGCACGTCGAACGCGCTCGTGCGCATCCACCGCGGCTTCAGCTTTTCTGGAACGTGCACCAGGGTTGCCGGCTCGTAGGAGCCAAACACGAGGTCCCAAATCGGCGTTGTGACGCCGTGATTCATCTTTGGATTTTCAAAGTGGTGATGAAAGTGATGCTTGCGCACAAAGCGGCTGTACGGGCCTTGAGGGCCGTGGGTGTGGAGGCGGCGATGCACGAATTCGTAGAGGGCGTACGAACTCAAAAATCCTGCCGTAAACGCACCTGCACCCATAGGCCCAAAGAACGGCATGGTCCCGACGAACATCACACTGCCAGCGCCCAACGCGGTCAGCACCTTGTTCGATGTCTTTGCGAAGTAGTCGGTCTTTGCGTGGTGACGGATGTGCTCGCGGGTAAACGGGTTCTTGAACCGAGGTTTATGACCGAGGCCTCGGTGAAGGCCATATTCCGTGAGCGACCACCCAACGGCACCTGCGCAAAAGAGAAACGTGGAAGCGATCATGGTTGGAGGCCTCGATGGTGGCATAATGCGCTCTTCAATTGCGGAGCTGCAACTCGTGAATTCGAGATTGCCACAAGCGGGAAAATGACGGTCACCCGCTGACTCGTCAAGTTCGTACACGGAACTTGTGTTAACCACCTCTCCTACATGGTGTGGATGCGTGCGCTGGCCCTCGTATGGGTGCTGTTTGGAGCCATAATTTCGTATGTTTTCGGCCGGTTTTTAGGCAAAGGACCAACACCAGAGGCTCGCGAGCGACTCCTAGGCGATGTGATGCGTAGGGCGTGCGAGCGCCTGGGAGCGACGTTTGTCAAATTGGGGCAAATCCTCGCAACGCGGCCCGACATTGTACCTGTTGGAGTTACAATTTCACTCGCGCGTCTACAGGACGACGTCGCCACTGCCCCTTTTTCGGAGGTTATCGCGATTCTCGCGAGCGAGCTGGGCGCGAATCGATCGCGGATTGTAACGATTGATCCAACGCCGGTCGCAGCGGCATCGGTCGCGCAAGTGCATCGAGGCGTTCTGGACTCGGGTCACGAAGTTGCCATCAAAGTGCAGCGACGCGCTGCCGAGATGCAAATTGAACGCGATCTCATTCTGATGCGCTTGTTCGCCGTGATGCTGAGCTGGCTTCCACGGATGAAGTACCTCTCGATCCCCGAAGCGTTCGATCGGTTTGCGGCCGCCCTTCGCGCGCAGCTCGACTTCGTGACGGAGGCCAACAACAACCGCAAGCTTGCACGCAACTTCGCAAGCCGTGAACGGGTGCGACTCCCTACGCTCGAAGACGCGCTCTGCACGAAGCGCGT
>JAHFDZ010000356.1 GCA_023248745.1 Myxococcales bacterium | reverse complement strand
GATGGGCAAAGGTACTAATGGGTCCGCCCCACCAATGGTCGATGACCCCGACGATAAGGTCGAAGTCGGCCTTGGTCATTTGCCGTGTCTCCATGCGGCGCACCTTCGCGCCTTTCGTGCGGGCGCGCAACTCTTGCTTGACGCCGATGCGTGCAGTGCATCAGCCTCACGCTCATGGCATCGCAAGTGCGCATTGCGCCTTCAATTTTGAGCGCTGACTTCGCCCGGCTTGGCGAAGAGGTGCAGGCCCTCGAGTCCGCCGGCGCTGATTGGATCCATGTCGACGTCATGGATGGCCGCTTCGTTCCGAACCTCACAATCGGCCCGCCGGTTGTCAAAGCGATTCGAGCGGTCACCAAGCTTCCTCTCGACGTGCATCTCATGATCGTCGAACCCGAGCGATACATCGACGCCTTCGCCGACGCCGGCGCGAACTGCATCACCGTTCACGTCGAAGCTTGCACGCATATTCACCGCGCCATTCAGCACATTCACGCCCGAGGCCTACGGGCGGGTGTGTCGCTCAATCCGAGCACGAGCGAGGAGACCGTGCGTTACCTCATTTCAAGCGTCGACTTGGTACTCGTCATGAGTGTCAATCCTGGTTTCGGCGGTCAGGCGTTCATCGCAGATGTTGTTCCGAAACTTGACGTGTTGCGAAAGTGGGCTGTGAGCTCTGGGCGTGACATCGATCTTGAAGTGGACGGCGGCGTTACACCCGAAACGGCGCCCATAGTTTGCGCGGCGGGGGCAAACGCATTGGTCGCTGGCAGCGCGATATTCGGCGGTGGCAACTACGCGCGCGCGATAGCTCAACTTCGTGCCGCGGCAGGCTCATGAACCGACTCGCTTGGTGCGCGGTCTTTCTTCTCAGTTGCGCACGCGAGCCCACGACGCCGAGTGCCCCTGCAGCACCAAACGCGCCTTCAATCACTGATCCGATGCCCAAAGAAATGCGTGCCGCTCTTCGGCGCGTGGAGGGCATTCGTGAGCTGAAAGCGACGAAACCGATCTTTGGAAAGTACATTTCGCGGCCGGACCTTCTCGCGATGCTTCGAAAGCACGCAGCAGATGAGCTTCCGCCCGAAGCGCTCGTTCACGAAGAGCTGGTGCTCAAACTGCTCGGCGCGATTCCAACGGAGTACGCCTTTGTCGAGAGTCAGTTTCAGACGCTCGGCGCGGAGATCGCCGGTCTCTATGTTCCAATCGACAAGACAATGTACCTCTTGAGCGATCTGGACCCCCAAGAGGCAGAGGCGACGCTGCTTCACGAGCTCGTGCACGCGCTTCAAGATCAGCACTTCGATCTTCGTAACCGTATTCATTACAAAAAGGGAAGCGGCGATGCGCTGTCTGCCGCGTCTGCTCTTGGCGAGGGCGATGCGACCTACGTGATGCTCTCGGCTGTTGGGGCACCACCGACACCAGCGCTCTTGCGCCTTGCCATAACCGAGCGCATGAAGAGCAAGTCGTCGATACCCGAGTATATCGGCAACTCGCTGAGCTCTTCGTACATCTACGGTTACGAATTTGCGTACACGCTCGCGCGTGACGGCGGGATGGGCATGCTCAACCACGCTTGGGAGCGTCCGCCGACGACGAGCGAACAAATTTTACACACCGCAAAGTGGCGTCTCAACGAGCCAGCCTTGCCCATCGCGGCTCCGGCAATGGATCACAAAGTTGACGATGATTCGCTGGGTGAACTGGGACTACGTCTCTACCTTGAGCTTGGCGGGAGTAAGCACGACGCAGCAATTGCTGCGGCTGGGTGGGGTGGTGATCGCGGCGCGTTGAGCGTCTTTGGAGAGACGGTTCAATTCGCGTGGCACTATCGCGCAGACTCGGACGCACAAGGGAGCCCAGCGCTTGTCCTAGGGGAGCTAGCTTCTGTCTTTCGCAGGGACGGGACCATCGACAACACGAACGGCGTGGTGTGCGTCAATCGCGCGAAGGGTGGTCCGCTCGCCGCGGTTCAACGAGGGCTCGATGTCTGGCTCGTCGCGGGTCCGACTTCGTCGCGCACCTGGCAGTCTCAAGCCACGTGCGCCGATGCACGTACGGCGCTCGCGAAGCTCATATCGGCAACCGCGCCGTGATGTCGCGCGCGCTGCTGGCGGGATCGAGACACACCATGCGGACCATTTGGAGCGCCGTGTAAGCGGCGCGCATTTGCACTTGATTGCGATCGCCGGTGAATGTGTGCTCGCGAACGATCGTGCCTGTTGGGCCCGCGACTGAAATGTAAACAAGCCCGATCGGTTTCGACTCAGTTGCTCCACCGGGCCCGGCGATGCCTGTGATGCCCACGCCGAGGTCGGCTTGCGCGGTGCGCTTCACGCCTTCGGCCATCGCCGCCGCAACTTCACCACTCACGGCACCATGCCAACGCAACACATCTTCGGCGAGCCCCAAAAATTTCGCCTTCGCCGAATTGGCGTAGGTCACGGCATCTGCAACGAAGAAGTCACTCGCGCCGGATTCGCGCGTGAGCAAGTGTCCAAGCAGACCGCCCGTACATGACTCGGCAACCGCAAGCGTGAAACCACGCCCACGCAAGAGCCTTCCGACATGCGCGGGGAAGGTGTCGTCACCTTCGCCAAAAATCCACGGAGAGAGTCTGGAGCGCACATCAATCGCAGCCCGCTCAACGCGCTCGCGCGCGACAAGATGCGTATCGGCTCGGGCAAGAACCTTGACCTCAACCTCGGGGAAGTGGACGCGATACCCTATCGTCACGCCCGAATGCGAAGCCTCAACGTCAGCAAGGCGATCACCGACTTGACTCTCGGGTAACCCGAAGAGCTTGAACCGCACTTGAAAGGCATCGGTCGCTGAAAGCGAGCGAATGCGCGGCATTACGCAATCGCGGTAGAGGCGATCCATTTCCTTCGGCACGCCAGGCAAAAAGAAGGCGCTCGCACCGTTCGCCTCGACGACGAAACCAGGAGCCGTTCCGACCGCGTTTGGGAGCACCTCGGCGCTTGCGGGGACGTCGGCTTGCTTCGCGTTCGACTCGCTCATCTCGCGCCCAGAAAGCGCAAGCTTGCGCCGGATGTACTCGAATGATGCTTGATCACGAACGAGGGCCACTCCCAGCGCCGCCGCAATTGCGCTCGCGGTAACGTCGTCGGTCGTGGGTCCGAGCCCGCCGGTGCACACCACAACCCGCACGCTCTTCGTCAATCGATTGAACGTGGTCGCGATTCGCTCTTTGTCGTCTGCGACGGTTACATTTTCAACAACGTCAAAACCAAGGTCGCTGAGCGCCGCAGAAAGCCACGCAGCGTTGGAGTTGACGAGCTCGCCGCGCGTAAGTTCGGTGCCTATCGAGAGAACGGCCGCTGTCATGAGGGGACAAAGGAGCCTACCGGTTTCGCAATCCGTGGCTAGCCTATTTGAACGCTCATTTGTCATCGTAGACACACCGGAAACCGATAGCGCCGTCTGCGTAGCCTCTGGGATGTTCATCACGAGCCCAGTTGCGAAGCTCAGTGGCAAGGGGCGACTGCCACGAGCCGCCTTTGGCGACATCGAACGTTGCGGGCGCGCTAATTGTAACCCATTCCGCGACATTTCCCGCGAGGTCATCGATGCAATCCTTTGTGCTACCACGTGTGTGCGCGCCGACTGCGTCGGGATGCGTCGCACGCCCACACTGGCCACCCGCCTTGCCCCAAGCGGCTCGATTGCAAACTGCACCCGTATCGCCCCAAGGGTATCGACGTTGACCATCGCCCATCGCCGCCGCCATCCACTCGTCTTCGCTCGGCAATCGACCACTTCTTCCCGCGCAAAATTGCGCCGCTTGGGCAAGTGCAATGTGAGTGACAGGCAGACGAGTCAGTGCAACGCGGCGCTCTGGCTCTCGCCACGCGAAGTAGCGCGCCTCGGTAACCTCGTACGCGTCGATGCGGAAGGGCGCTGTGGTGACGGTCCTTGGCGGCACACGACCTTCGGCCTCCCAGTCGCTGGGTCCGACCATGAGCGTTCGCGCGGGTACGCGCACAGTCGTACTTGGCGCGTCGCAACCGCCGTTGACGAGCTGGACGAAGGGCGCTTCGCAGCGGGAAGCCACACACGAACCGCTTGCGAATTTTGTATCGCCTTCGCACTCGCCCGTCGGCTTGCATGCGAGCGCGAGACCGAAAATTACGGCTATTCGGTTGCGCATTGAACGTCGAGCAGAAGCGGCGGTGACAATTGTGATTTGTCGCGATTACAAATTTCGACGGAAAACCGATCGCCGTGAACGAGGGGTCCGACGCCCTCGGGTGTACCCGTAAGAATGACGTCACCAGGCATGAGTGTCATGACCTGCGAAATGTAACTCACAAGCGTTGGAATATCCCAGAGCATGTCGGCCACGTCGCCGTCTTGTGCGAGTTCACCATTGCGGAATCCTCGAACGCGTAACGCGCAAAGATCGAGATCGGTGCGAATTTCAGGACCGATGGGACAGAAAGTGTCGAAGCCTTTTCCACGCGTGAATTGAACGTCCCTGCGCTGCAAGTCTCGTGCGGTGACATCGACGGCCGCGGTTACACCGAAAATAGACGATAAGGCTTCTTGACGATCAACGCGCCTGACAACTTTACCCATCACGACAGCAATCTCGGACTCGTACTCGACGCGTTCGCTTTCCTTTGGAAGCTCGACGGTGCCGAACGGGCCTATGATTGCAGAGGGTGGCTTGAAGAATAGAAGCGGTTCTTTTGGAACCTCATGACCAAGCTCCTTTGCATGCGCCGCATAGTTGCGTCCGACGCATACGACTTTGGACGGCGTTACGGGCGCGAGAAGATCGCCGTCGAGCCACGCAAGAGACTCACCCGTCGGCTTGCCAAAAAGCCACGGCGCGCCGTCGTAGATAAGGGCAGCAGCACCATCAAGTCGCACGTGCATCGGCTGACCGCTGTCGGGGTCACGATCCATTGGAAACAGGCGCGCAAATCGCATCGACGGCAACTTACCAAAATGTCGCAGTCCGAACAGGAACTCGTCCTTCGGGAGTTGCGCCCCTAAGATGGTGCTCATGGAAGTGCGGCTCGCGTTTTCGGCAGATAGCGACGACATCTTCATGTTCTGGGCGCTGCTCAACGGGAAGGTTGAACCCGGGACTTACGAA
>JAHFDZ010000112.1 GCA_023248745.1 Myxococcales bacterium | reverse complement strand
GAGCGCCAACCCCCGCGGGTGGGCAATCGTTTTGGATGACGGAGGAGGGCACACTCGAGCAGCGAGAGTGCATCACGGCAGGGCCTCCGAGCGAGATGCGCGTGAACGTTACGTTGCCGAAGAATGCACGGTTGGAGGTTTCTCCCGCGGTACTGGAGCCGGCTGGCATTGCGATTCAGTTTTCGTTGGCGGTGATCGCTGAAGGTAAACCTACTGAATCGATTTGGAAGGTGCGAGTAAGCCCGAAGGAGGCTCGAAAGTGGCAACCGCGATCGGTTGATCTTGCGGCGTTCGGGGGACAAAAAGTCGATCTTGTGCTCTCAACGTCGGTAGCCGCGCCGCTGCCCAACGAGGTCGAGGTCACCGCTCCTGTCGCAGAAGGCGAAGGCGAAGAAAAGCGCACCAGGCTTCCACTTGCGGTGTGGGGAGACCCAGTGATTCTGGCTTCGCGCGAGCCACGAGTGGCTGGCAACGTCGTTTTCATTGTCGTCGACGCACTGCGGGCCGATGCGATTGCGAGCATGCACGGGAACGTTGTTGAGAACGCGGCGTTGCCTCCGCTGGATGCGCGTCTCCCTAAGGTTTCAGGCCTGACGCCGGCGATCGACCAGCTCGTAGCCGACGGCGTGTCATTTCGACGCGCGTATTCTGTTGCAAGTTGGACTCGACCCGGAACGCTCGCGCTTCTTTCGGGCAAACGTTCGAGCGAACTTGGCGTCGGCACGGCGGGCTGGGTCGTGTCGCCGGCGGAGGCGCTACGTTTTTATCGAAGTGCTCCGCCGCTCCTGCCACATCTGCTGCGATCGCACGGCGTTCGATCGCGAGCGCTTGTCAACAACTTCTTCATGTTGGGTCACGCGGACGTCGGCCTCGACATGGGCTTCGAGGCACTTGACGATTTTCGCTACGGCACCGCCGATACCGACGCGATCACCAAAGGTGCGCTTGCCTATCTTGAGGCGCACAAGAAGGAACGTTTCCTGCTTTTTCTCAACTACAATTCGCCTCACGCGCCCTACGTCGCCCCGCCGGAGTGCCTTGCGCGTCTGCCAAAGCGAGACGATGCAGGTGGTGACAAGGTCCGCGCGTATATGGCCGAGGCATGCAAAGACGACATGGGTATCGCCCAAGTGATCAAGAAAATTGACGATATTGGGTTGCGTGAGGAGACCCTCATTGTCCTGTCTGCCGATCACGGCGAAACACTCTCGTCAGCACACGCGCAGGTTGGCATCGACGGAGTTGCGCTTCGTTTTCATCATGCGGCTTCGAATTTCGAAGAGACGATTCACATCCCCATCATTCTTCGCTACCCCGCCAAGTTGCCGAAGGGTAAGGCGATTGACGTTCGCGTTCGGAGCACGGACATCGTTCCGACGATTCTCGATCTATTCGACTTACCGCAAGTGCCAGTGTCCGGGCGCTCGCTCCTGCCGTTGGTGCGAGGCGTTGAGCGCGATGACAGGCCGGTCTTGAGTGAAGGGCGTGGGCCGCGTGGTTTGATCAGCGGCAACTTTCACTACCTGCAGTACGATCGACCTTCGGGCTCGACGACACCTCCGCCAGGTTCGATGCTCTTCGACCTATCGACCGATCCGGGCGAACGCCGCAACATCGTGACTGAGCGCGCGGACGTGGTCGCGCGTATGCGAGAGCAAGTTCTTTCGGGTGCAGTGCAAGAAGCGCCGCCATCATCCTCAGAGCCTCGGCTGGCATTTCGATTCTCCGGCGCCGGAAAAGTGAAGCATGTGCGCGCGTCGATTCGATTCGAGAAGGCACCAAACCTGGTTCCTGTAGGCATTGCACCGCAAGACCTTCGGATCGAAGGAACGGTCGTAGAGGTTGCGCTCTCGACGGTTCCTGATGCCGTGATTGGCTTCGACGCGATCGGTGTGCAAAATTCGGTACAGTGGCAGTTCTATTTCAACGATGTGCCTGCGGACAATCGCGAGCTAGGTGGTCAATATGGGCTGCCACTTCGTTTGTCGCGCGGAGGCGCGAAGTCGAGGGATGCTTTTTCCGAGCTCACGTCGTCGACCGTTCCGTTGATCGATCCGATGCTTGACGATGGGATCTTCATTTCGTTGCTTGGTCGCGAATCGCTCGATGAATCGCTCGATAGAGGTTCTTCACCCGAGATGCAGCGTGCGCTCGAAGATTGGGGCTATGCCACCAAGAAGAAGAGCCCGAAGTGAGTCACGAAGAATTTGCGGCCGGTGTCGCGTAACTTGTTCTAGGTTCTCGCCGGTATGCGGCTCTCGTCTCTGCTTGGCCCAGACATCAAGAAGGTCCTGAAAGAGGATCCCGAGCAACTGCGCGTGCTGCTCGATGAGCTTCATCCCGAAGACCTCGCCGACATCGTTTCAGAGCTCGAGCCCGAAGAGGCCGCCGAGTTGCTCGCACGCCTGCCTGCGCGCGATGCTGCGCCGATTTTTGAGCGCCTCGAGGAGCACGAGCAAGAGGAGATTGCGGCTGAAATGCAGCCTGAGTCGGTCGCTCACATCGCGAGCGAGATGGAGGCCGACGATCGCGCCGATCTTCTCAGCGCGCTTTCAGATGAATTTAGCGAGCAGGTGCTCGAGAACCTCGAGCGCGTCGATCCCGAAGCTGCTGAGGAGGTTCGCGAGATCGAGCGCTGGCCTGATAACTCGGCGGGTCGCTTGATGAATCCCAGCTTCGTCGCGGTGAGTCCGGGCATGCGTGTCGAAGAAGCGTTTGCCGCAATTCGGAGTCATGCAGCAGGCAACAACGAGTTCATCTACACCGCGTACGCGCTCGAAGGCGATCGTCTTGTGGGAGTGGTTTCCGTGCGCGATCTCATCCT
Source organism: Myxococcales bacterium (assembly GCA_023248745.1). Taxonomy (GTDB): domain Bacteria; phylum Myxococcota_A; class Polyangia; order Polyangiales; family Polyangiaceae; genus JAHFDX01. The sequence continues at coordinate 14,942 of JAHFDZ010000112.1, read as the reverse complement.
TGCCGAGCCTCGCGATCGTCTCTCGCCACACTTGCGCCGGAACCTCATCAGCGTGCTTCCCACCGATGATCAAGAGGACGTTGCGCGCAAGATGGCCAAGTACGATCTCAATGCGATTCCCGTCATGGATCACCGCGGCGAAATTCTCGGCATCATCACGATCGACGATGCGCTCGATGTCCTAACCGCCGAGCAGACAGAAGACGTGCAACGCCTCGCGGGTATCGAGCCGCTTGATCTGCCGTATTTCAAGACGAGTTTTCTCGCCTTCATTCGCAAACGCGGTGTCTGGCTTGTTGCTCTCTTCCTTGGTGAGTTCTTCACGCAGACGGCACTTCGCCACTATGACCCGGTGTTTCAGGCTGTTCAGGGCGCCAGCTATTACGTGCCTCTCCTGATCTCGGCCGGCGGCAATTCGGGTTCGCAAAGCTCAACGCTGATCATCCGTGGGATGGCAGTCGGTGAGATTCATCTTCGCGATTGGTGGCGCATCTTGGTGCGCGAGCTCGCGATGGGCGTCGTTCTCGGATCGATCCTGGGCATAATCGGCTTTGCGCGAGTCCTGATGTATCCGGAACAGACGGTGCCCTTCGCGACGACTATCGGGCTCACGTTGGTCGGCATTTGTGTTACCGGGTGCACGCTTGGCGCAATGATTCCGATTTTTCTCAGGCGACTCGGCCTCGACCCGGCGACGAGTTCCACCCCGTTTATTGCCAGTCTGGTCGACGTGCTCGGGATCATCGTATTTGTGCAGATCGCGAAAGTTGTGCTCGCCAACGTGATTGAGCACGCAGGGGCACATCCGACGTTGTTGCCCCTATAGTGATGTCACCCGATTGAGTGACTTGGGTAGGTAACTGGGCGAATTATCGTACGATATCGGGTCTTTTTTGCGGGTGATCGCTCGAAAAATGCACGTTAGAGTTCACTTTTTGAAGAGAGTTCGAATAACGTCTGGGTCGGTTCGTCTCACTTACACGGGCGGTAGGGCCCAAAAGCTTCGACTGCGACAAGCGTTACCTGCGGTCGCGTCGGCAAGAGAAATTCCAGGGAGGATATGATTATGAATAAGGGTCTTTTGGCGGTTGTGATTGGTCTTTCGGTTTCGAGTAGCGCACTTGCCGCGCCTGCCAGGCGTTCGTCGTGGGTCAACGATCCCATGAAGTGCGGCGCAGTTAAGGACGTTGCTGGCAAAGTGAACGTCGGCGCTGCAAAGGCGGATCTTACGGCTGCGCAAAAGGCGCTTGACGAGTCAGACAAGGCTGAGCGCGCGCTCGACGACGCACTTAAAGCCGCGCAGATCGCCGAAAACCATGCAGAGTCCGCCCGCAAGGCACTCGCAAAGATCGAGGCTGAGCTCGACAAGATGCGCCGCGAAAACCCGACCAGCAAGGAAATTGCAACTCTCGAGACGAACTCGGACAAGGCTCTGAAGGACGCGAAAGAGAAGGAAGCAGCCGCGGAATTGGCTCTCAAGGAGACTGCCGCAAAAGAAATCGCCAGCGACACGGCGCTTGCGAACGCAAAGGCTGCTGTTGCCGCGGCGAAGAACCGCTACAACGAGCAACGCGAAGCCAAGGCAGCGCTCGACGCTTACGACGCGCTCGTCATCTCGCGCCAGGCTTTTGCAGCGGCACGGAAAGACCTTCGCCAATCGCAGGAAAAGCTCGCGTCGGCCCGCAAGGCGAGCCTCGAGGCGTTCAGCAAGCAGGTTAAGGCGTTTAGCGACTACCGCACAAAGTGCAACGCTGACGACCGTGGCGACGTTGCCGCCAAGGCGAGCGACCAGAAGGCTACCGGCCACTAAGGTCGGCTGCTGTCGCATTGACGCATAGGGTCCGTCGCCTTCGGGTGGCGGGCTCGTCGCGTTTTTTGTGGCTCACGAAGTGTTTTTCAGCCCCCGTTCGAATAATCGAGCGACGCTTTCCGTCTTAATCAGCGCCGATCGCCCCCGACAGTGGGTTACATCGGTGACTAAATACGGAGATTTGAGCACGATGAATAAGACATTTGTTTTCGCGGTTCTCGGGTTCGTTTCAGTCTCTACGTTCAGCCTTGCGGTACCTGCCGCCGCGCCAGCAGCACCGCCTACGCCAGCGGCTGTGTGCCCCGCAGACAACAGCAAATTCGTCTCAGCGCTGCAATCGCTCAAGGATGCGGTCGCGGCAGACCGCGCAGCAAATCTCAAGCTCACTGAGGCGCGCAAAGCGTTTGCTGAAGCTGCCGTGCTCGAGCGCAGCGACAACAAAGCTGAGCAGCGAGTTCGCAATCTCCGCCGTGCACACATGAGCACCGTCTACGCTGCCGTTCAGATTTCGGGCCGGTTCGAGGGCGCACTCGCGAGCGCGCAAACGCAACTCGACCTTCTGAAGAAGTCCGGGACGGTTCTCTCGAAGGAAGACTTGGACGACGCACGCGAAGAGCGAAATGAGCTGTTCCGTGTGGTCCGTGTGCTCTCGGCGAGCAAGACACGCGCAGGTCTCATCGAGTCAATTCTCACCAAGCAAGGCTGCAAGACGTTCAAGCCGTTCGCTGACTCGGTCGAATTTGACTTCAAGAAGCTCGAAGGCGCCAGCGCTGTCGTCAGCGGCATCGACGAGCAGCTCAAGGCGCTCGCTCCAAAGGCAGCACCTGCAGTAGCACCTGTCTCGCCAGTCGTTGTCGCGACTCCTGCACCCTCTGTTTACTGAGTAACACTGTCAAGTAAGTTGATTTGTTGCCTGTCGTTCGCTTGAGCGACGGGCCTTTTTTGTGCGCTTAGCCTTCTCGCACAAGCGGAGTGCGCAGCTGCGCGAATTCGCGTACTAGGCTGGCCGATTCGTCTGTCAAGTCGTGGAACTTCACACCGAATCCGGCCGGCGTGTCGTCGCTGAGGTAGTTCTGAAAAAAGGCGACGTTGCCCCGAAGTTCGGTCTGCGCTCCGTTTGAGAATGCCGCAACGATAGTAACTTCGCTTCCGAGGCTTGGAAGCTTTCCGTACGTCGCGACGAAAAGTCCTCCATGCGCGATGACGTCGGCACCACTCAGTCCGAGGTAAAAGTTGCTGTCGCTCGATGCACTTAGCTCAACGTCGAAACGTGGAGCCGCCGTGATGCCGCGCGCAATGCGAGCGTCGAGTTTTGCGACCGCTTCGGTGAGGATGTCGAGGCGGCCTACGAGCTGGTCGTTTCCTCGTCCTTGCGTCGCGGCTTGCACGAGGGGGATGAGCGTGCGTTCCACGAGACCGACTTGCTGCGCAAGGAGATCCACTACGGCCGGCTGCGTCGCCTGATCGATGTGAACGTCGAGCTGAGGTCTTCCGAGCTTTGCAAGGCCCGCCTCGATTTTAGTTAAAATTGTTGACTGTAAATTATCTTTATCATTTTGACCAAGCGCTGCGATGGCCTCGTTGATTGCTGTGCGGATTCCTTTGAGTTGATCGTCGAGACCCAAAAGCGTTCCTGTGACTCTGGCGACCGGATCGTCGGTTTTTCCGCCCATGCGGCGGTTGCGAACGTAACCCTCCTTAACTTCTCGCCAACGAACGTCTTGTGCGGGCGACATGCGCCCGCGAAGCTCGGCCAGTTTGAGAAGGTTCTGCTCGGCGCCTGTCGTGAGCGTCTGTGACTCGCTCGCATAGTGATCGTCGAAGAGGCGTTCGATCTCCTCGTCGTTCATTGCGCTCGCAACCTTTTCGGCGAGCTTGCTCATGTTGCGGTAGCTGCCCTGTAGTTTGAAGGGCGGCTCCGTGCGATAGGCGTCGTCTTGCGAGGCGGACGAAATGTACTGCCGGTTGACGGAGAGCAACGTCTTCTGCACTCTGAGAAGAATGCGAAAAAGCTGCGACAGCTCGTCGAGTTCGGCAGCGGCGTAGCTATAGGAAAGCTCAGACGTCGGAATCGTTTCACCCTGGGCCATTGCAATGATGCGGTGAACATCCTTGGGATCGCGCGTCGCGAGTGGTGCGGTGAGAACGTTCGAGGTCAGCGCATTCTCGAGGTAGCTCAGCGCAAAGAGGTCGTCCTTGCCGTCGAGAATCTCGCCCAGGTTGTATGTGTCGGCTCGGTTTGCGAGCATGTCGGGGATCTGAAAGCGGCTGCCCGATTCGGTGTACGGGTTACCCGCCATGACGACGCAAAATTTCTTGCCTCGAAGATCGTAAGTTCGTGATTGTCCCTTCCACACGCCTTCGATGCGTCGCTGGCCGTCGCAAAGAGAAATGAACTTCTGAAGCAACTCGGAGCTCGTGTGCTGAATATCGTCGAGGTACAGCATCACGTTGTTGCCCATCTCGAAAGCCAAGTTGATTTTCTCGACCTCCTGACGTGCCGTTCCATTCCGACATTCGGCAGGATCGAGTGACGTGACGTCGTGTCCGACAGAAGGCCCGTTGACCTTGACGAACACGAGGCCAAGTTTGCTTGCGACGTACTCCATTAGGGTCGTTTTGCCGTAGCCAGGTGGTGAAACGAGCAAGAGCAAACCCATGAGGTCGGTGCGCTTCTTGTCGCCGACGGTTCCGAGTTGCTTCGCGAGATTGTTGCCAATCAGTGGTAAGTAAACTTCGTTGATGAGTTTGTTTCGCACAAACGAAGTCAGGACGCGTGCTTGGAATTCAGAAAGGCGCAAGCGTTTGCGTTCGCGATCGAGCACATCGGCTCGGTGGGCGCGATAGGCGAGAAATCGCGGCACTCGATCGCCTACAAACTTGCCGAGTCTTCCGAGAAATTCGTCGACTGCGAGCGGCATTGCGCGGCCTGTAATGCGCGCGTGCGAACCGAGTAATCCCGTGACTTCGGTCTCTGTTGTTGCCGAGTTGATGTGCCGTGGAATTTGATTGCCGAGTGCGAAGATCGCGGCAGATTCCCGCGCCGCGTGCCGTGGCAGCGTTGGATTTTTTGCAATAAGCGCATCGACGTAAGAGTTCGAAAGCGCGAGGCGCAGTCCGGGATGCTTTTCAAGCGCGCGCAGGTCTTCTTCGAACGTGCGGCGCGCCGCCAAGTCGTCGAGTTCGCTCCTGAGCGCGCCTGCGATCGTGTCAGCCGCGTGTGAGGTCGTGAACGATAAGGGATCGCGACCGAGCTGCTGCACGAGGAAGCTGCTCGCGCTCGGAACGTCGACGCCCCAATGGTCAATTTTCATGACCACTATCGAGTCTCTCATCGGAGCTTCAAGCTCTTGCGCGAGCGCTTGTTGCGCATCCCCCTGACCAAACTTTGTGGCGAGCTGGCTAGCGCTACGGGCACGTCTTGCGATCATGTCGCGCGTCGCACCTTCTTGTTCGGCGAAAAATACAGTCGCAAATGCTCTCGCATCAGGCGTGAAACGCAAGAGACCAACGGACTCTCGCAACGTAAGTAGGCGTTCTAGGATGCGCGCGGCATCGGCGTCGTGCACGCCGCGTTCGTAGCCCTCGTCGAGCCGACCGGCGGCGTAGGCACGGACCACTTCCTCGAGCGTTCCGGCTGCGGCAGCTTGCCTTAGCGACTCGTCCGATAGGCCACTGCGCTTTTGCTCGCCATCGACGAGCATGAGGTAAGCCAGGTACTCGCCGCGGTAGACGTCTCGCGATTCGGAAACGAGCGTCTCGTCCCATAGATCGCGCGCGGCATCCAATTTTTCGTCGGCGTGTGGTTCGTAAAAATCTGTGCCTGTCAGGTGAACGTGCATCACCTCGTCGCGCGGTACGAGCACCAGTTCAAGCGCCTGCTTTTGAACGCTGAAGAGATGGTTGCCCAACTTGATCGTGTCGTCCGTGCCACCCGAAAGGTCGGTCTTGTCGCGCAGGGAACGTAGCGCTTCCTGCTTGCAGGTTTTGATTCGCGCGTTGACTTCATCTGCGCGAACCGAGTCGCCAAGGGTTCGGAGTTGCTCTGCAAGTTCGTTAACTTTGTGAACCATCGCGTCAGCGGCGAAGTAGGCTTGCAGTTCCGCGTCGGACTTGAACGTTGCCGCCTTTCGACCGATGCCTGACAAAATCCGTTCGGCTGCGGAAAACAAGTTCTGCGCACGTCGGTGTCGATCATCGACGAGTTGCTGCCTTTTGCCGCCAAAGGCTTCGTTTACCTCTTCGCGCTTTTTTGCAAGATCGGGGGCGAACTCATCGAGCTCGCCAAAGCGACCCTCGATTGTCTCGAGCTCAATGAAGAGTCGCGACAATTCTTCGTCGCATCGCTCGGGAGTGTTGCAAAGCGCGATGGCGCTGACGACGGCTTGCCCGAAGAGCTTGAACGCGACCCCAAACTCGGCGCGTCCTTCCTTCGTTGCGAGTTCCCGTTTTCGTGCGTCGAAACTCGAACGCGCGCGGTTGAGCTGTGCGAACGCCGCACTCACTCCGTCGAGAATCTGCGTGCGAGCGGTCGCGTCGTTGACTTTGAGTCCACTCGCAATCTCGGCCAAGATAGTGAGCCCCGATTGTCCGCGTGCGAGCTCTTCTGCGAAAGGGGACATGTCGGCAACTTTGTTGACTGTTTCGACGTCGCGAGTCACCGCATCGAGCCTCTCGAGAAGCGGTTTGAACGCGTTGTCCTTTAAGAAGAACGCTACGCAAGCTTCGCCAACAAAATCGGTGTGCTTTTGAACCTCCTCGTCGAGCTTGCCAACACGAGTGACATCGACTCCGCGTAGTTCCTTGAGCGAGATAAGCGTGCCGCGTTGTTCTCGTAGGGCGGTGAGTGCCTCGAGGAAAGCTTCGACCGTCTTCAGGTCATCGGGCCTTAGGCGAGTGAGAAGCTCGGCCTGCGTTTTCGTCGCGGCAAGGACGGCTTCGTCCGCGCGCCGCTTGATGGCCAGCATCTTTTCGAACTCGTCGATGATGAGTTCGGCGGTTTTTTTGATCTGGTTGACCGAGGCTGCGAGATTGCCAATCTCATCGTGGCCGAGCCAGTAGTACGCGTGCATGACGCGCGTAGCCGTGCCAACCGTGTCTTCGTAGGTGAGGCGCGTCGGTGACTCTGCGGTCGCAAGTTTCTTTAGCGTGAGCGCTTCGCTAATGCCGCGCACGAGCTCGGCGTTTCCGACTTTTGCAAGGTAGCCTCCCTTGGTCGGAACGGCCGCGGCATGTTCTGCGGTTGCAAACGGCGTCCGCCAAATTTGCAGCGGATGCACGCGTGTGGGTTCGGCATCCGCTTCGCCGCGAAAGAGCGCCATGGTTCCATCTGAAAAGAGGCTGTAACCATTGCAACGGAGTGGGTTGGCGACTTCCTTGCGAATGAGGTTGTAAGGCAAGAGTAGGTACTGGCCTTCTTCGTGCCGATAGAAGACGTAGAGGACGTCTTCGCCATTGGGCGCTCGGACCACGCGCTCGAACTCCATGGCCTTCGTATCGTGATCGAAGACTCGGCATTCGCCGTCCTTCAAATAGTAACCACCGGGGAACACAATGCCGTGATCTTCAGGCAGTTCGAGACATGCCTGCCCGATGGCATCGATTCGTGTTGCCGATTTGGTGCGTGTGTTGAAAACGAAATACCGATAGTCGTGCTCGCGGAAGGGAAGGATCTTAAGAACAATGAGTGCGCCAACTTGCGCGTACGAAATGTCGCCGTCGTCGAGGGTCTGATTCGCGTCGTCGACAGGCTCGCGATAGATGCCGATCCCAGTCTTCGTGTTGTTTTCGACCTTGATGGTGAGATCGCCGCCGACCGTTTCTACGAAGACTTCGTTAAGAATGTTGACGTGTGGATGGGCGCCCGAGACCTGTTCATCGCGACCGGTGCGCGTCCATACGAAACTGTGTGAGCGTGGGAAGACATTGTCTTCCTCGCCGCGGGAATCCATGTACGCAACACGCCCCGCAGCATCGATGCTCCATCGGAGAACCTTGGTGTCACGCGCGGTGGCGCCGATCTGCACCGACGCGAGAAGGCGCGTTTCAGTGCGCCTGAGCTGCAGGAGTCGCGCTTCCTTGGTGTAGCGAAAGATGTCCCGAAAATCCTTGGTGAACGCTTCGTCAGCAAGGAACGCGAGCGGCCCTTCGAAGGCGTGCTGAGCGAGATCGAATGTCTCGCCTTCGTTCACTTTCTTGACGAAGTGGTAGCCTGAAAGCACATCGGAAACGGTCGTCTCAGTTTTGAGGCCAATGAACACCTGAAAGCCGAACATGAGATGTCCGGCGATGCTCACGATGTCGCGAGGAACGCAGTTGTTCTCCGTCCGCACGCGCTCGTTGGCGATGAGTTGGAGCTCGGTTCCGCCGAACACGTCGATGCGCTTCTTGTTGAGCGCTTCGGCCTTCGCTCCGAGTTCGGCGGCTTGCTCTGCGAGACGTTTGCGAATGACGTCGTAGCTGCCACCTTCGAGTGAAGGTGACGTTTCTGCTTCCAATCTCTCCATGGACGGTTACTCGCTAGCCGTCACAGATCCACCCGGTTTTGCGGACCCTTGGACGAGTGCCAAAAGCTCGGCTCGAGCGTTTCGATCTCCTTTGGAGAAACGATCAACGAGATCACCCAGCTGATGATCGCCGCTCTTCCCACCGGTAAATTCATGCAACAAGCCGCGAAGAGTTTCGCTTTGGTCGACGGCGCCGTCGATCGATTGGCCTACAGAAACTGCCTTTACGAAGCGATCGAAGAACTGTCCATCGCCGCCGACGATGTTGAATTTTGCGTTCGTGAATGCTTGCGCAAGAATTTCGGATTGCGCAGCTGCAACGTCTTTCTTTGCGTGGATCGTTTCGATTTCAACTTGCCGGTCCTTTTCGAGGCGGAGTCTGAATTCTTCATGTCCGCGCGACGCTTCGTCAAGAACCTTCATCGATGTGGCCTTTTCGGAAATGCCCTTCGCTTCGGCGAGAATCTTCTCGCGGATTGACGTCGCTTCGGCGAGCCCCTTGCGTTCAACCACGACAGATTCGGCGACGCCTTGCTTCTCGTGCGCAGCAGCATCTGCTTCGCGAACGAGCGCACGTGCCAGTCCCTGCTTCTCCTCGCCTTGGGCGATTGCGTTCATCTTTTCGAAGGAAATCTTTGCTTCGACCATGCCCACCTTCTCGAGCGCCACAGCATCGGCCTCTCGCACGCGAACTTGAGCGAGTCCTGGTGCGGCAACCTCAGCTTGCAGACCTTCGGCCGAGCGAATTTTTGCGCGCGCGATTTTTTCGGCGGACTCGAGTTCAGCCTCTGCAGTCACGATGCGCTCTTTGGCCTTGAACTTTGCGGCCTCTTGCGAAGCTTCCGCCGCTTTTACAGAGTGTACGGCTGCCTCTTGAGCCTTTGCTTCGGCACCGATGCGAATCACTTCGCGCTCGCGTTCGGCCTGGGCAGTGTTGCGTAGGTCTTTGATCTGCTCTTCCTCTGCGGCGACGCTCTTCTCGACTGAAATGCGGCCGCGAATGACGTCGGCGATTTCCTTCTTCTGCACTTCGACCTCTTTGTCGCGCGAGATACTCACGAGCGCCACTTCGCGTTCCCGCCCGATTGCCTCGAGCATGCGCGCTTTCTCGACGCGCTCACTCTCAACGGCCACTTCGCGTTCACGATTCTTTTGGGCGATGGCGACGCCGCGCGCCTTGGCTTCTGCTGCAACGAGCGACTCTTCGTCGTTCTTGTGATTGACCAGTGCCGTCTTCTTCTGCTCGTCGCTCGAGACGCGCAAGGCTTCGTTTTGCTCGCGGGCTTGGGCAATCGAGATTTCTTTGTTCTTCTTGGCCTCGGCTTCTGCACGGCGCTGTTCGAATCGAAATACCGCTTCGTCGGCGTTGAGGTTCTGGCTGCCCATTTCCATGCGCTCCTGTTGCCGAAGCGAGTTCGTTTGCACATTTTGCTTCACCGTAAGCTCGGTGATTTTGCGAATGCCGTCGGCATCCATGATGTTGTCGCGATCAAGATGCTCGAGAGGCGTTTGCTCGAGGTAGTCAATTGCGGCGTCGTCGAGGATGAAACCGTTAAGATCCTTACCGATCACTTCAATGATTTTGTCTTTGAAGTCGTCGCGGTTCGTATAGAGCTTTTCGAACTCAAAGTGCTTGCCGACTGTCTTGAGCGCTTCAGAGAATTTTGCGCCGAAGAGTTCGTTGAGGGTCGCGCCGTCGCTGGCGCGATGGCAGCCAATCGATTGAGCGACGCGTAGCACGTCAGCCTCGGTCTTGTTCACGCGCACGAAGAACGTGACGTTGATGTCTGCGCGAATGTTGTCTGCGCAGATGAGGCCTTCCTTTCCTCGTCGATCGATTTCGATCGTTTTTACAGAGAGGTCCATGACCTCGGCGCGATTGATGATCGGATAGACGATCGATCCCGTGAACGTGACAACGGGTTCGGCGCGCATGGTGTTGATGATGAGCGCCCGACCTTGTTCGATTTGGCGATAGAACCTCGAGACCATGATCAACAGGCCGAAAAGCACCAACGAGATCATGCCCACGACGATGGCAACTGGCAGCAAACCTACAGGCATCTGACTCTCCTCACGTAAACGGCCTACGAACTATCGAAACTAGTAAAGTTACATTTGGCGCGAGTTGCCCTTGCGACCGAGAACGTCGTCCAAAGGCTCCACTGTGAAGGCGTCGCGCTCGGCGTCCCATCCGGTGATAATCGCTTCCTGCCCGCGCTTGAGAGGCTGTCCATCGATTCGAACGCGCACCACCAAATCGGATCCGCGCTCGACAACAGTTGCTTCTCCAAAGCGTCCGTCAACCAAACCCGTGCGGACCTGACAGGTCTTGCCGACCAAGTCTTGGTGCGTTTGCGCTTTTGCGTGCGCGAAGAATCGCGCGAATGGGCGAATGGCAAGAGAAGTGACCGGCAATGCGAAGACACACGAGAGCACGAGGACCAAAGTTCCCATGAGCCATCGGTTGATCGGCATGGCGCTCGCGAATTGCATGAACGTTGTGGAGAACAGCCACGCAAAAACAACAATGAGGCTGACGACAACGGTGATCGGCACAGAGCGGAGCTTGAGCGATCCAAGAATGCTCGCGTGATGCGCCGCATGAGCACCATCGGCGCCGTCGCCATCGACGCCATCTGCGCCATCGGCGTGTGCGCCATCGCCGACGCCATCAGCATCGATGCCATCGACGGCGCCATCGACCGCGCCGTCGGCATGCGATGAGCCCAGGTGGACTGCTCCAACGACTACGAAGAGCCAATAAACGAGAACGACGCCGAGCAGAGCCGTCCACACGACGGTTGGAAAGGTAAGTGAGATCGCAATGAGATTGCTCATTGTCAACCTTCTTGCCGAGTTGTCGGGTTCGATGGTGGGTCGAAGATGTTCGTCGCAAGTGCGGGACCAAACGTCATAAGGGCGGTGCCAATCGCCTTGCCCGCGTCAGTGCGCGCGAAGATGTCGCAGTAGCCAACGGAGAGGTTGGTCGAAACGAAAACGAGCGCGTCGTAGTACGAGTTAACCTTCGGGTTCTTTCCTCGCTCGGCTTCGTAGAAGAGATAGGCGCCAACGAGCACTGTGGTTAGTGCGGCGTCGATCGGATCGCGTGCGACGGCGGTGCGAAGCCACGTCTTGGCGTGAGTCAACGCTTCCTTCGCGAGATCGGGCGACGTCGCCGCAACGAGGAGAGCGAGCGCTGCAAGCGAACGTGGGTTGCGATCCGCGGGCACGGAAGCGAAGGTATCTGCGCGTTCGAGGGTCGTCTACGTGCAGCAGTTTGTCGGTGCTGTGCTCACCTATTCGTCTGTATCGCTGATGTGGCCAATCACGCGCGCTGGATTGCCCGCGACGATTGCACCGGCTGGCACATCTTTCGTGACCACAGCGCCGGCGCCGACGAACGCATCTTGGCCGATTCGCACAGGCGCAACCAAGACCGCCCCCGCGCCAAGGGTTACGCCGCGCTCGACAATGGTCTTGTCCCAATGCGGTGCGCGGCTGTACGCAGCGCGTGGATAGCGGACATTGGTAAAGACAACTGACGGTCCGACAAAAACGTCTTCGCCGAGCTCAACGCCCGCCCATACGCTCGTGTGGCTCTGAATGCGCGTTCCGCGACCAATCTTCGCTCCCGCAGCAACCATGCAGAATGCACCAATGACGACATCGGTGCCGATCTCGGCTTCTTTTGCGACGACGCTTGGTTGGTGCACTTTGGCTGCAGCGCCCGCGTGCTCACGTTTTTCGGGTGGGGGTAAGCCCACGAGCGCCCAATGATCAAGCCAAGATTTTCGCAAAGTCATTGTGAATCCTTGGTTTCGGCGCATTCCGTTGCGTGACAGCGCCTTTGGGCCTCTGTAGTTTGCACGGCCATGGCCGTCACCTATCGAAGTGCAGGTGTAGATATCGATCGCGGCGATGCGTTGGTTGATCGCATCGGTCCGCTGGCAAAAGCAACGCGCATCGCCGAAGTGATCGGTGACGTTGGGGGGTTTGCAGGCTTATGCCGGGTGCCAGGCGACGTTGACGAACCCGTTCTCGTGAGCGGCACCGATGGTGTTGGAACGAAGCTCAAAGTGGCATTCGCCATGAAGAAGCACGACACGATTGGCATCGATCTCGTTGCCATGTGTGTGAACGACGTGCTCACCACCGGCGCTCGCCCGCTCTTCTTTCTTGACTACTTTGGCACCGGCAAACTTGACGTCGACGTAGCGCACGCGGTGATTTCAGGTATCGCAGAGGGTTGCAAGCTCGCTGGCTGTGCGCTGCTCGGCGGCGAAACCGCAGAGTTGCCAAGCATGTACGCAGACGGTGAATACGACCTTGCGGGTTTCTCGGTGGGTGTCGTTGCGCGATCCAAGCTGATCGATGCAAAGCGTGTCTCCGTTGGCGACATCGCGATCGCGCTGCCTTCAAGCGGACTGCACTCCAACGGTTATGCACTCGCGAGACGCGTACTTATCGACAATGCGAAACTTGATCTGGATGCGTCTTGCGACGAACTTGGCGGTCGTACATTGGGCGAAGCGCTGCTCCAGCCGACGCGCATCTATGCAAGGGCGGTCGCTGCGGTGGTCAATCAAGTTGACGTGCGCGCGATGAGCCACATTACTGGCGGTGGCCTTCCAGGAAATGTTCCGCGCGTGTTGCCCGATGGCCTCGCCCTGCGCGTGACTGGGTTGCCAAAGCGCCCTGCGCTTATTCAAATGATAGCGGAGCGTGGTCCCGTAGAGGATGGTGAGCTCGCGCGCACGTTTAACCTTGGCGTGGGGTTTGTGTTTACGGTGCCGAAGGAAGATGCGCGTCGCACGCTGGATCTTCTTCAGGCGGTGGGGGAAGTGCCTTTCGTGCTCGGGCAAGTCGAGGCGTGCGGAGACATCGAGTTTGAAGCGCGCGTGATTTTTTCATGAGCTTCAACGTGGCCGTGCTCGTGTCTGGCAATGGAAGCAACCTGCAGGCACTCATCGATAGCCCCAAGCTCGCGGCGTCGACGGTGGCAATCGTCAAGGTTATTTCCAATGTTCCGAGCGCGTTTGCACTCACTCGTGCGGAGCGCGCAAACATTCCGTCACGGGTTATCGAGCATCGGGGTTTTGACTCTCGCGAAGCGTTCGATCGCGCCATCGTTGACGAGTTGCAACAAGCGCGCGTCGATCTCGTCGTGCTCGCCGGTTTCATGCGCGTCATTACGCCGGTATTGCTCGAGGCGTTTCGCTACCGCGTCGTCAATGTTCATCCGGCGTTGCTACCGGCCTTTCCCGGCATGCACGGCGTAAGGCAGGCACTTGCATATGGCGTCCGTGTTGCGGGATGCACGGTTCACTTGGTTGACGCCGGAGTCGATACGGGTCCCATTCTTGCGCAATCAGTCGTCAATGTTCTTGATGAAGATGACGAGGCAAGTTTAGCTGCGCGCATTCATGCAGAAGAGCACCGACTCTTGCCCCAAGCGGTTTGCTGGTTTGCCGAGAATCGTGTTTCGATTACAGAAGTGGAAGGGAGAGCGCGCGCCCGCATACGGCGTGACGATCACGAGCCACGTCTATGAGTCAGCACTTTGACGTCGTTGTGATCGGTACGTCGCTGGGAGCTCTCGCGACAGCCGCCGTTCTTTCGCGAAGGGGTTTTCGCGTTCTGGTCCTTGGCCATCACGATAGACCCGGGACGTACACTTATGACGGGCTCACGCTGTACCGTCGCGTGTCGCAATTTGCTGTTTACGGCTCGCGGGCTTGGGCACGCCTTCTCAGCGAGCTCGCTCAGCTTCAGCCCATGAGGCGAAGACTGGTGCCGCTCGAACCCATGTTTCAGGTTCTCTCGCCTGGCATTCGTCTCGATGCGTTTCGAGATGGCGCAAAGTTCTTGCGCGCGATCCATCGTGCTTATCCCGATGCGGGCGAAGAAGCCGTGGCGACGCTCTATTCGCAGCTTTCCTTGCTGAACGAGGCTACAGACAAAATTCTCGACGAAGATATCGTAACGCCGCCGGGTACGTTTTGGGAACGCCAACGAGCGTCGGCATGGCGCAAGCTTCCATTCGCGAACCTGAGTAGGCCATGCGCGATAGCTGGCATCGACGAGCGGCATCCATTCGCGATTCAATTTGAAGCCGTCGCGCGAAGTCTTGGCAACGCGTGGCCGTCGAGCGCGCTGGGGCTCGCACGTGTGCATGCGCTCGCAACGCGTGGACCCATGATGCTTCCAGGTGGCGATAATGCGTGGGCTCAGTTTTTTTGCGAACGCATTGAAGCGCACGGAGGGTTGGTGCGTGAACGTGGGCGCGCCCATCGAATCGACGGCGGACAGGGGCGCGTAACGGCGGTAGTGGCAGACGACGAGTTGCGCGTGAGCTGCAATTTCGTTGCGACTAGCTTGCCGATTGCGGGTGCAATGGCGCTTGCGGGTGTCGCGCATCCGTCGACGCCCGTCGTCTCGATGCGGCGTTTCGCAATGACTGTCCTTGTCGCGAGTGAAGGCGTTCCGCTCTCGATTGGCCGGGAGTCGATCATCATCGACGGCACGCAGCTCGTACGTATCGAGGTCTTGCGTGAACACGATACCGCGACAATCGCGCTCGAAATGGAAACCCCTCCCGAGGAACCACTTCGTCACCTGCGCGA
>JAHFDZ010000111.1:13891-17779 GCA_023248745.1 Myxococcales bacterium | reverse complement strand
GGATCGCTGCGGAGACGATCCCATGCCCCGCGAATCGTGAAGAGGCCGTTGATCATGCCGCCCCAGCTGGGGGCCCAAAGCATGATGCTGAACACCATGCCAAGCGTCTGCGCCCAAGCGGGTAACGCAGTGTTCAGCAGATGGTGAGGGCCAGCCCAGATGTAGAGAAAGACCAGCGCCCAGAAGTGGATGATCGAGAGCCGGTACGAGTAGACCGGACGCTCGGCTGCCTTGGGTACGAAGTAGTACATGATGCCGAGGATGGGCGTCGTGAGGAAGAACGCGACGGCGTTGTGGCCGTACCACCACTGCACGAGCGCATCCTTCGCGCCGGGAAAGATCGAGTAGCTCTTGAGGGGGCCAACGGGAATGGCAAGTGAGTTGACAATGTGGAGCACTGCAACGGTGACAATCGTCGCGATGTAGAACCACACAGCGACGTACAAGTGCTTTTCGGTGCGCCGCGCGAGGGTCCAAAAGAAATTGATCGCGAAGACGATCCAAATGAGCGATATCGCGATGTCGATCGGCCACTCGAGCTCGGCATACTCTTTCGATTGCGTGTATCCGAGCGGTAACGTGATTGCCGCCGAAACAATGATCGCCTGCCATCCCCAAAAGTGAATCTTGGTCAAAAGATCACTCGCAAGGCGTGCCTTCACGAGCCGCTGGGTGGAGTAGTAGATGCCCGCAAACACCATGTTCCCAACGAACGCGAAGATGACGGCGTTCGTGTGGAGCGGACGAAGGCGACCAAAGCTGAGATACTCATGAACGTTGGCGTGATGGGTCCCCATCTGCAGCGCGACGATGGCGCCGACCAGCATGCCGACGATGCCCCAGCCGATTGATGCCCAGATGAACCATCGCGTCGCATCGTCGTTGTAAGCGATGCGCGTCTTTTGTAACTGACCTTGTTCGGTACTCATTCGCCCTTTTCCTTTTGGGTGATTTCGCGCTCGAGCGGTAAGAGCGCGAGACGATCGGCATGCTCGAAGTCGCGGCTTCTGCATACGAATCCGAAGAGCAGAAGTGAGCCACCGGCGAGAACAAGACTCACGAAAACTTGCAAGAGCAGGATGTCCATCAGGTCTCCTGCTCCTTCATTGCGACGCTCGCGTAGCCTATCGATGACAGCGAGCTAAGCGGCATGAGCACCGCGCAGAACAGCGGCGTCATGACGCCAAGATAAGACAATGCAATCGCTAGCGTGTTGTACGCGAGCGCTACCGCGAGAAGGCGCGTGCGAGTTCGATGAAGCTGCCGCGCGGTCCTTAGCAACAACGTGATCGGCGTGAGTCCCGGCGTTGTGAAGTAAAATTGAGCGCGTGATGCGACGAATGGCCGATCGACGGCGGGCGTTCCCGAGCAGTAGGCAACATCGATCGCGAGCGAGTCGTTGATTCCGTCTCCGACAAAGAGCGCCTTCTGCCCGAGTGATTCGAGCCACTCTGACTTTCCGCGAGGCGTCTGATCGCCGATGACGTTGGCTTCGTCGATGCCTGCGCAGCGCGCGAGTTCTTTTGCGCGCGTGACGCTGTCGCCGCTGAGAAGGTAAATTTCCTTGTCTAAACGACGAATGTCGAAAATGTCAGCTTGAGCGTTGGGTCTCAGCTGCTCTTGCATTTCGAGAGGCAAGGGAGTGCTTCCGCCCGCACGGAAGCACAAGTCATTGGTATCTGCGCCGAGCCAGGTGCCTTTGCCGAGGCGGTATTCGACACCCTCGATGATCGCCCACAGGCCCGAACCGGCAACTTCATTGACGATGATCGCGTGGTCGATGGTGCTGTCTCCGATCGAAGCTGCGATCGCACGGCTTTTCGGGTGTGTACTTCGGGTGACCAAAGCTTGCAGCGCACGCGTGGATGTTTCGGAAAGGTTGAGCGACGTGGTGAGCGCGAGGTGACCAGTCGTCAGTGTGCCGGTCTTGTCGAATACGATGGCCTCTACCGCATCGACGCGATCGAGGAGGGCTCCGTCGCGCGGAAAGAGGCCAGCTCTGCGAAGGCGAGCGTGGGCAAGTTCCTGTGCGAGCGGCGCCGCGATGCCGAATGCACATGGGCAGGTGACGATCAGAATTGCCGTTGTCACATCAAGCGCTTTGGGCAAATCGTGTGCGATAGCCCACCATCCGACGAAGCCGGCACACGCGAACGCTAAGACACCCAGAACGTAAAACGTTGCGAAGCGTTGCCACCCTTTCGTCGCAAGCGCCTGGCTTGTGTTGCGTGGTGGTGCGTGGAGTAGTTCTACGAGTTCGGATTGTGCAAGTGGCTCGAGGGTTTTGACGGTTCGCGATCCGCCTTCCATAAGAAACGCGCCGGCAGGAATTTCGTCGCCCGGCAAAAATCCTCGTGGTTCACTTTCGCCCGTGATCCAATCGAGCGAAAATGATGCACGATCGCGCGTGAGCTCAGCCCTAACGGGGACAAGGTCTCCCGCCGAAAGGAAGAGTTCATCGCCAGTGACGATCGACGCGCATGGGACGATCTGAGGTCGTCCACCGATGAGTTTGCGTGTGAGTAACTGGTCGATGCCGGCGGTCGAAAGAAGCGCGTTGCGACTGCGTTCGATGACGCGGCGTTGAAGCCAGCGTCCGACGAGCATCAGTGCAATGAAGACGTTCAGCGTATCGAGGTAGTTGGCGCCGTTCGCGCGTGCGAGGAAAGAGTGTGCTGAGCTCGAGAATGCAAGCACGATGCCCAATGCGATCGGCAGGTCGAGCGAGATCGCTTTTGCCCGGACGCTCTTGTAGGCCGATTCGAAGAATACACTGCCGCCAATCGCGACACTTGCGATTGAAAATATAAAAGTCAACTTTCGGAACCATGTGAGCAACGTCGGATCCGACAACCCGGCATACTCCGCCACCGCGAAGCTCATCGCGTTCATCGCGATCGCGCTGCAGACACCCATTCGCCACAAAAGATCGTCGGGCTTTGCTTCTTGTTGCTTTCGAGGTGCACCGAGGGCGTAGCCGATACGTTGCAAGACCGAAGCAAATGCACTGAGATCAAATGTGCTTCCGACCACGATAGCGGCAGTCCCGAGTGCGGGATTTACTTCGATGGCGGCGGCGTCTTTCTCCTTGGCGAAGAGCGATTCAATGAGCCACACGCAAGCCGCACATTGGATGCCCTGTACATCGATGTTGACTCGGGAGAGGCCGCGTGTGCTCTTGATGCGCGCTGCGGCTTCATCAAGCCATGCTTGCTCAAGCGGACGACCATCGAGCGATGGAACAGCCCAACCGCGTGCGCCGCGGATTGCATAGTATTGCGCAAGCCCTTCGCCTCGAAGGAGCCCGTACGCAGTCTCGCATCCAACACAGCAAAAGTCTGCGCGCGTATTGCTGCCGCAATGCTTGCAATGTGCGTTGACGTCTTGCGCGGGAATCGAGAGCGAAGCTGCCATCCACAAGAGCTCTCTTCACGATATGTGCCGCCATACAAAGCGGATGAAACGCTAGGGAGGGGGCCGAGGGCGCGCAGAGCTCGCGTCAGCGCGCAGAATTTGCGTGCCCGCGGAAAGCTTCGTGCGGGTTACGTAGAGAACGAGAAAATTGGTCATATGGGGTCTCCGCTTCCGAAGCTCCTCAAGATTGGGGCCAAAGCCTTCGGCATGACGTGTGCTTGGTCGCGTCGCATGTCAGGGATCCATTCGATATGAAACCCATCGTCATGAATGCCGATGAAGCGATCGGCCACCTTCAAGACAACATGCGGATTTTCATTGGTAGTGGTGCGTCGGCACCATCGGCTCTTGTCGACGCATTCACGAGGCGCGCGAGCGATCTACGTAATGTCGAAGTCTGTGGTCTGCTCACGCTTGGTCCTGCTCCATATTTGGCTGCCGAGTTCGAAGGATGTGTCCGACACAATGCCTTTT
>JAHFDZ010000111.1:0-13881 GCA_023248745.1 Myxococcales bacterium | reverse complement strand
TATTCCTGAGCGAAATTGCACGCTTGATGCGTGGACCCATGGCGATCGATGTCGCATTGGTGCAGCTGACGCCACCCGACGTGCACGGGTTCTGTTCGCTCGGGGTGTCGGTCGACATTGTTAAACCTGCGATCGAGGCGGCGCGATTCGTCATTGCCGAATTCAATCCGCGTATGCCGCGCACGCACGGCGACTCATTTGTGCACGTCTCGCAAATCGATTGCGCAGTGATGGTCGACGATCCAATTCTCACATGTGATCCCGAACCTTTGACCGATTGTGCCCGTGCGATTGGGCGTCACGTTGCTTCATTGGTGCGTGACGGAGATACCTTGCAACTCGGTATTGGGGCGATTCCGAATGCCGTCCTTGATGCGCTTTGCGGTCATCGCGATCTCGGCATCCATACGGAAATGTTCTCCGATGGAGTCGTCAACTTGGTGAACAGTGGCGTGATTACGAACGCAAAGAAAACACTGCATCGAGGCAAACTCGTCACGAGTTTCGTTATGGGGTCGACGGCGCTCTACAGCTTTGTGAACGACAATCCGAGCCTCGAGATGCGGCCGTCACACTATGTGAACGACCCGTTTGTCATCGCCAAGAACGACAACATGGTTGCCGTAAATTCAGCTCTGTCGGTGGATCTTACAGGCCAGGTTTGCGCCGATTCGATTGGAAGCATGTTTTACTCGGGCGTCGGTGGCCAAGTTGACTTTGGTCGCGGCGCGGCACGATCAGAAAATGGGCGGCCTATCATTGCGCTGCCCTCGACTGCGAAGAATGGGTTGATTTCGCGCATTGTGGCCGATCTCTCACCCGGTGCAGGTGTTACGACGTCGCGCAACGACGTACATTTTGTCGTGACCGAGTTCGGCGTCGCACACCTTTATGGAAAGACGATGCGAGAGCGAGTGCACGCACTTATCGCGACTGCGCATCCGGCGTTTCGAGAACAGCTCGCGAGCGACGCACGAGCGCGACGCTGGGCCTAACGCATATGATAAATTAAGTTTACCATATGGTGTGCTGGAGATCGTCATCGCGATCGCCAGCCACGGACCGCTTTTTCAATCGGAGCTTCGCGGCAAATTGTTTCGAAATTTTTCGAAATGGAGCTTGCTTTCTTATTTCGAAAAATATAGAATCAACCTGTGACCTCGAAAGTCGAACGCCACGCCGATCAACTCAGCGCTTTGGGCCACCCCATTCGCCTGAAAATTCTTCGCTACGTGGTGACGGGCGGAACCGAAGGTATCGCCGCCGGCGATATTCAAACCCACGTTGAGCTTCCAGCTTCCACATTGAGTCATCACCTAAAGAGATTAATCGACGCATCGGTCGTCTCGACTCGAGCCGAAGGAACGTTTCTTTACTATTCGGCCAACTACGACGCTCTTCGCGCGCTCACAGATTACCTGTGGGAGGACTGTTGCAAACGAGGCACAAAGGGATGCTGCTAGTTTTTTGCTCATATGTTTCGAATATTTTCGAAGGAGTTGCCAATGAACATTCTGAAACCCCATGTGTCGCTCAACGTCTCCAACATTGATGCTTCCGTTGCCTTCTACGAGAGGGCGTTCGGCGTGAAAGCCACAAAGCGCCGCCCCGGGTACGCCAAGTTTGATCTTGCTGAGCCATCGCTCAATCTCACGATGCAAGAGGCCGAACGCACAGGCGTCAACGCGAATCACTTCGGCATTCAAGTTGCGAGTAGCGAAGACGTGGCCATTGCGTGGACACGTTTCAAACAAGCGGGCCTCACGACCAAGACGGAGGAAAATACAGAGTGCTGCTACGCTCTTCAAGACAAGGTGTGGGTTGAAGACCCTGACGGTAACGCTTGGGAAGTTTTCGTCGTGAAGGGCGAAGTAGACGTCATGGAACAGAAACGAGCGGGAAGCGCGGACTGCTGCGTGCCTCGAATCAGCGAAGCGACCGCGCCGAAGGCAAGCCATGGCTGTTGCCGCTGACCTGCGGCGCCGCGCAGCGGCCGAGTTTTTTGGCACCGCGTTCTTACTCGCGACCGTCATTGGTTCTGGAATCATGGGCGAGCGGTTGTCGGGTGGGAATGTTGCGATAGCGCTTCTCGCAAACACGATCGCCACGGGAGCAGGTCTCGTGGCGTTTATCCTTGCGTTCGAATCGATATCTGCCCACTTCAACCCTGTGGTTACAGTCGCTGCAGCAGCTCAAGGTGACCTTCGTTGGCGAGACGTTCCGGTGTATGTGTCCGCCCAGACTCTCGGCGCATTCACCGGTGTTGCGATTGCTCACGTCATGTTTGGCGTAGCGACATTCTCGGTGTCAACGCATGAGCGAAGCGGTATCGGTCAGCTTGTCGGCGAATTCGTCGCGACCTTCGGCCTAGTGACCATCATCTGGGGATGCGCACGGCGTCGATCTACCGCGGTTCCTTTCGCAGTCGGTGCGTACATCACAGCAGCGTACTGGTTTACATCGTCAACTTCTTTTGCAAATCCAGCAGTGACCGTCGCGCGTGGCTTCAGCAATACGTTTGCGGGTATTCGCCCGATAGACGTTCCTGGTTTCGTTGTCGTGCAGTTCATTGCTGCCATCGCTGCGGCATCGCTCTTTCGGTGGCTCCTTTCCGTCCCTTCGAAAAGCGACGTCACCGATTGAAGGAACACGAATCACCATGAGAACAGTGCTCTTTGCGTGTGTACACAATGCGGGTCGTTCGCAAATGGCCGCGGCTTGGTTCAATAAATTGACCAATCCATCAAAAGCGCTCGCCATTTCAGCGGGCACCGTACCGGGCTCGGAGGTGCATCCTGAAGTCGTCGAGGTGATGCGCGAGGTTGGCGTCGACTTGACAGATCAAAAGCCACGATTGCTCACCGAGTCACTTGCGCGTAGCGCGTGTTTGTTGATCACGATGGGCTGCGGCGAGGCATGCCCGGTGGTGCCCGGGCTACGTCGCGAAGACTGGCCATTGATGGACCCAAAGGGACAGAGCATTGCGCACGTGCGCGCAATACGTGACGAGATCGAAGCGCGGGTGCGAGACCTCTTGCAACGCGCGGCGACATAGCTGCCCAGTATCCTTGCTGTTTCAGCGACGCGTTCAAATCGTTGTGTCCCGCGCCAGCTGGAACGTGACTCCCAACTGCTCCGAGATACGGAGCGCCGAGGAGTGGTTGAAGAGGTATTCGATGCCCTGACTACCGTTTGGTGTTCTGACCGAAGGCGAAAGGTTTGCGTTGTATTGCAGAATTTGCGTCTTCGAGGGTGCGCGCAAGACGGCGCTCTTCCTCTAGAAGCTGCGTGTGCAAGATTGCGATGACAGAATTGTCTTTCGTGCTGCGATTGATTTCGTCGCTGAGGGCACGCACAAATGCGGCTTCCAAACGAGCACGCGGGCTTGGGGGCGCGGGGGTCTCGGCGTTGCGGGAATCTACTTGTACCGACATGAATTCTCCTTTGAAGCGCACACCGAAGCAATTGAGAGGCCACCGATGACTCGTCGCGCTGGCACGCATGGTGCTGTGCTCGCAACATGAGTTCGGGCGCGAGCGACTTGCTTCATCGCGAAGGCGTTGATCCTCATCGGCGTGGCTGGTGGCTCGGGCATCTCCGCGCTCATCGGCGGTGGCTCGGCGCTGCCGCTTCCGTCACGTCAGCACCGCTGCCTTTAGGGGCATAATATGACCTTTGTACGCTACATTTCAGGTCAGCCTCAATCAGTTGAGCTGCCTAAGCGTGAAGACTTCGCGTTTCAAGTCGAACGTGCGTCTGGAGTTGAACCGGTGCACGCCACAGCGATGCGTCCTGAGGTTGCTTCGCGCCACTATCGCGACGTCGCGCCGCCGATCAAAGAGCGCCGTCAAGCGATGACAGCACATCAGGTGATGAGCACGAAGGTCATCGCGGTGGATGACAAAGTCCCGGTTGAAAGTGCGCGAGCCATCATGCTTGAGCATCGCTTTCATCACCTTCCGGTGCTGCGGGACGGTTGTCTTGTGGGCATTGTGTCCGATCGGGATCTGTTCGCGCCAAAGGCGCGACTGCGCGACAAAGTTCTGCAGATCATGTCGCATGACGTTCTGACGGCACGTCCCGAAGCGCGGATTGCCGACCTTGCGCGCGTGATGGTCGGTCACACGATCGGATGTGTTCCGATCGTCAATGAAGTGAACAAGGTCGTTGGCATTGTAACAAGGACCGATTTGCTTCGGTGCATCATGCATCACGCGCCGATTGACCTTTGGATCTAGGCTGGGCGGCGTATCGACGCGCGGTTTTGGCTTTCTCGCGTCCAACAGAAAGCACGAAGGCCGGTCGACGCATTGCGATACGAGTGACTCAGTCGATCGACTTGCAACAGCGAAATCCGGTCTGAAAATCGCGATAATTTTCGCCGTGCGCAGTCGTCGCGGGGCGACAACGGTTTCGCCCCGCGAGCCACCAGCCGCCTTTGAGTGCGCTCCGAAAAGGGCCCCATGTTACATCGCGAACGGTCCATTCATCGATGTTGCCAACAAGATTGCGAACGCCGAACGGGCTCTTACAAGCCTCGGCCGGAGGTTTGCGAAGGTCAAGTGGCTTGCCGTGTTTGTCAACAATGTTGGCTTGATCAAAGTTGCATTGGCTCGAATCACGAACGAGACCGGTTGGGTAGGGAAGCATCTCATCGCCTTCGCATGCGAAGGTCCATTCGCTTTCGAGACAGAGTCGTCGCCCGCTCGCTTTGCAAAATGTGGCGGCATTGCGCCACGAGACGTGTGCCATTGGAAGGCCGTTTGCCCTACTCGAGGCTTCGTCAACGTCGATGCAAAATCGCATGGGAAAGCGCGGCGCTAAACATTTCGCGGCCGCGAAGCGACGGCACCGGCCATCGTTTCCTCGTGGTCTTTCCAGCCATTCGAGGCAATCTTGTCTGACCTTCGGACAGTAGTGACCGCTTATGAGGACCATTTTCTGCGGACAGACGGATGCCTGCGCATGTGCACTTGGGGACATGCTGAGCGTTGCATCGAAGAGCATCGCTGAAATGAAATGCAGCGCGCAGTATGGATGAGATCGCATTCGTCGGTCGGTCACCTTAGAACGAAACGATCCGCACATAGTCATGGTGCTGCACGATCCTTTGCTCATACCGTCGCAGGCGCAGCGCAAGAAATAGAGCGATCACACCTGTGACGTTTGCGTAGCACCCGAATGCGAACATCAGGTGCGCGGCGCTTGTGAGCGGCATCACCGCAATGCCGAGCCAGACTTCTCACGGCTACGGTTTTCCAGTTTCGGGCGTAGAACGCATCCATGTTGAGCTCCTGCTGCGAGGCCATGATGCATGTGTTGATCCAACGTGTAGATGTCGCGCGCTCTCGCATTGTTCGCGCCGCTGTAACGTCGATCTGCACGCAAACTCTGCGCGTGTCTGCAACTGATGTGATGAGTGGCGTTCGTCGGTAGCCATGGTGCATCGCGCGAATATTCGCGATGGCGCGGCCGCTGCGACGTCGCGCAACGCTTGCGCGTGCGGCAAGTGAAGGGGTTTGCCCATATAGGCAAAATCCGTCTGTGGTTCGGTGTGGCGCAAGCTTTGCTGATGGGAGGGGCGAGGGTTTGAAAATGTTGTTTCTGTCCAAGGGTAAATTCTGTTTTCTAAGCGTGTGGATGATGGCTTGCAGCGATGCTTCGTTCACCGTTCCGGACGGATCCGCATTGCCGGCGCAATTGACATGCACCGAACGATTTGGCGAAGGCGCGCGGTCGACTTGCCTGAAGCCAACGCACTCTCCAGAGTATTACGTCACGCTTTCTAAGCAGTATTACGACACGCTTGATCGGACGCGGGTAATGCCCCGCCCGCCTCAATATGCCTCGCAAGTGATCCGTTGGGAGTGGTCTCCTTGGTTCAAGCTCACTGCGCTTGGTCGCGATCAACTGGTTGCGTTTAATGAATTTCTCGCGGACGCCGTCGATGTCACGATGCAGCATCCGATTGAGTGCAAGGCGTTCGCGGTGCAGCCGTTCTCGCGATGTCACATGCTCTTTGAGCACCAACAATTGCTGTGTCCTACGTACGCGGAGTTCACATTCAACGATGATGGTGAGATCACCTTCGTTGAAGGGTGGAGCGACTTGCCTGGATTGCGCCCCAGCACCAATGCGAGCGATCGTTGGGCAGAATCACCTGAGGCGCATCGCCTTTCGACGAAAGTTGCAGGTCTCGGCAACGCGAAAGGAAATGTCGACTTCACCGCCGAATGGATGCTCGCAGCTGCAGAGAACGACGCCGAGGTTGCCGATCTCGTTACGCGTGCAAAGGACTTTTGGTCAGCCTATTCGCGCGAGTTTGTAACAGGAGCAGATAGCTTTTGGAGCAAAGCTTGCGTGCCGGTGAGCTCGACGACCGTTCGTTAGAGCGCCGCGTCGAGCGCCACCACGAATCAGAAACGACAGCATCAAGCCGTTGGTTGGAAACACCCCGTCGACGTTGCTTCCGCCCCCTCAGTCCGTCCCGCGATACCGCCTGATCAAGCACCGCTGCTCTTCATGTATCCTCGCGAGCGAAATGCCGGTGACCAATTGCATCGCGGTTCCATCGCCTCGTGACCGCAAGACAACACCGGCCACCGAGCATCGCGCACGATCTCTGAAGGTAATGGTGCCCGCGACCGTTGCGTCCTTCTCAAATGGCAAATCCTGGCTGTACGCCAAGCGAATGCCTTGCTCGGAGAGATCAAGTACTTCGAGTCGTCGCCCGTGCACTTCGAAGGCTGGCCGATCACCTGCTGGGTACTTTACGCGGAAGTGAGCACGCTTATTTTCCAGGACCAACCTCTCCGTTGACAATACGTGGTGTCGCCCGATTGAGCTAGCGATCGCTGAGCCCTTATTCTTCATCTCAACGAGGCGCTCAACGGCACCAAACGGGTGACAAGCACCTGCGTTCGTCGTCAATCCGAACCCGGTTTCGTCAAGCGGAGGCAGCAAGCCAAAGGTTATCGACGCATTCGGCGGCCCGAATATAGTCAAGTTAGTTAACGTATTCGGAGCGGTCGATCAGGGTGTGCAGTCGGGCGCGAGCTCGATACCCTCGAGCGCGTGAACAAAACACTGAAGGATCTGCTCTCGTTTCTATGGGCTTCGCCGACGCCGTTCCATGCGGTCGAGACGGTTAAAACAAGACTTCAGAAGTTACAATTCAAAGCGCTCCCAGAAGTTGACGCGTGGGATGGGCTTGCGGCGGGTCGATACTTTTCGACCTTCGGTGAGACCGCGCTAGTTGCGTTCGAAGTGCCGCGCGGGAAGAAAGTGCGTGGCTTTCGCATCGTTGGGGCGCACACCGACAGTCCAAACCTCCGTCTCAAGCCAAACGCCGAATACGTCAAAGAGGGCTATCGGCAATTGGGCGTCGAAGTGTATGGCGGCGTTCTTCTCAATTCGTGGCTCGATCGCGATCTTGGCCTTGCGGGACGGGCGATGGTGGCGACGAAGTCTGGCATTGCGTCGCGTCTCTTTCGCCTCGATAAGCCGCTCTTGCGCATCCCGCAGTTGGCGATTCACCTTGATCGCGACGTGAACGAAAAGGGTCTTGCGCTCAACCGTCAAGAACATTTACCACCTGTTGTGGGCCTCGTTGCAAGTGACGCTCAAGGCATGCTCGCATCGATCGCGGCGCAGATCGGTGTCAAAGTCGAATCGCTCGTTTCGCTTGATGCGATGCTATTCGATACGGTGGAACCGGCCGTCGGCGGGTGCGGTGGTGAGTTCGTTTTCTCGGGCCGGCTCGACAACCTTGCGATGTGCCACGCGGCAACTCAAGCACTCGCGGCTGCACTAGCCACGCAGGACGAATTTGTGCCTGTTGTTGCGCTCTTCGATCATGAAGAAGTGGGCAGCGAAACTGCTGCCGGTGCGCACTCGGCCTTCTTGCCGCGCGTGTTGCAGCGCCTTGCGCTTCGCATCGGTGGATCGCAAGACGCGGCATTTCGTATCATCGCCGGTTCCGAATGCGTGTCGGCAGATATGGCGCATGCGATTCATCCCAACTTCGTCGATCGACACGAAGCGAGGCACAGGCCCGCGATCAACCACGGACCTGTCATTAAGAGTAACAGCAATCAGCGCTACGCCACTTCGGCTGCCACGGCAGCAAGGTTTGCAGCTGCGTGCAAACGTGCGGATGTTCCTGTTCAACAGTTTGTCACACGTAGCGATCTACCTTGCGGATCGACGATTGGCCCAATCACCGCGACGTTGCTCGGTATTCCGACCGTCGACGTTGGCAATCCGATGCTCAGCATGCATTCGATTCGCGAGATGGGTGGAAGCCGCGACCCCGAGTACATGATTGCGGCGCTCGATCAATTTTTTCGTGACGTGTCCTGAGTCGCGCGAGCCGAATCTACCTCGTTGACTCCTTCGCTCTTTGCGAGGTTGTCCCCCGCGCCAAGTGCGCAAAGAAGGTTCTTCTGGGCGATCTCCGGACCACCATCGAGGCACAGGATTGCGTCGTCGCGATCGCGAATGCGGCTGAACTTCAACTCAAATAGAAACACGGCGTCTCCCCCCGAAAACACAGCCCCGAACAACAGCGAAGGCAAGGGCGAGTACACCATTCGGGCGCCTCTGTCACGCCGACTTCGCAAGCCAGGATTTGCAATACCCGTTTGGATGCACCGCGCCCTTGAGAACCTTGCATGTGCCGCATGTGGAACCAGGAACGTATTGTTGGCAATTGGTGCACAACTTTGCAGGTTCGGGACTTGTGTCTACGTAGCCGAGCGCCTTGCGGGCTTCGACTTCGGCGGGAGCCAAGCCTTGCGTGTCGTCGCATTTGAAACCCGCCGGTGCGTCCTTCTTGCACGCGGCGAGCGCTGTTGCGCCCGCGCCCAAAACGGTGAGGTGAAGCGTATGGCGGATCAGGTCGCGGCGCGTGATGCTCATGCGCAGCAACGTTAGGAAAGGGAAGCTGCGAGGGCAAGTCCCGTCGTCGTTTCATCGCCGCGCAATCAAATCCGCGCACAGGATCGCGAGGCGCTCATACGATGGGAAACGTGAACCCCAAGAGACCGACCACGCACGTGGCGCGTTCGAAGCGTCGAAGGCGCACGGCCGATGAAGCGCGCCTCGAAATTCTTATGGCAGCCGAAGCGCAATTCGTTGCGAGTGGGCCGGATAGCATCCGCTTACAAGACATCGCGACTGTCGTGGGTATCTCGCATCCCGCGGTGTTGCACCACTTTGGAAGTCGAGAAGAGCTCGTCCGTACCGTCGTTGAGCGCGCGATCGAGGACCTGCAATCGGAGCTCATCCAAACGATCACAAGGGCAAGTGGCGCACCCAACGTCGGCGAGATGGGAATCGTTGCTGCTGTTTCAAAGTTGCTTCGAGAACAACGCTACGCGCGCCTCTTCGGTTGGCTTCTCCTGTCCGGTCATGACCCGCTCTTAGCCCCTACTCCGCGCGAAAATTGGACGCGCATTGTCGATGCGATGCACGCATTGAGACCGAATCCCGCGGCGAAGATCGAAGACACGCGGTTCGCGGTTGCGCTGCTTTCGTTTGCGCTGTTAGGCGAAGCACTCGCTGGCGGATCGATTTTCGGCGCTTCTGGATATGAAGCTGCGGATCCTGCACCCGGACAACGGTTTCGCGACTGGCTGAGCGTGCTTCTTCGCGATCACCTCAACCGGCAGGAATCTCAGGTTACCGCTATTGACAACATTGTAAGTACGGGGCAGCGTTCAGTTGTGCAAGTTGAACCTCAAGAGCCGCCGCCCTCGTCCCACGTGGAAGATGATTCGCTTCAACTCCGGTTGCGTGAAGTGATCGAAGCATCGCTGCCCAACGCAGACGCGAGCGTGAATCATGTAGCCGCAAAGCTCAATCTGTCGGCGCGAACGCTTCAGCGTCGCCTACAAGAACGTCGAACGACGTTTTTCGATGAGCTCGAGCGTGTCCGTCAGCGCTTGGCGGAACGGTACCTCACCGAAGGCAATATGAACGTCTCGCAGAGCAGCCTCGCTCTCGGTTTTTCTGACCTGAAGAGTTTTGAGCGCGCCTTTCATCGCTGGTTTGGATGCAGTCCACGAGAGTGGCGAAAGCGGATTGGGTACGTCCGCAAGGCCAATCGAGATTCGACGCGTTCTTTGGCTTAGCCCCAGCGCGCCAATAGTTTTCCCTTTCGGAAGAACCGTTCGTCAACTCTCTTTTCGATCGCTGGGTCCTCTTCGAGCGAAGGCGCGTGATGAGGCTTCGTGCGAGCGTCGATCACGACGGCTCCTTCGCATCCCCACGCTTTGTCGCGCACAAACTCGCGGACGCCGTGGATGTCACGCGCGGGGTCGGAGCGCGTAAACGTAACCCACAGCCAGTTTGCGAGCGTGCGAGCCGCAAACGTCGCATCATCGCAAATGACGATCAAAGGAAACTGGCGACTGAGCGTTGCGGGTAATGAATGAGTCAAGACGCTTGACTGTGCGGCTCGCACCGCTTGAACAACAAGCACGCCCGCGATTGCGACGTGAGGATTCGAGAAGCCATCAGGAAGTGAGAGTGGAGGTATCGCGGTGCCGAGTGCACGACGCTTTCCGCCCACGGCTGCGATGATCACCTTTGAGCCTTCGTTGAGTGCGGTCCCCGAGTAGTCAAGCGTGTCGATTGTGGTGTTCGTGAGGAAGTGCAGGTCGCGCGCGGGGTCGAATCGTTCGAGGACGTGACGAAAGAATGCGGCTGTGTCCTTGGCGCGGAGTTCTTCGTCGTCTTCCTTTGCGACGATAAAAAGGTACTTCGCAAGTGACATTTGTCCCTGACCCAAGATCGCTGATGCTTGAGTTAAGAGTTCAGCAGGGCGAGCTGCCTGTCGATAGGGGACATAGCGTTCAGAGCCAATCACGAGCAGAAGAGGATGGACGCCCGCTTCGTCAACCGCATTGACTTGGCTCACGCCGGGCACCACGCGCGGAAGAATTGGACCGGTGAGTTCGTGAATGAGGGCGCCGAATGCGCTGTCTTCTTGTGGCGGCCGCCCAACCACCGTGAATGGCCAAATCGCGTCTTTGCGATGGTAAACCGCATTGACTGTCATGACGGGAAACTCGTGTTTCATCGAGTAGTATCCGAGGTGATCACCGAACGGCCCCTCGGGTTTGGTGATGCGCGGGGCGATCGATCCCGCGATGCAAAAGTCGACGTCGGCAACGACGGGCAGCCCGCCATGGCGAGGCGAAGCGAGGCGTACATTGCGCGCGCCAAGGACGCCCGCAAACGCAAGCTCGGGCACACCCTCAGGAAGCGGCATCACTGCTGCAAGGGTGAGGGACGGTGGCCCGCCGACGAGCACATTTACCGAGAGTGGGCTTTCGCGCGCGATGGCAGCCGCGTGGTGAACGCCGATGCCTCGATGAATCTGATAGTGAAGGCCGACCTCACGTTCGGGTTCGTAGTCGTTGCCAGAAAGTTGGACGCGGTACATTCCGAGGTTGCTGCCAAGCCATCCGGGTCTGTCAGGGTGTTCGGTATAAATGGCAGGAAGAGTTACAAATGGACCACCGTCGTTTGGCCACGACGTCATCGCGGGAAGCTTCGAAATCGACGTCGTGCACGCGAGTACGGGTGCACGCGAAGTGCGAAGCGGAATTGCATGCGGCGCAAGCCGAGCTGCACGCGCGATCGCAAGCGGCGACGTGAACGCTCCCTTTCTGAGGAAAGCCATCGCGCTTTCGATGTCCTTGAGTGCGTGCCGAAAGAGAAACCGAGCGCGTGCGGGCGTGCCAAACAGATTCGAGACCATTGGAAACGTCGTACGCGACACGTTGCGAAAACGAATTGCCGGACCGCCTGCTTGTGAAACGCGTCGGTGAATCGCTGCCGCTTCAAGATAGGGGTCCACTTCGTCAAGTAAGGTGACGAGTTGGTCTGAGCGTTCCAGGTCGTCGATACATTCGTTGAGGGAGGCGTAACTCACGCGCCTTCGTTAGGGATGGTGCATGCGGAAGTCACGTTTGCACGACCATTTACAGCGGAATTTCGAGGGGTTGCGCGAGCGTTTTTCATGGTGGCGCTTGGTAACATTTAATCTGTCGGATGTTTTTCCCCATTTGGCGCCGGAGGCGAGGAAGACACGAGTGCAAGGATGCGTAGAGGCCGGCATGCAAATGAAAGCCCCCATCTTGATGCTCGTCGGCGCGGTTCTTACCCCCGGATTACTTGCGACGATCGCCTGCAGCTCCACGTCAAATGGCACCGCGAAGTTCTCCTGCACCAGCACCGCCAGCGCTTGCGTTGAGGCGATGGCCGGCGACTTTTCTGGCACGTTTGCTGGGGCAGAGTCTGGCACCTGGAGTGCGTCGTTTTCAAAGAGTGGCGCCACAGCCGGAACCGCCAAGGTTGGTGACCAGGTTTACGCCCTCACCGGGAAGGCGAGTGCAAACGGCAACTTCATTTTCGGAAGCGGGCCGTCCGGAATCGAGTTCTCAGGTGAGGTCTTCGTCGACGGCACGGTTTCCGGCACATGGGTTTTGGAAAAATACTCGGGCACCTTTGAAGGCAAACGTAGCGCGGGCGCGATCGTCGTGACCGGACCTGCAGATGCAGCAGTGCCGCCCGATCCACCAGTCGATGCCTCGCCGCCCGATCCGCCAGTGGACGCGGGTCCTTCTGTGTTCAATTGCACCGGCACGACGATCGCCTGTTATGCGGCGATGGCTGGCAACTACAGCGGTACGTATTCAGGTGATGGTGCCGGTACGTGGAAAGCCGTCGTTGCAACGAACGGCGCGATCACGGGCAGCGCCAACGCAGGCGAACTCGGCACGCTTGCGTTGTCCGGCAAAGCCGACCCGAAAGGTTTACTGGTGTTCGGTAACGCATCGAAGGGCGCGCAATTTTCGGGCACGCTGTACGTCGACGGTAGTGTCGATGGAACGTGGGCACTTGCGATGGGGCAGGGGAAATTCATCGGCTTGCGCAAGGAAGGCGCTCTGAAGATGCCGTAGCCCACGACCCAGGGCTATTGCGATTTCTGTACGCGTATTGCAAGAAAACGGAAGTATTCACGACCATGCGGAGAATCTGGGTCGCCGTGCTACTTGCCATTGCCGCCTGCAACAGGGAAGGCCCTGTTGTGAGCGCGCCGCTGTTACCCGCGCCAAATGATCCGGGGAGCTCCACCGATAGGATGCTCACAACACTGGCTTCCTATGACTGCGCCCTCAAGCTGCAAGAGGATCCGGAGCACCCACTGCTCAGCATCCATTTTCAATTGTTCGGCCCTGCCGCGATGCGCGAGAGTCGTCACGGGGGCAGGTTCACTTGCTACCGAACCCTCGATGGGATCGTGCAAAAGCGCGAACCGATGTGGACAGTTGGCGTAACGTTGAGCACGCTCGATTGCGATTTATCGAGGCATGTGGACGTGGGCGAGCACATCGTCCGAACGGGGACGACAACCTCGGGTGGAAAATTCATCACGATCGCTGGGCTGCATACTCGAAAGGTACGCGTGCTCGATCGGTGGCCCAGTTCGGTGCCGGACTCACCGGTGGAGTGTCCTTCGCAGTGCGCAATTGAGCGACAAGGCACGGTCGAGTTTCCGTACTCGCTGCCGCCCGCGAATGTCGACGCTTTGCTCGAAGAGGCGGTTCTGCGCGCACGTATCACAAGCTGGCGATAGGTCGTGGCGACTGCTACCCCCACCACGTGAGGCAGGGGTAGCCCCGAATCGCCATGTCGGGCGTGACGATGCAGAGCTCTTGGCTGATCGCTTGCGCGACCAACATCCGATCAAATGGATCCCGATGAACCTGCGGCAGCTTGCTGATCGCCAGTGCGTCAGCCTCGTCGAGTGGCAAAGGCTCGATCGCGAGTCGGCGCCGTCGATCGGGAACGTAGTCACGGGGACTGACC
>JAHFDZ010000355.1 GCA_023248745.1 Myxococcales bacterium | reverse complement strand
ACTTTGCACCGACCAAATCGACAACGACGATAGCGGTCGCTTCGACTGCGGCGACTCGAACTGCCAAGGCATCGCCGAGGTTTGCTGCAGTCGAGAGTTCACCGATGCGCTTTGCAGCGACGGCATCGACAACGACCAAAATGGTTTCACCGACTGCAAGGACTTCGGTTGCGCCAAAGGAAAGTTCGTCACGGTCTGTTCAGAGAAGGACGACAAGAGCTGCTCCGACGGCAAAGACAACGATGAAGACGGGTTGATCGATTGCGCCGACACGGGCTGCGCAAAAGCGACGAACTGCAAACCGAAACCTTGCATCGCACCCGAGCCATGCGCCGGCCCCGAAACGACGATCGCATTTTGCAGCGACGGCAAAGACAACGACAACGACAAGTACATCGACTGCGACGACAACGACTGCAAGAACTCCAAGGACCCCGCGATCATCGCGCACTGCAAACCGAGTGGAGTCACCGAGTCGAGCGCCGTCGACTGCAAAGACGGCAAGGACAACGACAACAACGGATATACAGACTGCGATGACTTCGGTTGCACGAAGAGCCTCGACGCTGAAGCCGTGAAGTACTGCGAGCAAAAGTCCGAAAACACCTACGCAAAGTGCACCGACAAAATCGACAACGATGGCAACGGCTTCGTCGACTGCCAAGACTACTCGTGCAGTCAAGATCCCCCTGTCAACCCAAATGACCCGAGAAAACAGGCGTGCCAAGAGAGTCTTGGCACCACGGCCGAAGAAGCCAATCGTAAATGCAGCGATGGCATCGACAACGATGACGACGGTTTCATCGACTGCCTCGACTGGGACTGCAGTTGGAACCCTACGGTCACCGTTTGCGTTGGCCGCAAAGTTTGTCAGTAATTCGTAACTATTATTGTTACCCAATGTCAAAGGAACGTTTCGATGCGGAGCAATTGGATCGTGAAATTCGCGGTGTGTCTCGTTGGCGCGACGCTGTCAGTGGCAGCACCTCAAGCGTTCGCAGCTGAGACCCCTGCCGCGGCCCCTTCAACAGCCCCTGTCGCCGCGCCCGCGCACACCGACAAGGAAACCAACTGCACCGATCGCATCGACAACGATGGCGACACGGTTGTCGATTGCGCGGACGCGGACTGCTTTGAGGATCCGGCGTGCAAGCCAAAAGGACAACCTGAGTCGACGACGTCATTGTGCTCCGACTTCGTCGACAACGACGGCGACGGCGCGATCGACTGCGACGACACAGACTGCGCGAACACCAAGGCATGCAAAGGTTCTTGGAAGGGCGGAGCCGCGGCTGCCAACACGCAACCCGACCTCCCAATGGACCTTCCAGAAGAGGGACAAGGGGTCAACGTCGAAGAGCTGATCGGAAAGTACGGCGACAAGCCCGGCGAGAACTCCGACGAAACGTGCAGCGACGGCCTCGACAACGACGGCGATGGTCGCACCGACTGCGCCGACTTCGGCTGCCGCTTCGACCCGAGCGTGATCGTCTGCCAGCCGAGCCCCGGATTCCGCTTCTCGGTCGTCGCTCGCGCTTCGCATTACTACTACCTCGAACGCCAAGTGAACGGCGTCACGCGCAAGAACGAGAACGACACGACGTTCGACCTTCTGCAGTTGCGTGCACTCGGTCCCATCCCCGGGATCCAAAATTCGTTCTTCTTGCTCAGCATGCGCGCCGAGCGCACCCCTCGTCTCACGTTTGCGTTGTTTCAAGTGCCGATTGGAAAGACCGGTCACTACGTGCAGGTCAACAGCGGCGGAGGCAACCTCGCGCCGAGCATCATCCTCTCAATGGCCAAACAGCTCATGCTCGACCCTCCATTTTACATGGCGTCCGCATTTGAGCAGGGCAACGGCGCAGCAGTGGAGGTCGGAGGACCGATCACGTCGAACCGATTCTTGCAGTATCGCGCTTTCTTCGGCGGAGGCTCGGGTCGCCAAAACGGCAACGTTGGCGGACGCTTCTATACCGACGACAATACGAACTTTACGTGGACCGCTGGTGCGCAGCTGCAGCTCAACTTCGCCGGGCACTACAATCGTTTCGATAGCCCTTACCTCTACACGCCTGTTCCGTTGACGGCGGCCTTACTCGTCGGCGGCAAGTACGACCAGCGCGCCGTCGAGCGCTTCCCAGCGCTGCACGCTTTTGGCGTCATGCGATACAACCGGGTTTTCGCGTCGAGCGAGCTCTACTTCAAGCGTGAACTCGAGTTCCAATCGACGCAAGTTGCCTACAACTTCCAAGCAGGCGTCTTGTTGTGGCCCAAGCACCTCATGTTGAGCGGCGACTTCGGCCAATACGTCGGAGGTGACCTCGCAAACCCTCCTCTTGCCATCACTGATCTTGGAACCGACGCAGCAAGGCAAGCCGACGAACGTCAGGTTCGCGCAGCGGTTCATTGGTATTTCTTCCGCAACATTGGCGTTCTCACGGCGATGTACACCAACCGAAAGGTGTTCGGCAGCCGCGACAAAAGCGCTGGCTTCGAAGAAAGCGGCGCGCGCCTCACTGCGAGCTTCAGATTCTAATAGAACGACCGGCCTTGACCGGGTGAACACCTGCGCGGTATAGCTCGCGCTCGTTTTTCGAGAGCCTCTTTCCCTTCTCTGAGGAGGTCCCCGGTTGTTTTCCACGAGAGAAGGAGGGTTGTCCAATGGCACTCGTTACTGAACAGAAGCAAGAAATCGTCAAGAAGTTTGCCCAATCGGCGAGCGACACCGGTTCGCCTGAGGTTCAAGTTGCGCTCCTCACCGAGCGCATCACCTACCTGACCGAGCACTTCAAGACCCACGCAAAAGACCACCACTCTCGCCGCGGCCTCTTGCGCATGGTCTCCAAGCGCCGCCGTCTGCTCGACTACCTAAAGCGTGTCAGTCTCGATCGCTACCGCAAGGTCGTCGCCGCTCTTAACCTCCGTAAGTAGCACTTGACCAGGAGTGAGCCTTTCGCATCATCTCCTGTCGCAACACAAAGACCTCGCGGGGCAACTCTCTCGCGAGGTCTCGCGCTGCTTAGGACATACCGTCAAGCAGCTTAACTTTTTCGATTTCCCGTCTCAGTTCAAAGCAATCGCCTTTTGCTCTTCGATTCGTGCGCACGACCCAACCCCTAACGACGTCGTGTTTAGGAACCGAGGACCAAAGGCAACCGACCTGAACGGGCGTCATGCCGCACGAAGCGGCAGAGATTAGAACGCCATGTCATTTGTACGCGAATCAATCACTATCAACGGCAAGACACTCACCCTTGAAACGGGTCGTCTTGCTAAGCAAGCCCACGGCTCCGTCCTTGTTACGTTCGGCGACAGCGTCGTTCTCGTCACCGCAGTTTGCGGCGACGAACGCGCCGGCATCGACTTCTTTCCGCTCACCTGTGAGTATGTCGAGAAGACGTTCGCCGCCGGCAAAATTCCTGGCGGCTTCTTCAAGCGCGAAGGTCGTCTCCGCGACGAAGAAATCCTCGTCTGCCGTTTGATCGATCGTCCTTGTCGTCCCCTCTTCCCAGAAGGCTTCAAGAACGACACGCAGGTCGTCGCTACGGTTCTCAGCGTCGATAAGGTCAACGCAACTGACGTTCTCGCCATGACCGGCGCGAGCGCGGCTCTTCACCTCTCTGACATTCCGTGGGCCGGCCCTATTGCCGGCGTCCGGGTTTGCCGCGTTGAAGGCGAGTTCATCGCTTACCCAACGTTCGAGCAGCTCGCGGCTTCGGACATCGACGTGATTGTTGCGTGTTCCAAAGACGCAATTGTCATGGTTGAAGGCGGCGCGGCCGAGGCTTCAGAAGCAGACCTCATCGACGCGCTCATGTTCGCGCACCAAGCTGCGCAACCCGTCATCGCACTCATCGAGAAGATGCGCGCAGCTGTCGGCAAAGAGAAGCGCACGTTCACACCAAAGAAGCTCCCAAGCGAGATCGCGGCGCGCATCCCAGCGATCGTCGACCGGCCGATCCTCGAAGCTTCGCTCATCAAAGAAAAGAAGAAGCGCTACGACTCCTACAAAGCTGGCAAAGATTTGATGGTCAAGACGCTTACCGATGCTGTCGGAGCAGAGGTCTACGCGGCCAACGAAAAGCTCATCAAAGAAGAATTCGAAGAGCGCAAATACCACGTCGTTCGCAACTACGTTCTCGGCGAGAACAAGCGCATCGACGGTCGCGATATGAAGACGATTCGTCCGATCATGACCGAAGCTGGCATCTTGCCACGCGTTCACGGTTCGGCGCTCTTCCAACGCGGCGAAACGCAAGCGATCGTCGCCGCAACGCTCGGCACATCAACCGACGAACAGCGTATCGATTCGCTCACAGGCGAGCACTTCAAGCGCTTCATGCTGCACTACAACTTCCCTCCATTCTCGACGGGCGAAACCAAGCCAATGCGCGGTCCAGGCCGTCGCGAAATCGGCCACGGCGCTCTCGCTGAGCGGGCGCTTCGCCGCATGATTCCAGAAGCCGAGAAGTTTCCCTACACGATCCGCATCGTGTCAGAAACGCTCGAGTCAAACGGCTCGTCGTCGATGGCCGCTGTTTGCGGCGGCAGCATGTCGCTCATGGATGCGGGCGTTCCAATCAAGGCGCCTGTTGCTGGCATCGCGATGGGTCTCATCTCGGACGGAACTCGCACTGCGATCCTCAGCGACATCCTCGGCGACGAAGATCACCTCGGCGACATGGACTTCAAAGTCTGCGGAACCGCACGCGGTATCACCGCGATTCAAATGGACATCAAGATCGCAGGTCTGTCGCGCGACATCCTCGTTCGCGCACTCGACCAAGCACGTGAAGGTCGTTTGCATATCCTCGAGAAAATGCTCAGCACCCTCGCTGCACCTCGCGCAGAGCTCTCGCAATGGGCACCTCGCATCACCAGCATCAAGGTCAAGCCTGACCAAGTGCGCCTTGTCATCGGTCCAGGCGGCAAGACGATCAAGGGCATCATCGATCAGACCGGCGTTGCGATTGACATCCAGGACGACGGCACCGTCAACATTGCGTCGGCCGACTCCGATGCAGTCAAGAAGGCGCTCGACATCATCAAGGGCCTTACCCAAGAGCCCGAAATCGGAACGGTCTACAAGGGCGCTGTCACGCGCGTTGCCGACTTCGGCGCGTTCGTCGAAGTGCTTCCTGGCACCGACGGCTTG
>JAHFDZ010000354.1 GCA_023248745.1 Myxococcales bacterium | reverse complement strand
TCGCGTTCCTCGATGCCACGCTCCTCGGCTCTGCCGATGCAGAGGCATGGCTCGCGTCGAACAACGCGAAGATCCTCGCCGGCGACGTCGATTGGGAGAAGAAGTAGAGCGTCAACGCCGACTGCCTAAGGAACTGCCGATGGCCTGCTGCGGACGCAACCCCAGATGACCGACAAGCGGCCAAACGTTGCGACGAACTCGCTGACGAGCTGGGGAAATCCTGACCGAACGTGTGTCGACATTGAGAAGAGCTGCGCGCCGAACATCATGTGAGCGAAGCCCACTCCCACGAAGGCGCCGGTGAACTGCATGATGACGTAGCGCGCACGGCTCGAGCTTTTCGATCATGAGGGTGACGGCACGTCGCGCGGGCGCGTTGGTCTTTGCCATCGATAGCGCAAGCGCCTCTGCCAATACTTCAGCAGCTTGACGACTTGGTGGCGCGCGTCCCGTTTCGAAAAGCTCGGATGCCTTCGCGGTCTTGTTACATGCAGCTTGCAAGCGCGGTTGGCACTACAAAGCTCACGTTGCCGTTGACCGAGAAAGGTACCGTTGCGCACTTCTCGGGCTTGCCCGAATTTTTCGAATTGACGGTGATGGAAAGATCATAGTCGCCTGGAGCGAACAGGCCCGCCCCAGACGCAAGCGCGCACGGGTCGCCGGAATTGACCGATGCCTTCAGAAGGGGGCTGTTGATCGAAAAAGGATCGGCGAAAACTTCCATGCAGATGCCACCCAGGCTCGTTCCGAAGGTCACTCCGCGCGGGAAAATCCTCGCCATTAGAATTTTTCCGAACGCACCCCCCAGGTTTGAAATGGAAACAGACACGGTGCCCGGCACTGCTGGGGCTGCGTCCGTTGGGTTGCCACCTTCGGATGGAGAACCCGATTCGGACGGTGGCCTTCCGGAATCACTAGAGCTTGCAGGTGCATCGCTCGTGGTCGCATCCTCGCCGAGAGACGAGTCTGAAGGGAACTCCCCCAGGGAATAGTCGGCGCAAGCGTGGAGCGCCGCGAGTGTTGCCAGAACGATCATTGCACGAACCATCGAAGCTGGCCCTTCCCTTAGTGAGATACCTAGGCATACGGCGCGTGCCGCCCGCGGAGTTAGAGGACCGCGAAACTTCTCCGCTCGAATCCACGGGTTGAGCTGACCCCCCTAATTGCTTGGGGCCGAAGGAGACGCGCCGCGCCTATGTTGTTACGCTCCGGCGACCGTCTATCCACGGGGAGCAGGTCGGTATGAGTCGTTCATTTCGGGCAATTTGGTTGACGGGTGTGTTTGGTTCGCTGGCCGGGACGACCCGAGGTCTATGTCGAGGCCCTCGGTTACGAAGTGAGGCCTATTTTGAATCTTGCGCGGGGTGGAAAGGGACGGTCGAGCGAGTCCACCAAGTTGTCGCGGATGGCGACCTCGACGATTCGGTGACGGTTCGGGCCGTCCCAGTAGAGACCGAGCAGGAAGCCACACGCCTCCAGCTCATCGATCACCAACGGTTAGAGTCAACGGCCGCGACGTGGATCCGTCGTTTACATGGCTGCTGTTGCTGCCCGGCGGTACAGCCCGGTCATACGCGCCGTGTTCGAGCGTTTGACCAACGCTGATAAGGCCAAGAAAGTCGCCCTTGTCGCTTGCATGCGAACGGAATCTCGACGCAAAAGGTCGGCGGTTCTTCTGGACAGTTTGTGGTTCGGGCAGACTTCGACAACGACGGCGGAGAAGACGTGATCGTTGGCGGCGCAACTGTGTCTTTGCACCGCGCAGAGGCGGGAGCGTTTGCGTTCACGGGCAAGACGCTTCTTGGCGGAGGGCTCGCCAACGCGATCGATGTCTTTGATGCCACAGGCGACGCAAAACCAGACCTTGTCTTGGTCAACTATTATGGCGGTATCACCGTATTGCCGGCGCCGTGAGTCAGGGCCTCGCAACGTTCAGTTCAGAACGCCGCTTAGCGATCCCGCACTTGCTCAAGCTCTGGTGGATTCGACCCCTCTGCCCAGGGAAACTTATGTTCTTCACGACGCGCGTATCGCCGCTCGCCATGCTCGTCGATGAAGCTGTACTCGAACCCTTCGATCGCATCGCGTGTTTCGATGTCGGGCAACCGTAGTTCGCTTACCTGTCCGAAAACGATAGGCAGCGGCGAGCCGATGGGGTTGCCATGATGGTCAAGTGCCTGTACCGTCAACTTGTTGAATCTTTCACCCGCGGGGTGGCGAAAGCGATACGAAAGGGGGCCGATGCGGACGTAGGCATCACCATACGAGCCGGTAGGAATGCGCACCGTGCTGCGTTTTACCTTTACCTTCACGCCTGAGCTTTGTGTCACCTCGACAAGCGCGTCGTCGGGGTCCTGAGAATTCCAACTAGATAGCCTGACGCGTTCTTCACCGCAGGCTTCTTTGCCGCCATCAAACAAGTTGGACGTCGGAACGATCTGACCCGATGCCACATAGGTAAGCCAAGGCGAGGTCTTGGTCTTTGCGCCTTCGGCGTGCGCATCATCGAAGCGCTTTTCGCTGAGTGAACTCGTCGCGAAATACCCTTTGGCTACGGGCCCCACCATGACTCGCGGTGGACCATTGGTATCGACGAGAAACACACCAAGCCGAACCTTTTCTGCTCCGAGATAGTTCACCTGTCCGGCGCCGTTGGTGTGTGTGAAGTAATCGCCGATGAAGCCTGCGTACTTGAGCGCGCCCTTCTCGCGATCGCCAAACATGTCGAAGTACCACCCCGTGTATTTGGGGGGCTCATTCGAATCGGGAGCCAGTTGCTCGACGCTAAGGTACTCGGCCACCATGGCGAGAAACCGGCGCTGCGGTTCTGACAAGGGAGCCCCTGATAACTCTGTCTTGGCGATGTCGCGCAGCATGGTCAGCGTCGTCACGTGGGGTGACCCAGAGTCCGTGAGCTTGGCCTCTGCCACTTGATAGTCGAGCAAGTGCTGAAGCGCGCCCAGCGCAGGCTCCACGTAGCCATCGGGAATCTCGCAGCCGTAACTGTCGTACCCTTGGGCCGCAATCGCGACATAGTTGTGCCGGATTTGGCCGAACGACACGAGTGCAGAGTTCATCCGCATCCGCCCATAGGCGTCGCTCTTCGTGAACGACGGCATCGTACCTTCCCGTCGATTGGCAAGCGCAAGTGTCGCGCGCATCCAGCGATTGTAAAGGCCCTTACCTTTGTTCGCTTCGTCAAATAAGGTCGCTCGTGCCGCGTTCGCCTTGTCTGGGTACACCGCGTCTTTCATGAGCATCCACTCGGAAGCCACATCGTGACCGAGCGCGTACGCAATGTCGGCGAAGTTCGTCACCTTGCGGTCCGGCACCTGCGCGTGCGTGAGACTCACCAAGGGCTCTACATCGGGAACGCCGCGAATGCCGAGCATCGTGAAGACCTGCGGAATGCCTCCGCACTCTTCGCCACGAAAGTGACTGTTGGCACGACGAGGGAACCGATCGCCAATCATCTTGACGATATTTTCGGGTCCTTTGGGATCGGATGCCGAGGTTTTGGCGTCTTTCATTAGCGCCAGCAACATATCGACGCCGATGTCCTCACGAGGGCCCGCAAAACCGGCGTAAAGTTCGTCAACTTTATTGATCAATGTGTCGGCGCCAGACTTTTTTGCAATTTCAGCGATCGCCATTGCCGTCCGTACTTCGCGATACGCGGGAGTGCGTTCGGCACCCATGGGAGCCGAAGTCGCACACGGACGTGACACCAGGTTAAGCTCGAGGCGACTAAGCCACGTGAGCGCGCGAAAGTACTGGTCGGACGAAACTTGGGGCCCCTTGGCCGGCTCGTTGTTCGGGCCTACGCCCGTCTTGAAGCTCGGCGGATCCGCCGGATATGTGTTCCAGTTCCCGGCCGCATACTCACCTCGCGGCTCAAAGCGGGTCGCGTCCACGATGCGTTCGCGACCGAAGAGTTTCACCGGCTGCAGCTGTTGGCCATTGCCGAACGCGATTTGGGCGGGCGTGGGTTTGGTGCGTGGTTTTTCGTACGCTCTCTCATCTTCCCACGAGTGATAGTTCTCGAGGAGCAGGCCGAGAGCCCCCTCGACATAGAACGTGACGTCGTCCCGAAGTTCCTTTGAATAGGATCCTTGCTTGGCGCCCTTTGAGAGCTTGATGAGTACTTGGTACAAGTCACGTACGATGAGGTTCTTTTCAACCTGTGTCAGTGCCGTTGCGTTCGAGCGATAGGTTGCGTGCAAAATAGAATCGATCGAGACATAGAGCGGTAGCTGCTGACGAAAGATCTCGTGATACGCGAGTGCGTACGAGGTGTATGCAAAGCGATCGAGCACGACGAATCCGTTTTGTTTCAACATCACGCGCTCAGTGCTCGTCAGGCGCAAGTGGCGGTCGACCACGTCAATGTAGAGCGGTTCGGCCGAACTTGACTTGACGCTGGCGTCCTCGCCACCTTTGGCCTCGCGAATCGCCTGCGCAATGTTGTCGTTCGAGACGAAGCACGCGTCCGCGCCTTCAGGCCTCTTGCCAACATAGTCGATGAACCCTTGCCCCTCGTCGCGCAGCGTAATGACCTGACGCTCTTGCTTCGGTAGTTCAACGCTCGCGCCCACCGTTGCGTCACACAATACTGTCGACGCGTCAGCGAGCGTTGTGACCTTCGTACTCGGCTTCGTGCTGAGAGGCGTCGACCGCACAGACGACGCACAGGCGACGGCAAAAAATACGAACGGCGCCATCAAAAAACGTCGCGACATGTATCGATGCATACCATGCAGTCGTCAGCGAACCGCCAAGTATGACAAGCGAGCGTACCACCGCTGTTTCGCGCGCTGAGCGATCAAGTGGATTGACGAGTGCGTCAGTCCTGCGTGAAGCGTGCAAACGTGGCGACATCGGCAAAACGCTCGTCACCGCTTAAGCGTACGTGCACGTTTGATAGTCAAATATATTGACCATATGCGTTCGCGCTTGCGTGCAAGTTTGCGCTGCGTGGCAAACGAGCTTGGACAGCTGCGAGCCGCCGCGCGTCTAACGAGGGTGACTCTCTACAAAGTGAACGACACGGGACGCCTCGCGCATCTCGTAGAAAAAGCCAATGCCAATGCCCAATTGCAAAAGCATTTGGATCGCCAGATGCAGCACAAAGTGCGTGCCGATGTGTTGCTCGAACT
>JAHFDZ010000353.1 GCA_023248745.1 Myxococcales bacterium | reverse complement strand
TGCCTTCTCGGCACTCGTGCCGAACTGTTGATCAAGCGTGCCTTTGAGTCGCATGTCTTGACCAAAGTTTGCAGGCGCCATGTACGAAAGACCGAGACGCAACTTGCCGTCGTCTTTCGGCTCCCAATAAACGCCAGCTCCCATCGTCATTCCGATGCCCGCGGTCTCGAGCAAGGCACGACCCTCGACCAGCGCAC
This sequence comes from Myxococcales bacterium, assembly GCA_023248745.1. GTDB lineage: Bacteria > Myxococcota_A > Polyangia > Polyangiales > Polyangiaceae > JAHFDX01. Next base: position 4,963 of record JAHFDZ010000353.1, on the reverse strand, counting down.
CATTGGGACCGAGCACGTCATCGGAACCGTCGACGTTTCGGGCTCTCACGCTGTTCACGTTGCTGTAAATGAAACTTGCACTGATCCCAAAGCTGAGACGCGCCGATTCGATGTGGTAGGCGAACGCGAGCGTGTTGTAGAGATTGAGCGCACGTCCCGAAATATTCGCCCACCGCTGTGATCCATCGACCGCCCCTTTTGCGTAGGGCTCGTTGTCGAACTCGCTCACTTTGCTCCACTTGATCGATCCACCAAATGGCACATACGTCGCGAACCCGAGACGAAAACTCTTCGTGCCAAAGTCGGTCACTGCGCCGATGTAAGGAGACGCGAGGATGTTGTCTGCGGCGTTCTTTCCGGTGTTGTACTTCACATAGTTCGGGTCGTTGAGGGTCGCCTTGTCGCTCGGTGAAAGCGCAGATGCGGGACGTGTGTAGTCAATGTGCCTAAGCGCGAGCACGCCATCCGCGACGATATGAGTGCCGCGCAATCCACCGAGTGCACCCGGATTGAAGTAGACCGCGTAGGGGTTGGCGAGCGCCGGGTGCCCGTGATCAGCTCCGAATCGACTCGTCAAGAATCCTGACGCTTCGGCTTGTCTTTCGCCAAGGGTTGAGAGAGTTACAAGGGAGGCCACGTAGCCAATGCCGAACGCTGCTGCAAGTCGCAGGCGACGAGAGACGATCATGGCGAGTACTTTGTCTCAAATATGACTAAAACGGATCTCTTTTTTTGTCACAAGCGGTGACATAATGGATCGCATGCGCTCCTCGTTCTCAGCTCGCTGCATTGCGGCATCGGTTCTCTTCGGTACCCTTGGGACGGCATGCGTAGCGGCACGCGAACAATACGATGACTACCTCGGACGAACGGCCGATGTGCGTGGCAAAGATCCAACGGCGGTCGAAGCTGGTGTGTTCGATGGGGCGCCCCCAGCAACACCTTTCAGCGGCACCTACGCCATCGCTTGCCTGCCCAATCTGCTCGGAGGGCGCGTCGATCGCGCGTTGCATTTTATCGCAAAGGTTGACTTCGACGGGTCGAAAATCAGCGTCGTACTCCGCGGCATGGATAAGACCGCAACCAACCTTAGCGGCGGCATCGGCGATACCTACAGCGCGAGCTCACCGGTTTCTGCGAACGCAAAATTCCTTTGGGACTTTGGCAAACCCAAATTTCCGCGAGAGTTCAACACGATCCGAGACGAGGACGTCGAGTTTAGCGGCGCCACCATGAGCGGCATTCTGATCGGCGAGAAGAAATTCTGCGCCGAGCTCGGCGGTCAAATTGTCAAACCGAGCGTGGTCGAACTCGGCGAGACAACAGACGTTTGCCTCATCGAGCAGGTTTCGGGCGAGACCGCACCGTTCCCAGAATACGAACGAACGGACTTCGCATGTCCATTCAAGACAACCGATCCCACCGACGCAGGCACGGACGCACTCGCCGAAGCCGCGGTTGACGCAAGCGTCGACGCTTCCGCTGACGCCGGCACTCCGTGACCAGTACTCGTACCCACACGTTCGAGTGGAGCGATCCGGCGCTCTGCATTGCCGGGGTCGAGGGCCGTACCGGACTCGAATACCTCCTCGCGATCATCGCGGGACAGGTGCCACAGGCACCCATCAGCGCGACGCTTGAGTTCTATCTTGTGGGCGCGAGCGAGCGATTTGCGCGATTCGAGTGCATGCCAAGCGAACGACTTCTGAACCCCATGGGCACCCTTCACGGCGGTGTCATGAGTACCCTTCTTGATTCCGCGATGGCAGCTGCCGTCTTGAGCGCACTCGACGCCGCGACCGCCTACACAACGGCTCAGCTGTCCGTCAACCTCACACGCGCCGGCACGCTCAAGAGTGGCCGCCTCGTTGCCGAGGGTCGAGTCGTTCATTTGGGAGGCAAACTTGCGACCGCAGAAGGCAAGCTAGTTGACGATAAAGGGAATTTACTAGCGCACGGCACGACGACGTGCTTGCTCATGCCTCGCAAATAGCGTTTGTCCCCTTTCCCTGCTGCTAGTTCTATGTTTCGTGGGTACGATGCCCGCAATGCTCGAAAAGCCCGCGTACTATCTGGCGTTCGTCGCAATCGTGACGCTCATTTTGCTCGGTTGGTCACGCATCGTAAGGCGCGTTGTCGATCAGAGCATGGGACCCGCCAAACAAAATGGCGCCTACGCGCTGCTTGAAGCGGGACGGGTTGTCGGAATCTTCAGTATGAGCGCGTCGGTCGTCACCGACTGTGTGCACGGCGAAAACCTGAAGAGCGACGTGATGTGGGTGGCTATTTTTGGTCTCTCATCCGTCGTTCTTCTTGAGGCCACCGCGAAGCTCGGCGTCTACTTTCTAATGAGAGGACACCTGCCCAAGCACATCGCCGAAGGTAACATTGCCGCTGGCCTCGCGGGTGGTGCCCAGTACGCGGCGACGGGCATCATCATGGCTCAGTGCATGACGGGAGATAGCCTCAGTGCGTTCGGAATTTCGTTCGCTTTTTTCGTAATTGCAAAAGTTACATTACATCTCTTTCTCGCTGCCTTTCGCTTTGTTACCCGGTACGACGACGGCGAAGAGGTTATCGGCGAAAACGTTGCCGCCGCCGTCAGCTACGCGGGAGCAACCATCGCGCTCGCACTCATCATTGGCCACGCAGTTGCGGGCGAGTTTCAAGGGTGGCCCACATCTCTTCGGGGATACGGAATCTCGATCGTCTTTGCACTCGGGCTCCTGCCAGTGCGAAAGGTAATCGTTGAAGGTCTATTTATGGGGCGCGCGGGGCTCGACGCTGAAGTGGCCCAAGAGCGCAATGCAGGCATCGCTGGCCTCGAGGCCGCCGCTTATGTGGGCACAGCCTTCTTGTTGAACGCTATCCGATGAACACAGAGTACCTCGCACTTGCCGACCGACTGAGGAGCACGCGAATCATCAGCGATCCTTGGCTCGAGGGCGAACCTCGATTTTGCCTTGAGCCCGAAATTCTCACGCATAACAATGCGCGCAAGTTGGCTGAGGCAGCGCGTGCGGTCGTCAGCGCTTTCGGCGAGATCGTAACGCTGGCACAATCCGACGAGTCGATTATCGATGCGGTAGGAATGAGCCCGCATCAGCTCATGATGTGGCACGCCTCACAACCTCTTTGGCACGGCATTGCGCGGGCCGACGTGTTTCGCACGAAGGATGGTCGCATCCAGGTATGCGAGCTCAACAGCGATACCCCGAGCGGCGAAGCCGAAGCAGTGGTGCTCAACGAAGCACTGTGGCGCGCACCCTGGCTCAACCCGAACGCAGGGCTTGAACATCGCTTCTGCAACATGCTCGAACAAATGACCGCATGCCTAATAGGCAAGAAAATTGACAGTGTCGGCATCATCTACCCGACGGAGATGACCGAAGACCTTTCGATGATCGCGCTCTATCAGCAGTGGTTTCAGTCGCGCGGGTGGAACGTAACGCTCGGCTCGCCATACAACGTTTCGCGCGATTCCTCAGGAAGGCTCACCATGTTCGGAGCTCCCTGCGACGCGATCGTTCGTCACTACAAGACAGACTGGTGGAGCGAGCGCGAGCCTGCATGGGACGACGCAGAACCGGTTGCCGACGCAGAACCGCTCGATGCGCCACTTGCGGCTATTCTGGGTGCCGTGCTCGACGGTAAGGTGGCGGTCGTTAACCCATTTGGATCGGTGTTCACGCAGAACAAGCGAACCATGGCTCTTTTGTGGGAACGTCGGACCTCCCTTTCCCCCACGGCACAAAGCGCGATCGAACAGTACATTCCCTTTACGATGCGACTCGAAACGTGCGCCGATGAGTTACATAACAACCGCGGTGAGTGGGTGCTCAAAAACGACTACGGATGCGAAGGCGATCACGTGGTCATTGGGCGAGCGACGGATCGTGAAACGTGGGAGGCGTCACTTCACCACGCAATGCGGCAGAAATGGGTCGCACAGCGTTACTTTGAAGCGGACACACGAGACGACGGACTGCACGTAAACTACGGCGTATTCGTTGTTGGGGGTGAACCCGCTGGCTTCTTCTCGCGCGTGCAATCCAGCGCAACAGACGCTTACGCGCTGACGGCAGCAACATTTGTCGATGGGGAGATCTCGGCATGAGCGACGAGCCAAAGAAGCCCCCTTACGGGCCACCAAGTCCATACGGTCCAAGGCCGGAGGCGCACTCACCGTACGGACCGCCTCCGTATGGACCTCCGACCGGCGGATCGCATCAAGGGTACGCACCTCAAGGTGGAGGCGGGGGCTACCCTCCTCCGCCACGTGGCGGTCCACCGGGAATGCCACCTGGATATGGTCAACCTCGTTACCCACAAGGCCCCGTTCCAGAAGCGACCTTTCGGCGTCTCGCATTCTTCAACGAAGCCGAGGGAGTAGGCGCCAGGTGGTGGCAGCAGCAACTGGCTTCTGCGGGTAATCCCGTCTCGAGGCGCAGTGCGCTTACGAAAATCGCACTCATCGGAACAGCCGTTGGTGCAACACTTGCGGTGGGTTCGTGTGTTGCGATCGCAACTTGCGGCAGCGCGACCCAAGACGTCGAAGCCAACTTGGACGCGCTCGAAGTCCAGAAGACCGAGGGCTGGGACGTTGGCGTCGTTGGGCAGTTGCCTCTCTTTCCTGCGGCGACCGACATCGACATCGACAACAGCAAGTCGTGGCAAAGCGCGCTCGACTCACTCGACACTTCGCTAAAACCGAGCACATCAAGTTACGAACCGTACTATGTGCCGACGCTCTTTCAGGTCCTTGGGTCGCCAAACGGGAGCGCACTCAAGAGCGCGATTCGGCCCATTCTCACGGCCGAAATGGACGGCGCTTACGCGCGCGGGAAAGCGCTCGCTTCACTCTTCGACGATCAAGCCACAAGCGTTGCACTCGTAATTGACTTGCCTGGTCCCGAAGCCATCGTTTTTGCGGCAGGTGCGTCGGAACGGTTCGATCCGGTCT
>JAHFDZ010000110.1:11117-17845 GCA_023248745.1 Myxococcales bacterium | reverse complement strand
CCGTTCAATACCTGGCGCGCTCAAAAATGCGGTCGACATTGGCTCGCGTCCTGCCGGTCAAAGTGTGTGGGCAAAGAAGCCTGCAGCGGTTGTGAGTGCTTCGCCCGGTGCTGCGGGTGGGTTTGGTGCGAACCATCACCTTCGCCAGTCGCTTGTCGCGCTCAATGTGCCAACGATGGCCTATCCCGAAGCGTACATTGGCAGCGCTGGTGATCTCTTCGATGCCGAAGGAAATTTGACGAAAGAAAAGACACGCGAGTTTTTGCAGAAATTCGTCAACGCATTTGACGAGTGGGTTTCACTCAACTTGGACGCGAAGGCATAGCGATCATCACGGTGCTGTGAAAGGCGGCGAGGGAAGTTTCCAGCTCATGTCGAACAGGCCCGCAGCACGCACATGCGACTTACCGAGGACTTGCTCGCCGCGCGCCGGTTTGATCGCGTCGTCGTAGACAACAAAATCTGGCAGCAACTCGGGGAGTGCGAGGGATCGCCAAGTTCCGATGGCGGTCGTTCCCTCGATCACTACGACGTATCGGTCAGCCCTTTTGGGGTTCGGAAAAATGAACGCAGCACCCAAGTCGTGGCCGTCAAATTTTTCGGATCCGACGGTAACTGTATCGCCGCTGATTTGTAAGGGAAGTTGAGCTTCGATCATCGCAAGCACTCGATTGCTCCTCGCGTTCCCAATGAGCACGAGCGATCGATCGTTACCCATGGGCTCATTGCGCCGCAGGAATACGTCGTCCGAAATGATCTCAGGATCGAGGCGAATTCCTGCGCGTGGATGCGCCCATGCTTGGGCAACTTCTACGTTTGCCATCTTCTGTGCGGGGTCCGAAGCGCCATAGACAAAAAGGAGCGGGGTCCGCCAAAAATCGCGAATCGGTCCTGAGAGGTTACCGTTCTTTGTCAACCCGATGGCGGCGTCTGCAGTCGATATCGTCCACTTTCCTGACGATTTGACGAACGCACAAATATCCTTTGTGCTTTCAACTGAAAGATCGTCTGAGTCGATCCGCACGCGTGTGATGCCCAACTTGGCACAATCGAGTGTGATGCCATTGGTACCTGTTGTGCGAACACGAACTCGCTTGGCGCGACGATCGCGTGTGGCGTCGATGGTGGCCCATTGGTCAGGGTGTTCGAGCGCGTTTACGCGTATCCATGTACCCGAGTCGTAGCGCGTGCGGAGGGTCTTGAAGCGCACCTGGTTTGGGAGCTCTTCTTTGCGTCGCGAGAGCAGCCACTCGACACCGTCAAGCTTGCCGTATGTTTCGTCCCATACATTGTGACCGAGGTCGGGATGCTCGTGCTTAATCGTTTGGCCCAGCGCTTTGTAGCGCTTGATGAGTACGCCGCTGTTTTCCTCGGGCAAGTCCTTCGTGCCGTGGACGACAAAGAGTGGAATGTGAAACCCGTTCTCGGCCCAGCTTACCGTGGAACGCTCATCGGCGAGGAGGCGCTCCCATGGCCTGATGGGTCGCCTGTTCATGTCGTTGCGCAAAAGGTAACTGTGGTAGCCACATAATGGCGCAGCACCCGCGTAGATGCCCGGATAGCGAAACGCCATGTGCGCCGTTCCAGTGCCGCCCATCGACGGGCCGGTGATCGTGATCCGCTGCGGATCGATCCGAAATCGATGCCGAACATTCGCGACGGCGTCTGCGATGTCGATCTCGCCGGCGTCGCGGTACATGGTGTTGCCGTGGCCGTCTGGAGCGAGCACGAACGCATCGAGGCGTTGAAGGTTTGCGATGTGCCGGTCTTCCCACTCGGCGTCGTGCCCACCGTCATCGTGTCCGAAGATCCATTGGAGCATCGACATCGGCCTGCCGTTCAGACCGTGGAGGGCCACGATCAGCGGATATTTCTTGCCCTCTGCCTTCTCGTATCCCGGCGGAACGTAAAGTGCGAACTCCGATGGTTTCTGATCAATCGTTGATCGATAAGCGAGACGCTTTGGGTTGCTGAGCACATCGATTGGATCGCGATCGCCTTCCGACGCAGCGGCGATCGTTTCGAGTTGAGCGATGTCTCGCTGGCAGCTTTCCTTCTCGGATGTGCTGAATGAGCACTTTGCGACGCGATCGTGCCACAATTCGAGCGTTGGGCCAATGAGGGTACTATCGCTTGTGCCTTTAAGTTTCGATAGCGCTTCGCTCGCGTGCGCGACGGCCTCTCGAGCCGCGCGATTGGGCGTGAGCACGAAGGCTTGCTCGTGAGTTCCAACGCGCACCACAAGTGAGCCAGGACCTTTTTCAAAACGCTCAAGTCGTTCTCCGTTGAGCATCGGTAGCGTGACAACAGCGTTGCCTGAGCTCGACAGCACTCCCGCGGCGACATCGAAGATCGGTTCTCCTGAGGTCGAGAGCGTGGCGCGAATTCCTGGCGTCACGCCCTCAATTTGTCCACCGCTTGCGTGCAGCGACAGACTGAGTTCGTAACCCTTTGCGGTCAATTTCTTCGCAAATTGAATGTCGACCAGATCGGCTGCGATTTTTGCGGCTTCAGAGTCATTGGTGCCGGGTAATTCAAGCCACACATCACCGGGCGATTGAAACGCCGAATCGAGGACACGCGCTTCGAAAACCCAATCGCCTTGGCGCTGATGCAGCTCGAAGACGAGGGGATGATCGCCCGCCGAAAGATCGATCGAGACGATGTCGTCGACGGAGCGAAACGGGCGTGATTCGTCACGGGTGTGGATCCACTTTCCGCCTATCGCCATTCTCACGCCGTCGTCGACGCCGAGTAGGAAGTGATAGCGACCAGGCCGCGTAACGTGCATCACACCCGCGAGATACGTCACGGCGTGGGTGACGTGATGCTTGGGCTCGTCGCCAAGATGCATGAGACCACTCGCATCAAAGACGAGGTGCCATGCTGCGGTCTTGCTTCCGATGGGTCGCAATGGCTCAAACGCTTCGCCTTCTTTTGCGTTCGCCGGTGGCTCAAGTTGGGTTCGCTTGCTTGCGTTCGAGTAGGGGCCAGCCGAGAGCCAAGCACCAAGGTGGCCTCGTGGACCGGGATGTACACGCAGAGCGGCGTCGGCTGAGGTAGTCAGCGAGAGCCCAACAACGAACAGAGCGCAGACAAAACGCGAGCTCATCGCTGTCTTGTCTGCTGAGCGCTTGGTGCCGTCAACCCTTGCGAAAATGGGGCCAGCGAGCGCCTATTTTTTTGCGTCGCTTCCTGATATCCTGATCGTTCATGCCCGCCTACACGCTTGCCGATCGGCCAAAGTGGCTCACGCGTCTTCGCTCGGCACTGCTTGCGCGGGCGTTGTCGACGCTTGTCCCCAAGCGCGTGCTCGTTTCGCGAGGGTCCGCGACCGAAAAGAAGGTAGCGCTCACTTTCGACGATGGCCCCGACTTGATGACGCCACGGTATATTGAGTTGCTCAAGAAACTTGACGTTCACGCAACGTTCTTCGTAATCGGTGACAACGTGAAATTGTTTCCCGACGCGATGCGAGCCTATCGTGATGGGGGTCACGAAGTTGCGGGTCACGGCATGACGCATACGGCTTTTCCTACGCTCTCGCGTGAAGACCTTCTCGAAGAGCTCAACGCGACGCAAGCGCTGCTGCCGCCGCCGCAGACGAGAGTACCGCTCGTGCGTCCTCCCAAAGGCGCGAAGAGCGTGCGTTCCGTCGCCGAGGTTGCGGTCGCCGGATACACCACGGTCATGTGGTCACTCGATTCAGACGACTGCCGCACCGACAGCGCCGAAGAGGTGGCGGATCGCGTGATCAACGAATCGCGCAACGGCGAGATCATCTTGCTTCACGAAGAGCAACAATGGACCCTCGACGCGTTGCCGAAAATTGTGAATGGACTGCGCGCCCGAGGGTTCAGCATCGTCACGGTCGGCGAGCTGATCGCTCAGTCGCTCAAGACTTGACGAAAACGAGGGTGTTCGAGCCCTTCTTGTCGCTCTTGCAGGTGAGCTTGCCTGACGCTGATGTGCACTTGAGTTGATCTTTGTCTTTCGCGCTCGTGAGGACAATCGCGTCGCCGTCTTTCTTCCACTCGCCGGTTTCGGTTTCCTTTTTTGAAGGAGCACCTTTTTCGAAGGCTGGCATCGTCGAAACAGTTTCGACCTTTCCGTCCGCTTTGATCGTGAGCGTGATGTCCATCATCTCGATCATCGCGACGCCAAGCTTTGCCATACCTTGCTCGCCCTCGGGCATCTTTGCGATGTCGGCCTCCATCGATTTTTTCATCTCGGCCTTGTCGAGCTTATAGGTGCCCTCGGGGCTACCCTTACAGGCTGCAAGGGACAATGCGGCAATCGAAATCAAGGTGGCGCGAACGACAATATTCATCTGAGAGTCTCCATTTTCCCCGTTCTCTTGGAGCGGGAGGCCGCGCTATAGCACGCCCTCACCTTTCGGCGAACCGCAAGGCAACCGATCAATGACGGTACGAGTCAGCCGGCGCTAAAGGGTGGCGCGTACGGTCGTAGTTCATCGGCTGTCGGCTAATAAGACATTGTCATGAAGTCGGCCTTCGAACTAACAGGCCAAGCAAGCCCTCGCACGCGACCTGCAACGCATCCCGCCACGCCCGCGTTCGACGGGTTGGTGGCTACCGTGACCCCAATCGCTCGGCCGTTCTTAATTGCAACTTGTACAGTTACTTTCATGTCGTCCGGCGCACCGCACGCGCTAATAAAACTCACGCTTCGAAGCGGTCCCGCAAGTTGTTCTTTAGTGAGGTCAGGCGTTTGCGCCGCGCCCATCACCATTTCTTCGTTGTTGTTGTCGAGTGCGCTTTCGAAGCTGCCACCACCACCACCACCATGACCAGCGCCACCGCCGCCGGCACCACTTGGCGCGCCTGGACCAGCGCCACCGCCGCCTTTGTTACGGTGGGTGTTACGTTTTGCAGCTTCGATGCCCGCCACTTCGATCGATCCGGCGCGGTCTGACGCGACGCTGATTTTTTCTTGCGCAAGGCCGCGTTGCTTGACGACCCAGATGCCAATGGCGGCTGCAATCGTCGCGACCGCGATGCTACCAAGTACGGCCTTCGTGGCGCCGCCGCGCGCGTCAGCCCGAGCGGCGGTGACGAGTTCGGCGCGTTCGCGCTGCAGCTGCACACCGAGCATCGCTTGCTCGACGAAAGGTGCAAAATCGCTGAACTCCGCGATTGGTCCCATGCGGCCGCTTTCGGAGTCACGCAAAATGTCTGTGCCTACAAACGCGCGCGACGCGATTTGCTGCAGGAGCTCAACGGCCGTGAAGGGGCCGTGATCCATGTTGTCTTTGACGACGACATAATGAGTTGCGCGATTGCCTTCGAGCTTCGCCTTGAGCGCAACCAACTGATCGGCCGCGCTGCGATTCGACGCCGCTGCGGGTGGGACCGTTTTGCTCATGACGCGTTGAAACGGATCCTTCGAAGGGATGCCATCAGCAGGCTTTGGAGGAAGCATCGATACGGCGATGTCGATGTCATCCGATGCTTTTGGAGGAAGCATCGATACAGCGACGTCGATTTCGATATCGAGGCTCGACGGATAGCGTGGCGTAAGCGCCGCCATCGCGTCCGCGAGTGCGAACAAATCAGCGGGTCGATGCGCACGATCGGCGACGAGCGCGCGCGCAAGCAGCAGATCGAGAGCGTGGGGCAATCCAGCGTCGAGCGAACATGGCGATGGTCCGTTTGCCCGATAGGCTTCTCTCGTGAGTCCCTCGTACAAGATGGCGGCGATGGCATAGACAGAGCCCTTCGCATCGCCAGCTTCGAGCGTGCCCTGCAACTCGGGCGCGATCGTTGCGCGATCTTCGGCGAGTTGCGGAGCGTCGAGAGGCCCGTCGACAAACATGAGGCCACCCTGCGTTAGCGTAAGCACGCTTGGATGCACTCGAAGCAACTCACCGCGTGCATGCCGTTCTGCAAGGCTTCGACAAAGAGGAACGAGCCAGTGCAGCCACTCAGCGAGGCCCGCTCGCCCGCCTTTTTGTAACCACGATCGTAGAGATGGAGACGCAACGTTCAGCGCCATGGTTCAGTCGAGAGTATCGCAACGTGTGGAAATTGCAGCAGATTCGCTGACGGCGCACAATTCCTGTCGGTACGGAATTCGCTTCGTCGTCGCAATCATCACGCGCGAACGCGTGCGCGTTCAGCGTTCACCTTACGAGTGCCGATCTGCTTGCCTGAGACCGCGGTCACGACGCGGTCGACATGATCGGTTCGCAAGTCAACGAAGGTCATACGGTCTCGTACACGAATGCCGGCGATGTCGTCTTTTGTGAGACCTGCGTCGATGAGCCACTCTTCGATGTCGTGCGATTGAACGCGATCACGCCTGCCTACGTTAATGAAAACGTGAGCGGTCGCATCGGAGGCGACGGCCTCTTCACTTCGCGACGGCGTTGGAGACTCGGGCTGGATCGTGTCGCGGTTCGCTTCGGCGTTGGCGTCCGCCGCATTTGCGGCTCGCAAGATGGGTCGATCGTCGTCGTTCTCTACCGTTGGCTCCCACTCTGTATACGTGGCGTGAGGAGCACCGCGACGAACGCGCGTTCGCGCCGTTGGCGGAAGTTGACCCGTTCCGAGGGTGAGCGGAGAGTCCGATGAGGGTCCTTCGGCGGCTCGCTTGCGTGCGGCTTCTTCCAGTCCCGGTTTCGCTTCATCGAACTTAAGACCTGGCGGTGAGCCTCTGCGTTCTTGTGGTCGTGTTCGATCGCGAGGCGCACGATCACGTGGTTCACG
>JAHFDZ010000110.1:0-11107 GCA_023248745.1 Myxococcales bacterium | reverse complement strand
CACGAACTTGACGATCGGTCGCGAGCGTGAGCCGAGGTTCGACGGGCGCTACGGCTGCCGGAGTAGGGTTCTTCGCACGACGCGCTTCTGCAGCGTGCTCCTTTGCTTCGGGCCTCGCCCCCAAGTGATCGCGAAGGAGTCCGCCAATGATGTGTTCTGCGCTTGCGTGCGTCATCAACCGGCGCGCCATAGCGAGGTCATCGGGATGGGTCTCTCGCGAAGCGTACGCTTCTTGAAAGAACTGAAGAACGTCGAGCTCGGCTCGCGCCTTGAGTTCGCCAGCACTTGGCAGCATGCGCTCGAATGGACGAATTTTGTAAAGTAACCTGACGAGATATAAGTTGCCGACGTCTTTCGGAGTGACGAGGCTGATGGCTGTGCCCGTCCGTCCCGCGCGGCCGGTTCTACCGGTGCGGTGCACGTAGCCTTCCGAATTGTCGGGGAAGTCGTGATTGATGACGTGCGTCAGGTGCGAGATATCGATGCCGCGGGCCGCGACGTCTGTTGCGACAAGAAAGCGAAGTTTGCCCTCGCGGATCTTGCCCATGACGCGCTCACGCTCACGCTGCTCGAGATCGCCATTGAGCCAGTCTGCGTCGAACCCATGTGACTTGAGCACCTCGGCAACGCGTTCGGTTTCATCGCGCGTGTTGCAAAAAATAACGGCGCTCTCGGGATTCTCGACCTCGAGAATCCGAATGAGGTCGCGACGCTTGTCGCCGGAGGGCAGCATGTACGCGTTGTGTTCGATGGTGAGCGCGCCCACTTGATCGCTCGAGAGCGTGACGAACTCGGGATCGCGCAGCTTGTCGCGCGCGAGACGCTCGATATCGGGTGGAATCGTTGCGCTGAAGAAGAGCCCTTGGCGTTCCTTCGGGAGGGAGTCGACAATGGCGGTGAGCTCTTTTGCGAAGCCCATCGAAAGCAATTCGTCGGCCTCGTCGAGGATCAAGAACTTCGTTTCGCTCACGTCAAAGTTGCCGCGCGAAATGTGATCGAGCACGCGACCAGGCGTACCGACGACAATGTGAACACCGGATTGTAGCGCTTCGACTTGAGGCCCCATGGGAGCGCCGCCGTAGATTGCCGTGACGCGCAAGCCACGAAACTGAGCAAGTTTCTCGAGTTCGGCGCTCACTTGAAGTGCAAGTTCGCGCGTGGGCGTCATCACGAGCGCTTGCGTCTTTGTGGCGCTCTTTCGGATCAAGCTGTCGATGAGTGGCAGGCCAAATGCGGTCGTCTTGCCGGTTCCCGTGCGCGCTTGCACAACCAGGTTTTTTCCACGAACAGCGGGCTCATACACCGAGATCTGAACGGGCGTTGGATGAACGTACCCCATCGCGGTGAGCGCCTTGCGCGTGTCGGGATTGAGTGGAAGCTGGTCGAAGCTTGGCGGAGGGGTCGATTCAGTCATAGTTAGTGTTCCGGAGATTGACGATGCGACGACGACAGGCGCTTCACTTCTTGCTCAAGGGGCACGACAGTTTCAAGGTGCTCGTTCAGAAGAGCACGCCTTTGGCTATGAAGCTCGATCGTTGCGCGAAGGACGGTGGGCCAACCGGGTCCGCATGTTTGGAGAGTTGTTTCGTTAAGTAACTTGACGACAGGCGCGGTGCTCTTGTCGTAGGTTTCGAGCTCTTTGCCCAGCTCAGCATCGAGCGAGGTAAGGAACGCCTGCCGAAACGAGGCTTCGGCGCTTTGTACCGTTGCTTCGCAGACGGGCGGAAGGGTCTTGAGAATGACCGGTCCTCCAAAGGCGCCTGTCGCAATTTGCACCGTGCTTGCGATGATAAACGCTGCCGAAAGAAGGCCAAGCAAGACAAGGCCCAGCCGACGCCCGCGTTTCACGGCAATGGGTGGGGTGTCTTGCGAACTCATACGGCGGGGATTGTCTATGCTCTGCCTCATGGAAAAAAGGAAGAGGTCTCTTTCCGGCCAGGTCGCCGTCATAACGGGTGCGAGCCGTGGAATAGGCAAAGCGATTGCGCTTCTTCTAGGCGCACGCGGCGTTTCCTTGGTGCTTGTGGGACGCAATGAGCGGGGCCTCGGTGAAACGGTTGGCGAAGTGGTGTATGGCGGCGGTCAGGCTCGACACCTCGTCGGTGATGTTCGCGATCCCGCGACATTGACGCTGGCCGTTGAGCGCGCGGTGTCCGCGTTTGGCGGACTCGACATCGCAATCGCAAACGCTGGAATTTCAGGCGTCACCTCGCTTGGCGAGCCAGGTTCGATCGAGCGCTCGAAAGCGATTCTCGACACCAACCTTTTGGGCACCATAAATACGTTTGATGCAGCGTTTCACGTGATGCGCGAAGGCGGACGGTTGATTGCGATGAGCAGCGTTCTTGGCAAGTTCGGCGTACCCGGTTACGGCGCCTACTGCGCAAGCAAAGCGGGTATTTTGGGCCTTGTGCGAGCCGTTGCGCACGAAGCGGGCCCACGTCACATCACCTGCAACGCGATTTGTCCCGGCTGGGCCGATACCGAGATGGCTGCCGAGGGGATCCGATCCATCGCGCAGGCGACTGGCAGCTCGGAAGAAGCCGCAAAAGCGGCCGCGACGCAGCGTTTTCCGCTCGGTCGGTTCCTCGATCCGGAAGAAGTTGCAAACTTCGTCGTTTATGTCGCAAGTGCCGAAGCTTCGGGGATTACGGGGCAGGCGCTGTCTATTTGTGGAGGGTCAACGGCGTTCGGCGCTTGACTTTCGCAAGCGCCTCACCCACGAATCTTTCAATAATATTTGAAAGATTCGATGGAGTTGAGCATGGATGCACTTTCGCCGTCCGTTATTGACGCGGTCGCCATGTTGCGAGCGACTGCCGAGACGCAAGTCAAAGGTGCCCTCGCGCATCAGCGTCTGAGCGAGATTGACGGTCAGGTTCGTAAGGCGCTTGAAGACGTGGAGTCGACACTCGTTGCGGTCGTTCAGGCGGGCGCCGTGCCAGCGACCGACGCTGCGGCGCACTTGCTTGCAGCGGGAGGGAAGCGCATTCGGCCGCTCGCGGTACTCCTAAGTGCGCGATGTTGTGGTCAAGTAACGGAACCAATTCGCGAAATCGCGAGTGCGTCTGAACTTGTGCATCTCGCGACGCTCCTGCATGACGATGTCATTGACGATGCGGACCAACGTCGTGGGCAAATCGCCTCGCGTCGCGTTTGGGGCAACGCTGTGAGCGTGCTCGCTGGCGACCTGCTGCTGACGCATGCGCTCGAGCGGACGCAAAATTGTGCGTCGCAGGTGACACTAAGAGAACTCCTGCAAGCGCTGCGAAAGCTCGTGGATGGTGAAGTGCTTCAGCTACGAGGACGATCACGATTCGATGGGACGCAAGTGACCTATTTTCAGATCATCGAACACAAGACTGCGGCGCTCTTTGTGTGGGCAATGCGGGCTGGGGCGCGAGAAGCAGGCGGCAGCGACGAAGCGATCGATGCGTTGGGCAACTTTGGCGCGGATCTTGGGATGGCGTTTCAGCTCGTTGACGACGTGCTCGACTACGCAGGAGAAGCCAACATGACGGGCAAATCACTCTTCGCCGACCTCGCAGACGGGAAGGCGACGCTGCCACTCATCTATGCGCTGGAGTCGAACGCGTCATTGTTGGCGCAAGTGGAATTGGCCGTTGCAGGTGACGGGGAGGCCGCGCAAATGCTTGCTCGTGAAGTGGTCGCAACCGGTGCGGCCGATCGGGTTCGTACGCTTGCGAGGCAGTTTGGCGCCCGTGCCGAACAGCGCCTCAGCGGCCTTCCCGACACGCAAGCGCGACGCATGCTGGCAGGTATCGCAGCACAATTGTCAGCGCGCTCGTGCTGAGAGACTTTTTGCGTTCCTGAGCGCATTCGAATCGATGCGTAAGTGACTGCGATCGGAACGCGGTATAACGATCTCATCATGCAGCTAACTCCCGCCGAATTGCTGGTGAGCGACGTCATTGGGCGCCTCATCGAATTCTGGGGCTTCAAGCGCAACATGGGTCGTGTTTGGTCCGTGCTTTACCTATCGACCGATCCGCTCAGCGCCGATGACTTACGCGACTCGCTGAAGATTTCGAGCGGTGCGGTGAGCATGACCCTTACCGAGCTAGGACGTTGGGGCGTGGTGCGCAAGGTGTGGATCCAAGGCGAACGTCGCGACTTTTTCTCCGCCGAAACGCAGCTCTGGAAAATGGTCTCGCGCGTTTTTAGCGAGCGCGAGCGAACCGAAATTGTATCCGCAATCGATGCACTACAAGAAGCGCTGCAGCTCCTCGACAAGGCAAAGGACAACGAGCGAACCAAGCTGCAACGTGAGCGCGTCAGGCAGCTCCTCGACTTGGCAAGGCTGGGGCTAAAATTGATCGATGCTCTTCTTGCGACGGGCAAGCTCGATATCGAACCGCTCGCAAGATTGAGGCTGGGGCTGGGCGATCGATAGCCACGCTACGGTTGCGTGAACACTGTTGTTCGAAGCACCGCCTTCGACGACCACGTTGCGCCTGCATCATCAGAACGAACGAACTCTGCACCGTCCGTCGAGAGCGCGTACACACGATTGGCATTGGACGGAGCGAAGGCGATCCATCCGATGCGTCGTTGTCCTGTGAGTGCGCTCATCACCTTCGTCGCGCTGACGCCTCCGTCGGTAGACATGTAGAGATCGTTTGGTGACGTTACCGAGAAGATGAAGCGGTTCGTATCCGATGGCGATATCGCAACCGCGATCCGCGAGTTGACCGGCCCTGTGCCGATGTTCGGTTTGACACTTGTCCAAGACGTTCCCTGATCGCTCGAGCGATGGAACTTAACGTCTTGAAACTCATCGCCGTTGAGCGCGTAGATCGTCTGCCCATCCGTCGACACGTCGAAATTCGTAATGAGTTCGGCCTCAAGCGCGACAGGCAATTTGGCCCACGTGTTGCCTCCGTCGGTGCTGCGCAAAAAACCCGTACTTGCAGAGCCCTCAACGCCAACGCCCAACGTGATGAGAACGCGCGACGCTCCGGTCCCGCGAACGACTATCTTTCTGAACTCGACGCGTCCTTGTGTCGTCGCATAGGTTTGTGTCCAAGTCGTTCCTCCGTCTTTCGACACGAAGAGACCGCCGCCCCAGTACGTTGGTGTCAGGTTAGGGATCGACGTGTTGCCCGAGCCAATGCCTGCAACCATGTTGACCGCGCTGTCACCGACGTACACAACGGATGCGGTTTTGCTGTTCGTGAAGCCACAATTCGATCGCAGCCAGGTGAGTCCGTTGTCCGTTGAGCGGTAGAGGCCCGCAACTGCGCTCGGATAGTTTCCGTTCACGGGTCCCGGCGAATCGGCCATAGCAACCCACATTGTGGACGACGAGAAGGGCGAGATGACGGAGCTCCAAGCTTCGGCGTAGTAGTCGCCTTGTACGGGCTCGTTCCAATAGCGAATCCCCTGACGTCTTCTGACGAAAGTGCCGCCACCATCTTCGGTCAAGACCATTCCGTTGCGCTCGCTTCCGATGAGCACACGATCTGCGTTTGTCGGATCGATCGACGTTCCGTTGAATGTCGAGTCGTTGTCGCTCGGTGGTGAGGTTGATTGAGGGCCTTTTACGACGTTCGTGTTGGGTGCCTGATCATTAATGCACGTGACGGGTGCATCAGACGTTGCATCCGCGCTCGAATCGATCTTCGCGTCCGAGGAGGCCACGTCGTTTTTTGCATCGAGTCCACCTTCTTGCTGAGCGTCGCTGCCACCATCGGCAAGCGCGTCGGGAATCGAACCGTCAAGCGATGCGTCTTTCAGCGCTCCGTCGGTTGAGGCGTCGTGAACAACAGCCGCGTCGTCGTTGATCGAGGCATCGGCGACACCGCCCTCGGGAAGGCTTTGAGAAGGACTGCAGGCCGCAACAACGAAACAGCCAAGAACGACGATTGGACGCGATGGCATCAATAGTTCACGCAAGGCAGGCTCCTCGGGCTAGGGGCGACAAGGGTCGCACCACGCGCTTGCTTACCCAAGGCAATTCAGCCATAGCGCTGCACCACGATATCCAACCGAGCAAGCTGCCAGGCAACTGCATAGTTTCGAGCGGTATCCGGTACGGTCGACTAACGCGACGTTCGTTCCATGATCAGTTGAGCACACTCGTAGGCGGGCTCTTCTTTTCGACGAGTACTTGTGTCGCCTCTTGTTCGAGTGCGCGCGCAAGTTCGTCCTCGATGCCCTCAAGGGATCCAGCGGCGAGTTCGACGTTGCGCTGGTAAATGAAAATGCGCACCTTGTTGCGCGTCGGCGCCGTATCAATTCGTCCAGGTTCTTTACCTTCTGGCGGAAGATCGAGAATGAGCTCAGTTCGCGGATCGACGGCGTCGACGACCAGCTCCGCGCCAGGCACATCGATGATGTAGACCTCGGCTTCGCGAACGAACGGTGCGAGTACCTTGTCGAGTCGCTCGACGACATTGCGAACCATAATTGAGAACTGTTCTGGCGAAGGCGACCATGGTGGCGGCGGCCTTTCGAGGTCGTACATGCGCGTCTTGAGGAATGCCTGTGTCGCATTCGAAATGTCACCGCGCTCGTCACAAATAAGGCCCCAGTAATAGTGAGCGTCTGCGAGATGTGGCTGTTTCTCAATGGCCGTTTGAATGAGAGGCGCCGCGCAATCGAGTTGACCCAACTCATAATGAAGGCGTCCCAAAGTGAAGACGAGGTGCTCGTGCTGCGAAGCTGCTTCTGGAACGGCTGCCAGTGTCTTTTTCGCGCCTTCGAGGTCGCTCTGCGTCAACTGTGCTTCCGCTTTAAGGAGCAAACACTCCGAAATTTCGTCCTCGTTCATGGCGAATTCGAGCGCATCGTCGAGTTGTGCAATCGCCCCCTCAACGTCGCCTAGCGGAAACACCAAAAGCTCTGCGGCGTTGATCATGGCCTCAAAATAGGTCTCATCGAGCGCCAGCGCTTGGCGGTAATGCTCAATCGCTTCCTCGGCCTCGCCTGCTAGTGCCGAGGAAAACCCCAATAAATTATGAACTTCGGGCGATTGAGGGTCGATTTCGAGTGCGCGTCGGGCACACGCGAGCGCGCCAGGACCGTCACCTCGTTGCGCAAGATCCCAGCCTCGATCGAGGTGTGCAGAGAGTTGGTCCATCGTGTTGTGCATGCGTAGCATCTCAATGGCGAACTCTCGAGACTTCGTCAAGACGCGTCATGCGGGTCATTGGTGAGCCGTTTCCCTGAGCGCTTCGTTGACATCAGTGGCCGAATCTTCGTACTTTGCCCGCCTACGCAAGCGGGGGTTGTCCCGCCGGAGACGCGCATGTCGGAAGAGAAAAAGCCAAAGATCGATCTCAAGAGCCGCCTTCAGAAGGTCGGCGGCGGTGCTTCGGCGCCTCCTGGTGGTGTTCCTGTACCTCCTCCGGGCATGGGCGGAGCGCCAGGCGGTGTACCGGTTCCAACGGGCTTGCCCGGCCTTCCGACCGATTCACCCTACCGTGAAGCGGCCCCACCGCCTCCCGAGCCTCAACGGATCGAAATTGACGAGTCGGCCATTAGCGAAGCACGCGACTCGGCCAAGAAGGGCATGCGGCCCATCATTGTGATCGGCACGCTGGTTGGCATCGCGCTCGGGTTTGTGAGCGGGACGGGCTACGAAACAAACAGCGGCGTCAAAAAGAGCGTCTCGGACGCCGCCGACCTCAAAAAGAAGGTTGATGTCGCAAAGACGCAAGCAGCGACGCTTGCCGACAAGCTCGAGGCGGGGCGCCAGGCGCTTCTTCGGGATCGCAAGTTTCCCGACTCGCTTCCGACCGAACTTCGCGACCTTAAAATTGCCTTCGGTGGCGATGAGCTTGCGATGCGTCGATTCAGCAAGTTCCCAAGCGCAACAACGGGCTTGCTCGTCGATTTCGTGACTCGTGTTCAAGCGGTCAACGACAAGCGCGAGTTCGTGCAGAAGTTGCTTTCGCGCCTCGAAAAGTCCATCAAGGCCGAGCTCGCCGCAGGACCCGCGGCATCGAACTTCAAGCAAGTCGTTGTTCTCGACAAAAATACGCTTCAGAAGGGCATGTTCATTTCGCTCCTCGCGGCTCCGATAAAGGTTACCGAGCTCCCAGCGGAGCTTGCGTTCTCGGATGAAAAAGGACAGCCAACCAAGCTTGGGCGCCTAACGGAAGCCAAGTGGCCTGGGCCTGAAAAGGGAGCCGCGCTTCCCATCAACCCCATTTCGTTTAATGCGGTTTGCCCAAGCGAAACGCAGGGCGAAATCGCTCAGCTGATTCGGCAACTGAGCAACCTGCGCAACGAAGTGCGACCCGATAAGGCCGCGGCCGGTAGCGACTTGCTCGAGGCCGAGACAGAAGTGGGCATCGTCGCACGCGCAGTAAAGCTGTCAGAAGCTCTCGCTCAAGTGCAGTGACGCTCGCATCATGACTTGCGGGCCACGATCGCATCGTGGCTCGCGTTGTCAATCACCTGAACTATTTCGTAGCCCGCAAGTCGTAGTGCCGTACAACGCAGTGCCCTGCTCGCGCTCGGACCTTCG
Organism: Myxococcales bacterium; assembly: GCA_023248745.1. Lineage (GTDB taxonomy): Bacteria > Myxococcota_A > Polyangia > Polyangiales > Polyangiaceae > JAHFDX01. The sequence continues at coordinate 2,613 of JAHFDZ010000110.1, read as the reverse complement.
CGACCCAGCATTCGCCCGAGCCAGCTCGAACTTGCGCGTTTGAACGTTGACGGCACGACGAGCATCGCTGCGCCAATTTCTATTTTTGCGAGCACGTCCGCAAGAAGCGCGGCCCCGTGTGCATCGTCGGTGAAGAATGAGTCGGACGAAAAGCCGAGGTGAGTCGCACAGGTGATCGAAACAAGGTCAGCATCGATAGGCGGCCTATGCGTCCCGCCGGCGAGCCAAGCGAACTTAGGCCGCGTGCTCATCGTCGGGAATTCTAGGGTTGATGATTTCGACCTTCATCACGTGACGTTCGTCAGCTTCTCGCACAACGAGCTTTAGGCCGCTGATCTCGAACGTGGCGCCAACCGAGGGAACATAGCCAAGATGGTTGACGATAAGCCCGCCGAGAGATTCGAACTCACCGTCGGGCATTGACAGATCGAATTTACGCGAGAGCTCTGCGAGCGAAACCGCTGCATCGGCGAGTACGTTGCCGTCGGGTAAGTCGAGCATCGGTGGATCAACGTCGTACTCATCGCGAATGTCACCGACGATCTCTTCGAGAATATCCTCGAGCGTCACAATACCGCTAACGCCGCCAAACTCGTCGACGACGACTGCTAAATGTGACCTCTTTAGTTGCATTTCACGCAGGATCTTCGAGAGCGATTCACCTTCGGTCACGAAAAGCACAGGGATACGCAGGAGTGAACCAAGTGTGCGCGTATCCAGTGCGTCGTCTTCGACGACCTGAAAGAGGTCTTTCGCGTAGAGCAACCCAATGACGTTGTCAGGTGAATCTCGATAGACGGGGTATCGAGAGTGAGCTTCGCTCGCGACCACCGAAAAGACTTCGCGAAGCGGTTGGCCAATTTCGAGGCTTCGCACACGCGGCCTTGGGACGAGCACGTCTTTCGCTTCGAGGTCTTTGAAGTCGAGGACGTTGCGAATCATTTCAGCAGGTTGACGATCGATCGCGCCCGATTTCTGCCCAGCGTCAATCACCCAAGTCACCTCATGTTCGGTGATGCGAGGATGCGTTGGCACGTTTCGACCAATCGCACGCGCGAGCAATGCGAACGGACCGGCAAGTGGGATGAGCAAAAACTCAAGGGGACGCAGGAAGCGCAGCGCGAGTGCACCCACAATTTCGGCACGCCTACGTGCAAGCGTATCAAGCGTTTCAGTAAGTGTTCCATGGATCGCGACGGATCCCAGCACCGATCCCCACAGTGCGAATCGTTGAGCCCCGGTGACGTAGATGGCTTCGTGCGCAAGCGCTGCGGCCGCCGTAACGCAGACGATGCGTCCGATAAGCCAACGCGAGCTAATTCGCACCGGCGAAGCGCGGTACCTTGCGAATGCGGCAGCGTTGGGTCCATCGCGCGCAAGATGTTCGAGGCGCCCTTCGGGAATGCCTCGCATGGCCGATTCGCCGGCCGCGAAGAGCGATCCAACCAAGCTGATGACTGCCGCAAGCGTTGCGTCAAAGAGCAAGGGGGTCAAAGAACGCTCCACATAGGAGCGTTTGAACGTACCCGGCTGGGTGGTGGGGTCAAGGCACCGCGCCCGTCGAGACGAACACACTGGTTTCGAGTGACAAACGCCTTAGAAAACGGCGCGGCACATGCACGCTTTCCAACCAACGTGCGCCAGCGCTTGGCTGCCGCCGCCAGCACGTTGTGAACCTGCTCGCGAGACTCTACGACGTCGCGACGTTATGAACACAAAGTACGCATATCTACCTGCGGCAATCGTTTGGTCGCTCGCGTCAGCGGAGGCTGCACCACTCACCAAGGTGACTGCGCTTGCAAGCACGGAGTGCGTTGCCAATGGGGTTGGTGAATTCAAAGGTCGTTTCTATCGAGTTCTGGAGTACCAGCCCTCGGCGCGCTTGCGCTCGTATTGGCGACGATGCTGAGGCGTACGTGCGTCGCTTAGTTTGAAAGTCGAGACGCATGAGGACTTTCGGGGTGCGCTCGTTTGAACGCATCGACAGAGTCTGCGACATTTTCGTGCAGCTTCTTACGCGCCTCAATTTCGAGCACGTCACGCTCGAGCGACAAGCGGCCCGTCGGAAAGCGCTTGCCGTAGGTTTCGAGCTGACGCCGTGCTTCTGCCGCGTTGCCTCGCTCTAACTGAGCATTCGCATTCGCGAGAAGCTTCGCTTCAGCATCAAGCGACTCGGGCGACGTTGAGAATTTCCGAACGTGCTGAGCAGCTTGGGCCTGACGAGAAGTCCCAGTCTGAGGTGGATCGACCGCCTTGTATTGTTGGGTTGCAAATGCAGGACGTTCGCGCAGGAGCGGGCGGGCGAGGGACCCAACACTCTTGGCAAATGAGTGGACGGCCTCGACTTCATCGCGCGGGATCGCGGTCCGGACGATACCGACCGTTGCCGAAAGTGAAATAATACATACAGTGATCCATTTTGCCGCAACGGTCTTGAGCGCACTCGACTTAAGCGTCCCCGTGGCTGCTGCGGTCAACGTTGACGTACCGATTGCGCTCCATACCGCGGCCTTTTGAGCCTCGGTTGTTAGCGCCGTCTCGTCGCGTGCCGCGCGAAGTAGATCGCCAAGTTCATCGTCTAAATCGTCAACTATTCTTACGTTATTCATAGCG
>JAHFDZ010000352.1 GCA_023248745.1 Myxococcales bacterium | reverse complement strand
CCCGCTGTCCTTGTTGCAGGTCCTCGAACCGGACGCCTTCGACAGCGGACATGTGGAAGAACAAGTCTTTCCCCGAGCCCGTCTCGATGAATCCGAAACCTTTGTCCGTCAACCGCTTGATGGTGCCTTCAGCCATGCGCTTCAACCTTCGTGTAATGAGATCATGGCGATCGATGAGAACAAGAGTGTTCGCGCGAGAGTCACCACGGCCCTCTCCTTAGCACGGGTTGCGTCGCGCAGCGCACGTCGCGACGATTTTCGCCCGAGATAGGACGAAAAGGCGGACGTTTGGCCCCTTTCGGCAAACACGGTACGGCCTCATTTGCCGCAATTCACATAGATTCCTTGCGATTTGCAGCCCACGCGCGCTCCCACATCTGAAGGTACGTTTCGGCGGAACTATCAAGAGCACTCGTGTCGACGCCTAGCTCGCGAAGATCCTCGAGTACTTCTGGCAAGTAGCCCATGTGTGCGAGGCCCTTCGTTAGATACTCGACATATTCGCGCGAAAAGGTGTGGCCGCTTCGCGATGAGGCTGTGGGCGCCTTCGGTGTGCAACCTTCTTGACCAAAACGTGGCTTCAGTTGGTTTGTGAAGCCGTTGAAGTCCGAACCAAACGTCATCTTTATGCCGAGGGCGCGCGCACGTAAGTAATGTTGTGCGAACGATGTCGTCGAGCCCGGGCAACTATCTTTGATGCCTCCGCTGACTTCGATCGCGGGTCGCGGGCGCGTCGTGACGCCCATGAGACCGCCAAGCTTCTTGATGTACGCAGCCTTCGCGGTCGTCATTCGCATTTCGCCCACGCTCTTCAGATCGTCAGGTGTCATGAGCGATTCAAATCGTGAGTGCGAATCGTAGACCGGATAAAACGCGTGCTTGTCGCGCATGTACGCAAAGATGTCGTCCCATGCGCGAAGGGACGAGTGCGCGCCATCGACGAGCATGTGATGCGCCACCATGAAGTCGAGCAGCGAGGCTCCTGTTTTGGTCAGACCGATTTTGTTTTCACCGTCTCTATCGGTCGCGAATGCATGGGTCGGATTTTTGATGACGTTCGGAATCGCAAGCGCTGCGGCGCCTTGTTTTGCGACGCCGGCAAATGGAGTGTCCGTGAGGTGTGCAAGCTGAAGCGATCGAACGCCCATGCGATACCAATTTTCGACTTGGTGCTGCCAATCGCCGCCCGCTTTCGTAAATTGATCCGACGACTCGGGACTAATGACGACGGCAAGTTTTCCATTCGCGATGATTTGTCTCGCGTGCCAAGGCGTGAGGGCCACTTCGTACCAGTCGTGATTCTCTTCGGCGAATTTGTGAATGGCGATGATTTGCCGTTCGACGGCCTCAGCATCTCCGCAGCCCATCGTTGCGCGGTATTTGAGCTTCAGCGCCGTGCAGAGCACCTGGTTGTTGGTGGGAGACGCCACCATGAGATTGAGTCCGCGAGCGTGCGCGCTCTTCAACCAGTCGCGATAAATTTGGTGATGGCCCATATCGTCCCACGCTGGCCAGTCTACGAGCGGCTTGCCGTGCTTGATGCGTTCGCCAGGAGGGATGAAGGGTGCCCACGCGTGATCTCTTTCGGTGCACGATGTCAGCGCGGTTTCGCGAGATCCGGTATGGTGGCCGCCGTACCAATTGCCACCATGTCCGAGCTCGGAAATTTGATGCACGTGAACATCTGCGAAACCACGAACCGGTGCCGAGCTGACTTGATCGGATTTGGTCTCGGCTGAGATTTGGTATTGGAATTTGGCTGCGGGCGATTGGCTATCCAAGCGAACCATGAGCATCACGTTGTCTAACTTCGGGAACGTCCACTGCCACGAATCTTTGGACGACGCGTCGACTGTTTCATCCGTCAATTTAGTTGACGATCCATCTTCCGTGAGCGCGCAGATCGTTACCGCGACGTTTGCCTTGCCAGAGACCTTCTTCAGCGCGACGTGCGTGCTCGCCGAGAACATCGGAACCGTGCTGACAAATCGACGACTTGCCCCGAAGAGCAATTCACCTGATTGACCGTCGGAGCTCAACGATCGGGGGCCGAGTTGAAGCGGACCGTTCTTACCTACATAGGCGTTGTACCAACCCACCATGTGCGTTGGCATGCTCGTGACGAAACGGCCGAGTCCACAGGCGTGGTAGCGCGCGAGCTTGCTGCTCGTTTCCGTCGCGCAGCCATCAATGATCGCGCGAGCACGAAACTCTTTCCATGCGTCGCTCGCGACTTGGCCAAAGGACTTACAGTCACTCGCGTAGGCGGGTGACGAGGCCGTTAATAGGCAAAGAAAGGCTGAAATTATTTGATATTTTCGCACGTTATCCCCCGATGTGGAGAAGCCTCTGGCTCGCTCTCTGCTCCTGATAGCCCCTAGTTCTACGGGTGTAAGAAGGCGAAACGTGCGTAGGAATCACCTTCGCAGCAGCTCAAGGGTGTCTCGTGTCACTGAAAGAGTTCAAGGGTAACTGGTTTCATTACATCGGGATGTTGCCTCGAGACTGGGTAAGACACCCGCGCCGTTTCAGTTTCGTGAGCATGCGCGCCGAATTCGTCTTCGCAAGTGTTCTCGGGTTTGTCGGTTGTGGGGGGATAGGATTCGTAAATGATCTTGACAATGGATCGACAGCGTCCGAAGGAGGCATAGCGGTCACGCAAGATGGTTCTGTGGCCGACGTGTTCGCGGGCAACGACGCAATGCCGGACGCATCACCCGAAGCTTCGGTAGCAACGACAGAATGCGGAGTTTGGCCAGCGGCTACCGGTGACGTCTTGGAAATAGGCCCGGAGTCTTCGGCCACGCTCGCGGAGACTGTTCGCAAGGCAAAGGCAGGCACGACTCTCGTGCTGCGCGACGGAACATACGATCTGAGCGCTTCGATCCAAATGTACACCTCTGGAGTAACGCTCAGGTCGAAGTCGAACGACGCAACGAAAGTTACGCTTGATGCGCGCTACGTCGTCGCTGAGGCAATCGCAATTGGTGCTTCAGATGTTATAATTGCACACGTCACCATCAAGCGCGCAGTGGATCATCCGATTCATGCGTATCCCTCCGGCGCGAGCACCATCTCGGGAATTACGATCTACGGCGTTGTTCTCGAAGATGGCGGCGAGCAGTTCTTGAAGGCAAACGGTAACGAGGCAAAAACTGCTTGGGTCGATAGTGGCCGCGTTGAGTGCTCGCGATTTCGCATGACCACGATCGGGCGAACGAAGGTCGAACCCAATCCTGGCGGTTGCTACACCGGCGGCATTGACGTTCATGGCGGGCGCAATTGGGTCGTGCGGCACAATACGTTCGAGGAAATCTACTGCGCGGGAACCGGCCTCGCCGAACACGCGATTCACTTTTGGCGCGGAGCACGAGACACGTTGATCGAGAACAACGTGATCAATAATTGCGCGCGCGGCATTGGGCTTGGTCTCGACTCGGTCGTGGGTCGAACTTACAGCGACGATCCGTATCCCGGGGTCTCGCCGATTAGCCACTACGGCGGCATTGTTAGAAACAACGTTGTGTTCGCCGATCATGCGTTCTTCGATACAGGCATCGAGCTCGATCAAGCGCGTGGCTCTGTGATTGTGCACAACACAGTCTTTTCGCCCACGCCCAGCACCGGTCAGTTCTTCAGCTCGATCGACTATCGATTTGCAAATACCGACGTTGAGATTCGCAACAACATCGTTCGCAAGATAACCCAGCGCGATGGTGGTAAAGCGTCAGTCTCAAACAATTTCGAAACCAACGATCCTGCGAGTTTTTTGAACGTCAAGTTGCTTGACTTTCATCTTGCGCCGGGTGCCTCCGGAGCGATTGACAAGGGCGTTGCCCACGCTTCAGCTGGCGTCGATCTTGACGGCCAGCCGCACAATAGCGGGGCTCCAGACGTCGGTGCGGATGAGCGATAATAAGGCGCTAACGCATTTGACTCGGTCTTGCGCGAGAGTTACACCTGGCGCGCCCGTCGGAGCCTGCGCCGATGGACTGGAGGCCAGGCGTGTTCAAGAAAGTCTGCATCTTCTCCGGCAACTCAAATCCCGCCCTGGCGCACTCAATCGCCACGTTTCTCGAAACGCCGGTCGCAAAGAGTAAAACGACGCGTTTCAGCGACGGGGAGTCCTTCGTTGAGATCAACGAAAACGTTCGCGGCGTCGATGCGTACGTCATCCAGTCCACAGGCAGCCCCGCAAACGACAACGTGATGGAGCTGCTCGTGATGTGCGACGCGCTTCGTCGCGCGTCGGTGGGTTCGATTACGGCCGTAATTCCATACTACGGGTATGCCAGGCAAGATCGCAAGGTTGCGCCACGCACGCCGATCACCGCAAAGTTAGTCGCCGATCTTTACCAGGTGGCAGGTATCGATCGCGTCGTGTCGGTCGACCTTCACGCGGGTCAGATCCAAGGGTTCTTCAATATCCCCTTCGATCACCTCTACGCGATGCCCATCTTTCTCGACGACTATTTGCGCAAGCACTTCGACTCGTCGGCGGTGTTCGTCTCGCCCGATGCAGGCGGCGTTGAGCGCGCACGCGCCTACTCGAAGCGCCTCAATGCAAGCCTCGCCATCATCGACAAGCGTCGCGAGCGCGCCAACGTGAGCGAGGTGATGCACATCATCGGCGACGTCAACGGCAAGGATTGCATCATCATCGACGATCTCATCGATACCGCTGGCACGCTGTGCGGAGCCGCAAAGGCGCTTCGCGAGTTTGGTGCGCGTCGTGTGGTTGCTTGCGCAACCCACGGAGTTTTTTCGGGCCCGGCCGTGCAGCGCATTACCGATTCGCCGCTCGACGAAGTTATCGTTTCTGACACGACGCCTCTGCCAGAGGCCGCACAAGGCAACCCGAAGATCAAAGTGCTCTCGATTGCACGCTTGCTCGCCGAAGCGATACGCCGCATCCACCATTCGGATTCGGTCAGTTCGCTTTTCGCCTAGTCGGTAGGCACGTTTCGCATGGGTGTGTCGGATGGCACCACCAAAACACCGCTTTGCGTTTGCAACGAGGCACGTTTCGCATGGGTATGTCGGATGTCCGGACCTTCGGTCCCTCCTGCGCTCGGCCATAATGCTCGCAGAGCCTCACATTCTGACCGGCTCGGACTTCCTGTAGGACTTCAAGTCGGTAAAGGAAGAAAGAGCTGTTTTTTCTTCA
>JAHFDZ010000351.1 GCA_023248745.1 Myxococcales bacterium | reverse complement strand
CGGGGGTTGGCGCTCGCACGGTGCCACCCGTGTGGAGCGCGAACATTTGCACGAGCTCAGCTTCTCTTCCTTTGCGCCAGGGCGAGCGAAATTTTCGCGGGTAGCCAGCGATAGAATCACGCGCGCGATCGCGATCTCCCAGGTTGAATTTCGCCACTCCAACTAAATCGACAAGGCGGATCGCGAGTTCGTCGCGGTCATCGTTGCGTTTGGACTGGGGCTGCGCCGAGACTGTCGTAGCAACAGCTTTCGGCGTAACGACACTCGCATGCGCTTTCATCTGTCGTGCGGCAACGACCAGCCCTCCGCACGCGATCGCGGCGCCTACAGCCATCTCGAACGCGAACCGTTTCATCGAACAACCTCGCGACCGAGACCTTCGCGCGGCACAAGGTAGTCACCATACTTGACCATTCGCGAGTCCGATAACATCCACCGCCAAAGCTCAGCCTTGAGTCGCTCGCTCTCTTGCGGAAACTTCGCAATGACGTTGCTTGCCTCTGCAGGATCGGTCTGGGTATCGAAGAGCGCATACGTGACGTCTGTGCGCGTTGGCACGTAGACAAGTTTCCATCGCTCGTCGCGAACCATGCGATGCCGCGCAACGGTTGTAAGGTCCAGCACTCGGCGTTGCAGAACGACGTCATCTTGTCCGTCAAGTTCAGTGATCCCTGCAACGCCCGGATACATAATGCGCGAACCCGGATCTACGGCATGCTCGGTAAACCAAAGCTCCGTCTCGGCATAGGCGAACACAGGAGGAGGCGATGCTTTGTCGATCGATCGACCATCCATGTCGTCAGGCGCCTTGACCGCAAGCCTATCGTAAAGCGTCGGAGCCAAATCGACATCTCGCACCAATCGATCCACCCTTCGTGGTGCGACGCCCGGGCCCACGACGAGCAACGGAACATGGGTCGACTCGTCGCCAAACAAGTGATCTCCGTGACCTGGCGCGCGGCCTTGCTCGAATAGCGACTCGCCATGATCCGCACTCACGATAATCAACGTGTTGTCGGCGAGCCCTCGTTCGGCAATTGCGTCAAGAAGCGTCCCGATCGCTTCGTCAACAGAAGCGACGGCACCGTCGTAGAGGGCACGGATTTGGCTCTTGTCATCTTCGTTCGGATCATCCTCGCGGCCGAGTCCTACCGGGCGATGGTATTTGTATCCGCCGCGGTACGATTGATTCGTAAACTTTCGGTAGTAGGGGGCGGGCGCTGCGTAGGGGAAGTGCACCGTCGAATAGAAGACCGTTGCAAAAAACGGCTTATCGCTCGTGCGCAATTGATCAATGACGTTGACGGCGTCTTCCGTGAGCATCCGCGGGTCTGCTGCTTGGTTGAACTCGCGAAGCACCGGCAAAAGTCGCCTTCCCGCGCGCGAATGCAGAAGCGGCAAGAGAGGCGTTTCACTCTCAAACGCGCGCTGACGGATGAGTTCACGAAAGTTTGTGGTCGGCACGTCTGTGAGATCGAATCCAAGATCGACGCGCGAGAAAATGTCACCGGCGTAGTCGCTCACGACCGCGGTCTGATAGCCCGCAGCGCCAAGATGTGAAGGAAGCGCATCGAAATTGGTCGCGCGCTCTTCTTGGCGCGGGAACATCGAACGAAGTCCGTGGTGGTGCGCGTGCCTTCCGGTGAGCCATGTCACCCAGGATGGGAATGTGCGCGGAATCGAGACGTACGCGCGTTCGTAGAACTCGCCCTTCGTCGCGAGCGCAGAGAGCCTGGGCGCGGCCAGGCTGGGGATCCGATCGGCGCGCAACGAATCGACCGCAATCCAGAGAACGTTCAGCTTCTTTACGGGTGGTCGACTTGCGAGCGCCAAGTACCTTTCGCCTGCTCTCGGCGCATCTGTGCGACCCAATAGCGCTCCCGCGCCAACGCACGCGATTGCGAGGAACGCGGCGCTCATCGCACCCCTCTTTGAGCGCAACCAAACGCGAGCATCCCATCGAAAAGGAGCGAGAGCGACGACGAGAACGAGCACAAGGCACGTCGCAAGCGTGCCTCGCGTACCTAGCGTGTCGGTCGCAAGCACCTGCATCGTGCGCCGAATACCGCCAGCGGCATACCAGTGCGCGGCGTAGAGCTGAGGTGCTTCCGCCATTGCGTACCACGTCATTGCCGAATGCAACGCAACTACGAGCAACGCCCCATGCAGCGCAAAGGCAAAAGCGCCTTGCGCGTCTAAGAGCTTGTCGCGAAGACGCAAGAGCAACGAAGCACACAAGCCCAACAACGCACCAAATGAAACTGTAACGGCTACAATTGCAACGGTAATGCGGCGCACTTCATCGCCATAGCGTGTGGCGATGGTGCCCGCGATGATGGCGCCTTGCGAGCCAAGTGACGGATCGTTTGGTGCAACTTCTGGACGCGCGAGCAGAACGAGTAGTCCGACGTAGGCCACGCCGAAAACGATCGGATGCGTCAACCCAATTGCAACACCTCGCGCGAAGGCACGAGGCGTTGAACGCGTGGGTGAAGCAGAAAGCACGGAAGACATTTAGCTTTGCAGAGGCTCGATACCAAGAACGCTTGTCGTATGGAGGCGATTCACGTCTGCGAGTTGACCGAAGCCGACGCCACCTCTTTCGAAATGGCGCCTTTGCCAAAAAGAAGGATGATTGAGCATACGCCTAGCGCTCCTGTGTCCGAAAACATGTGCTGGTGCTCGTGTGGGTCGAGAGCACCAAGAACGAACATCAGAGCAAAGTGAGCCAGGTTCGCGAAACACGTAAAGTCGATGAACAATCGATTTTCACTTGGGTTCTTCGCGGCCTGCAACATGTACGGCCCCCAAACCGAATAGATGACAATGATCATCAATTCGTACCCTTTGTGGAACGGATGCCAGCGAACAAAGGGGGCCAGCAATGACCCTTCACCGACAATTGGCGAGTCGACCACGATGAGCACGCCGCCCAAGAACATGAGAAAGCAGAAAAATGCTCCGGCACGCAACGCAAACCTAACGAGCGACAATCGTGTCATGCGTCTGGCACCGGCAGGCCCACCTGCTTCATCAAGCGAAGTGCGTTTGACGTCTGGACGACGCCCGAGCGCAGAATGTAGTCGAACCGCATCACGTCGCCTTCCACCTGCTCCTCAAAATGAACATTTGTAACTTTTAGCGATATGTTTTCAGCAAGCTGGCTGATCGCAAGATCGTGCGTACTTACGCCTCCGACAGCCCCCAGCGAAAGCAGCTTCTCAATGACGGCTTTCGCGCCAATGATGCGCTCGCGGGAATTGGTTCCTCGAAGAATCTCATCGAGCAGAAACAATGTCGGCTCCTTCTCGGCAATATCGAGCACGAGTTTGAGGCGCTGTACTTCTGCGTAGAAGAACGAAACTCCGTCAGCCAACGCGTCAGCAACCTTCACGCTCGTGACGATCGCAAATTGTCCTATTTGTAACTTTGACGCGCACACTTTAGCGCCAGCGTATGCAAGCACGGCGTTGAGACCGACTGCACGAAGGAGCGTACTTTTGCCCGCCATGTTGGAGCCCGTGATGACCCAAGCCTCACCGGGGCCCGACAACACAACGTTGTTACTCACTCGGGAAGCGCGCGCAATGAGGGGATGACCCAAGCCTTCAGCAACGAACGATGTGCCACTCACAAACTCAGGCCATACGGCGTCTGGCTCTTCAAACGCTCTCGTTGAAAGCGCAGCAGCGGCCTCGAACGAAGCCGCTGTGGAAATCCAATCGGAAAGTAACTTGCCATATTGCCCGCGCCAACGATCAAGAAGTAGCTTGCACAGAAGATCCCACTGAAGCAGTGGCCCGATGAACATTCGAAACAGGCCGTTCTCTCGCGCGTCGAGCAGCGTTCCGATCGTGCCGAGTGATTTCGCGGCTACCTCGGCACCAGCGCCTTTCGTCAAGATCGTTTGCAGTTCACGGCCTTTACCACTTTCAAGCGGCAGTCTTGCGGCGAGGCCAAACAGCGCGGCATACCGTTCTGGCGTGCCGACGAGCGGAGTCGCGGTCTCGAGAACGACACGTGAAGTTGACTGCGTGAGCGCCCGAAGCAACAGACTGAGCGAAACCAATGCAACGGCGGGCACCTTGAGCGCGGCCACCCCCGAAAGCGCCGCTATCGTAATCGCAAATGTTACAATGCCAAAGATGGCCGTCGCCCAAACGGCAACGGGCTTGACGGGTTCAGCATCGCCGCCACTCCATGCAAGCAACTTTGCGAGCGCCGCTTCATCAGGCTGGCGCTCAGCAAGCAGGACAGCGTTTGCGGAAAGCGACTCTCGGAAATCATGACGATCGGCAAGTTCTTTTACAAATTGCTGACGCGCGCGCGCTTCGTCGAGCGAGCACGATTCGAGCAAGGAACGTGAGAGCACGGCTAGGCCCTCGCGCGTGTGCACGCCATCGAGCCAGCTCGAAAATGATCGCGGCCCAAACAGATCGAGATCGTGCGCATAGGGATGTGTTGGAGCGATCGTTATGTCCGCCCCCTCTGGGCGTGAGGGCGCACCATCGACGACGCGTGTGATTCCACGCTGTGCGAAGTCTCTCTTCGCGCGCACAACATCGGCGCGGCGCTCAATGCTTGCATGCACAATGACCAAGAAGAGAAACAGAACCGCGCAGCCCGCAGCGATCCACGTTCCCCAGATCGGCCAGTGGCCGACAAATGGAGCGACGCTCAACGCTGCAAGTACGAATAAGAAGGACACCACGCGCAGTGCAGCGACAAGCCGACTGCTCTGGTCGAGAGAGGCCGCATCAATGCTCAACTGCGCGTGGCGACTTTTGTAGTGCGCCTCGGGGCTCGGAACCGTTGGAGTCTGAGTGGGTATCAACGGGAGTACTGTAACGCCCCATCATGCTGCGTACGCAACTCGTCGTGCTTGGCGCGTGGCTGCGACCGGCTGAGGATCAACTCCGGCAACGGCAACGGCAAGCCCAGCGAGGGTGAGGCGAATCTCGCCTTCAACGCCGCGATCAATGAGACCTTGCTTGGCAAGGGCACGAAGCCCTTGGCGAATGGCAGCACCGGTCAACGGTGTGACCCGGATGAGGGCTCCCACGGTGGACGGGCTTCGGTTGATTTGTTGGTAGACGGCCTGAAGGAGGAGGTGTGCTTGGCTCATACCCGTACTGTACAAAAGATACTGAACGCATTTCCAGTTAACAGCAGTCGAATCTCGCAAATATTAGA